>JALVQZ010000134.1 GCA_027036355.1 Acidimicrobiia bacterium | reverse complement strand
GGATGCTACCGGGCCGATCACCGGCCCGGTAGCATCCTCGCCCATGGCGTCATCGATCATCGGAGGAGCGGTCAAGCGCGTCGAAGATCCGCGTCTGTTGACGGGCGCGGGGCGGTTCCTCGACGACATCCATGTCGACGACGCCCTGTGGATGGCGGTCGTGCGTTCGACGGTTCCCCACGGCCGCCTCGGAGAGATCGACACGGCCGCAGCCCTCGAGATGCCCGGGGTGGTCCGCGTGTTCACCGCACGCGACCTGGGCCTCGCTCCGCTTCCGTCGTCATCGACGTGGGCGCCGGAGGCCTCTCGACCCATCCTGGCCGAGGAGGTCGTCCGCTTCGTCGGAGAGCCGATCGCCGTGGTGGTCGCCGAAGATCGACGCACGGCGGTCGACGCGGCCGCTGCCGTGTGGGTCGACGTCGAACCGTTGCCGTCCTTCGCGACCATCGAAGCCGCCCTCGCCGTCAACGCACCGGTCCTGTTCGAGTCGGTCGGCTCGAACCTCATCGCCGGTCCGGAGACCACCGGCAACGCGGCCGGCGATCCGCTGGCAGCCGCCGAGGTGGTGGTCGCCGCCGAGATCGTCAACCAGCGACTCGAGGCGATCCCGCTCGAACCCAACAACGCCTTGGCCGTCCCCCGGGGGGAGTCGCTCGAATGGTGGGTGGGTTCCCAGAACGTCTTCATCCATCAGGTCCTCGGTGCCCGCATCCTCGGGATCGACAAGGAGCGACTCCGCGTCCGCGTGCCCGATATCGGCGGCGGGTTCGGAGCGAAGATCCTCCCGTACCCCGAGCAGATCCTGACCGCGGCGCTGGCGCTTCGCCTGGGACGTCCCGTCCGTTGGCAGGAGACCCGATCCGAGAACATGGTCGGCATGACCCAGGGACGTGATCAGCGACACCGGATCGAGCTCGGAGCCACCCGCGACGGTCGTCTCGTCGGCCTGCGGATGGAGGTGACGCAGAACGCGGGGGCCTACCCGTTGTTCGGAGCGGTGCTTCCGGAGTTCACCACCTGGATGGCGTCGGGGCCCTATGTGATCCCGATGGTCGAGGCCACGTGGCGGTCGGTGGTCACCAACACGTCGCCGGTCCATGCGTACCGCGGCGCCGGCCGGCCCGAGGCGACCAGCATGCTCGAACGGGCGATGGACCTCCTGGCCGCCGAGCTGCAGATGGATCCCGCCGAGCTGCGACGGCGCAACTTCGTGAGGAAGACGTCCTTTCCGTTCACCACCCCGACCAACGCCCACTACGACAGCGGTGACTACGAAGCAGCCCTCGACCGGGTCCTCGAACTGGCCGGGTACGAAGAGCTCCGGCGCGACCAGGCGGCGCGGCGCCGGCGGGGAGATCGGCTCCAGCTCGGCATCGGGATCTCGTCGTACGTGGAGGTGACCGCTGCGGAGGGCGGCAAGGAATGGGGTGCCGTCGACGTCCTCGAGGACGGCACCGTCGTCGTGAAGGTCGGGACCTCCGCCCATGGCCAGGGGCACGCCACGTCGTTCGCGCAGATCGTCGCCGCCGAGATGCAGGTGCCCATCGAGCAGGTG
>JALVQZ010000133.1:3959-5047 GCA_027036355.1 Acidimicrobiia bacterium | reverse complement strand
GAACGCCGAACCCGAACGCCGGGTTGACCGCCGGGCTCGACGAGGCCGGGCGGGCGGCGCTTGGCGAGGCCGAGCGGCGCTGCTACGACGAGGCGTTGGTGGCGGTTCCCGATCCGTTCGACCCCTGCGGCCCGCCGGGGCTCCTCGATCCGGAGGTGGGGGCGTTGCGTCGGTGGTATGTCGAGGAGCTGTCGGCGTTGCAGCGTCGGATCGCCGGCGGCGCGGCGGTGGTGGAGGCCGAGACGATGTGGGCTCGATGCATGGCGTCGGCCGGGTTCGATTATGCACGTCCGGGTGACATCTCGGCGGATCTGGAGCGGAGAGCGGCCTCGCTGTGGGATGCGCTCGACGTCGCCGTCCGGGAGACGGGCACCCCGGCACTTGGTCCGTCGGATCTCGATCGGCTGGCGGAGCTCGAACGCGACGAACGGGCGATCTGGGAGGCGGACCAGCGATGCCGGTCCGAGTCGCGTCTCGACGAGACCCGCCGCGCCGTCCGGCGGCGGTACGAGCAGGCGTTCGTCGACGCCAACGAGGACCGGCTTGCGTTGATTCGGGACCGGTTCGGTGAGGCGCTCGCCAAGGCCCGAGAAGCCATCGGCGAGTGAACCGCGCCGCATCGGCCTGGTGAGCGGACATGTCCGGACCCGGACGACTTCGTTGGTTTTCTCGGTTGCGCTGGTACGGTTCGATGCGTTGACCGGAACGGGCCGGATGGTCCGGAGCGACCTGTGAGGAGGTCGGGCATGCGGCGCCGGGTGGCGTTGGTGGTGGCGTTGCTGGTGGTGGTGGCCGCGGCTGCGGTCGGGTACCTGGCGGGCACCCGGATCAAGTCGCCGGCGCAGGTGGCAGCGGAGGCCGAGCCGCCGGAGCCGTCACCGATCGCGGTGCCGGTGGAGTTGACCGAGATCCGGAACGACATCGTGACGCGGGGGACGGTGCGCTTCGAGGATCCCGAGACCGTCGTGGTGGAGTCGGTGGGGTTGGAGCAGGGTTAGGGAGACGCTAATGCGCTGCTTGAAGGGCGCTTTCGTCTGGCGGGTGGCAACCACTCTGCCAGAGATCTCCAGGGCGCCAAAGTACTTGAG
>JALVQZ010000133.1:0-3949 GCA_027036355.1 Acidimicrobiia bacterium | reverse complement strand
CGATGGTGCCGGAGGTGGGGGCCGAGGTCGACGAAGGCGAGGTCTTGTACGAGCTGGCGGGGCGGCCGACGTTCGTCATGGAGGGGGATCTGCCGTTGTTCCGGACGGTGCGGCGCGGTGATGAGGGCGAGGACGTCGCCCAGTTGCAGCGGGCGTTGGTCCGGTTGGGGTTCGACCCTGGGGAGATCGATGGGGTGTACGGGTCGGACACGGAGGATGCGGTGGTGGCGTTCTACGAGTCGCGAGGCTACGAGGCGTTGCCGCCACCTGAGGGGGCCGAGGACCAGTACCGGTCGGCGCGGAACGGCTATGCGGACCTGCGGGATCAGGTGAAGGCGCAGGAGGCGGCGGCGGCGCAGGCGCAGGCGGCGGCGCAGGCGGCGTCGGAGGCGCTGGCGGTCGCCGAGCAACGGCTGGCCCAGGCCGAGGCGGGGACCCATCCGGATACGGGTCTGCCGCCGACCGCCGACGAGCTGGCTCAGCTTCGTGCGGAGGTGGATGCGGCCCGGCAGGCGGCCGCGGACGCGGCGGCGCAGGCCGAGGACGCGCAGCGGGCGTTGGCGTCGCAGAAGCGGTCGTTGTCGGAGGCGTCGGCGTCGCTGGCCGAGGCCCGGCGGGGTTTGGCGCATCCGGTCCCGAAGGGCGAGTTCGTGTTCTTTCCGTCGTTGCCGGTGCGGGTGGATTCGGTGTTCGCCCGTCGGGGGGACGTGGTTCAGGGCGAGTTGATGCGGGTGTCGGGGTCGCGTCTGGCGATCGATTCGTCGGTGAAGGTGGAGGAAGCCGATCTGGTGGAGGTGGGGATGCCGGTGACGATCGATCTGCCCCGGTTGGGGATCTCCACGACGGGGAAGGTCACGGTGGTGGATCCGGCGCCGGGCACCCGGGAGCTGGACCCGGGTCGAGTGTACGTCGAGGTGGTGCCCGACGAGGTGAAGGCGGAGTTGAACAACACGAACGTGCGGATCACGATCCCGGTGGCGGCCCGTTCCACCGAGGGGCAGGTGTTGGCGGTGCCGGCGGCGGCGTTGTCGGCGACCGGGGCGGGGGACACGATCGTCACGGTGCTCGGCGACGACGGGTCGACCCGGACGGTGACGGTGACGCCGGGGTTGGCGACCGCCGGTGGGTTGGTGCAGGTGACCCCTCTCGATGGCGAATTGGGAGAGGGGGATTGGGTGGTGGTCGGGATCCAGGGCGGGTCATGAGCGTGATCGTCGAACTCGACGCGGTTCGGCGCACCTTCCCCGGGCCGCCTGCGGTCGAGGCGGTGCGGGACGCCACCTTGACGGTCGAGGAGGGGGACTACGTGGCGGTGGTGGGCCCGTCGGGGTCGGGCAAGTCGACGTTGTTGTCGATCGTGGGGTGTCTTGATCGTCCCACCGGGGGGCGGTACGAGCTGACCGGGATCGACGTCGGTGAGCTGTCCGACGGGGAGCTGGCGGCGTTGCGGGGCCGCCGGGTCGGGTTCGTGTTCCAGGCGTTCCATCTGTTGCAGCATCGCAGCGCCCTGGAGAACGTCGAGATCGGCCTGTTGTACAACCAGACGCCGCGGCGGGAACGCCGGGCGATGGCCGAAGCGGCGTTGGAGCGGGTCGGGTTGGGGCATCGGATCGAGTTCCCGCCCCGGCATCTGTCCGGTGGTGAGCAGCAGCGGGTGGCGATCGCCCGGGCGATCGCTCCACGTCCGAGCCTGCTGTTGTGTGACGAACCGACCGGGAACCTGGATTCGAAGACGTCCGAGGCGATCCTCGGGTTGTTCGACGAGCTGCAGGCCGACGGGTTGACGTTGATGGTGGTCACCCACGACCCGGCCGTGTCCCGGCATGCCCGCCGGACGGTGGAGATCGTCGACGGCGTCATGGCGGAGGCGTCATGACGCTGTGGCGTGGGCGCAACCGGTCGGTGGGACGGTCCCGCCTGTCGTGGCGGGACCTGACCTCGGAGGCCGTCGCCGGGCTGCTGGCTCGCCCGTCACGGACGGCGTTGACGATCCTCGGCACGGTGTTGGGGATCACCGCCCTGGTCGCCACCTTGGGGATCGCCCGCACCGCCGGGAGCCAGATCGTCGGCCAGTTCGACGCCCTGCAGGCGACGTCGGTGACCGTCGAGAACCGCACCGAAGGGTTCTTCGGCGGCGGCCCGCAGGTCTCCCACATCCCCTGGGACGCCGAAGCCCGGCTGGTCAGACTGAACGGGGTCGTCGCCGCCGGCACGATCACCCGGGTCGACACCCAAGGCGAGCTGGTGCGGTCGGTGCCGATCAACGACCCGTTGGGCCAGTCCGAGTTCGCCATCGACGTCTACGCCGCCTCCCCGGGCCTCTTCGACGCCATCGACGCCACGTTGAGCGCCGGCCGGTTCTTCGACGCTGGCCACGACGCTCGCCGGGACCCGGTCGCCGTGGTCGGCCCGGCCGCGGCGAGACGTCTCAACATCACCAGGGTCGACCAGCAACCGGCGATCTTCGTCGGCGACACCACTCTGGTCGTCGTCGGCATCTTGACCGACGTCCGCCGCGAACCGGTGCTGCTGGATGCCATCGTCGTTCCCAACGGCACCGCCCGGAGGCTCTTCGGGCTGCAAGCTCCCACCAAGGTCGCCATCCGCACCGAGCTGGGCGCGGCCCGCCTCATCGGGGAGCAGGCCCCCGTCGCCCTCGAACCCAACGACCCGGCCACGTTGCGGGTGATCGTCCCCCCGGAGCCCCGCGCCGTGCAAGAAGCCGTCGAATCAGACGTCAACACCTTGTTCCTCGTCCTCGGCGCCGTCGCCCTGTTGGTGGGGGCGATCGGGATCGCCAACGTCACGTTGGTGTCGGTCCTCGAACGGGTTGGTGAGATCGGCCTGCGCCGGGCCGTGGGCGCCGCCCGTCGCCACATTGCCGCCCAGTTCCTCGCCGAGTCCGCCGCCATGGGCCTCATCGGCGGCATCATCGGCGCCTCGGCCGGGGTGCTCGTCGTCGTCGGCGTCTCCGCCGCCCAACAATGGACCCCCGTCCTCGACCTGCGGGTACCCGTGGCCGCCCCCATCGCCGGCGCCGTCATCGGCCTGGTCGCCGGGTTATATCCATCGTGGCGGGCAGCCTCCCTGGAACCCGTCGACGCCCTCCGCGGCGGAACCTGAGGCGGAGGGTTGACGGGTGTGTGTGGTAGGTGTGGAGGGGTCAGACGGCCGGTGGAGGGTGGACGGCAGCCGTGATCGACGAAGGGAGACGATCATGGCAAGGAAACGAGCGGGTTGGCGTCCCGTCCCCTGGCTCGTGCTGACGGTTGCGTCGCTGGTGGCTGCGGGGACGCTGGCGATCGTCGCGCCGGCGCTTCCGGGGGTTCCCGGGTCCTCGCCCGCGCAGGCGTTCTGCGATGGACCGAACCGTCCGATGTGGTGGAGCGTCGGCTGGGCGGAGGAGACCGTCCGGTGGAACTCGACCTGTGACAACCTCGGGGACTACTACGGCAAGGTCCGCGATTCGCGGACGGACGGCTATTGCGTTCGTCTGTATTCGAAGGACGACTGGGAGTACGCGTGGGTCTACGAGGGTCAGTCCTGCGGGAGCTGGACGAACTTCGTGTACACCTACTCCGACCGGAATGCCTGGTGGCAGGTCTGCAAGACGATCAACGGCAGCCCGCAGGTCTGCTCCGACCCGGCGTACAACTGGGGGTTCTGATCCGTAGCGTTCTCATGATCGTGTTCGCCGGTTGCCTCGTGGCGTCGGCGTGCACGGCTCGCGGCGAGCCCATTGAGCCGTCGTCGACGGCGCCGTCCACCACCGTGGACGCGTCGGTCACCTCCGGCGGGGCCGGGACCGTTCCGGTTGGAGCCGGTGGCGAGACCGACCTCGAGCCGCTGGCTTCGTTCGTCGCCGAGGCGTTCGGGCACGATCTCCTCGCGATCGGTGCGGCGGTGGAGCGGGCCCGGACCGAGGCGATGGCAGCATGTATGACCCGGG
>JALVQZ010000132.1 GCA_027036355.1 Acidimicrobiia bacterium | reverse complement strand
CGGCGGCCGCCGGGAGCCGGGTGCGGGGGGCGAGCCGGGTGCGTCGGGCCAGGGAGGCGAGCGGCGCGGCCGGCGCGGCGGGACGTCCCCGGGTCGCCGACGCCAGGCGCGTCGTGGCTCGGTCGAGGGTCGTTTCCAGCTCGTCGAGCCGGCGTCGGGTGGCCGTCCGGAGCGTCCGTTCGGCGTCGTCGAGACGGAGCCGGAACCCGCTGACTGTCGCCACGAGCGCCGCCGCGCAGGCCGTGGGGGTCTTCTCGGCTCGGTGGGCGACGAGATCCGCGACCGACGTGTCGATCTCGTGTCCGATGCCGGTGATCACCGGGATCGGCAGTTGGGCGATGGCTGTGGCCAAGCCGATGTCGTCGAAGACGGCGAGGTCGCTGCGGGCACCTCCGCCGCGAACCAGGGCGATCACGTCGGGTCGCCACCGGCGGGCCAGCTCGAGCGCGGCGACGAGCGAGTCCACGGCGTCGGGTCCCTGCACCCGCGAGTCGACGAGCGCCACCTCCCACGAGACGTTTGACCGTTGGAGCTCGTGGACGAAGTCGGCGTGGGCGGCGCTCCCGGCGCTGGTGACGAGCGCGATCCGCCGCGGGACCGGAGGGAGGACGAGTCGGCGTTGACGGTCCAGCAGTCCGGCGCCGCGCAGGGCGGCGATCGTGCGTTCACGCTCCGCGGCGAGCTTCCCGAGGGTGAACTCGGGGTCGATCCAGGTCATCCGCAGTTGCGTCGAGCCTCGCCGTGCATAGTGCGTCACGGTCCCGCGGATGCGGATCTCGACCCCGTCGGCCATCCGCACCGCCCCGGTACGGACCAGGAGCCGGTTCACCGCCTCCTTGTCACCGGAGAACAACGTGACGTCGACGCGGGCGTCGGCGTCGGGATCCACGAGGGAGAAGTACACGTGTCCGGAGGCGGCGCGGGTCAGGTTGCGGATCTCCCCCCGCACCCAGACCGGTTCGGGGAAGGCGCGTTCGAGCGCGGCGGTGATGGCCGCCGCCAGCTCGGAGACCCGGAAGGTGGGATCATCCATGGGTCGCAAGGTACCGTTCGGGTGCCGCCGACGACAGGGGGCGACGGATGAACATGTCCCTTCGACCCTGGTCGGGACCCGCAGGGGCGATAACCTGATCGGTGCAACCTCGTACCTCACCAGGAGATCGTCATGAACTTCCGCTCGCTCGTCGATCATGTCACCGGGGAGCCGTACCTCGCGGTGTCGACTCGCGGAGACGATCTGCTTCACGATCCGTTCCTGAACAAGGGGGCAGCGTTCACGCGGGAAGAGCGGGACCTGTTCGGTCTGCGTGGCCTCCTCCCCGACCATGTAGCGACGATCGAGGAGCAGCTCATGCGCGTCGCCTCCCAGATCGACCAGAAGAGCACGGACCTGGAGCGCAACATCTACCTGAACGGGCTCATGGACCGGAACGAGACCCTGTTCTATCGCTTCGTGCTCGAGCACCTCGAAGAGACGGTGCCGATCATCTACACCCCGACGGTCGCCAAGGCGTGCCGCCACTGGAGCCGGATCTATCGCACGGCGCACGGGATCTACATCACCCCGAGAGATCGAGGGCGGATCGCCGAGGTGCTCCTCGCCCGTCCGGTGGAGGAGACGCCTGTCATCGTGGTGACGGACAACGAGCGGATTCTGGGGATCGGTGACCAGGGGGCAGGCGGGATGGGGATCCCGATCGGGAAGCTCGCCTTGTACACGGCGGCGGCGGGCATCCATCCGACCCGCTGTATCCCGATCTCGTTGGATGTCGGGACGAACAACGCGGAGCTGCTGGCCGATCCGCTCTACCTGGGGTTCCGCGAGCCGCGCCTGCGAGGCGAGGCGTACGATTCGCTGATCGCCGAGTTCGTGATGGCGGTCAAGGAGGTGTTCCCCGACGCGCTGCTGCAGTGGGAGGACTTCTCCAACCGAACGAGCTTCACGAACCTGCGCACGTACCGGGACGTGCTGCCGTCGTTCAACGACGACATCCAAGGAACCGCCGCGATGGTGGTCGCCGGCCTGCTCGCCGCCACCGACCATATCGGGGAGCGGCTGGGATCTCAGACGATCGTCATCGCGGGAGCCGGCTCGGCCGGCCATGGGATCCGGGAGCAGATCCTCTCCGCCATGGTGGATGAGGGGACCGACCTGGCAGAGGCGGCTCGGCGCATCTTCGTGCTCGACAGCCGCGGCCTGGTCACCGAAGGGCGGGGGAACCTCAGCCCGATCAAGCGGGAACTCGCGGCTCCCGCCGAGGTGCTCGACGGCTGGACGGTGGAACAGGACCCTCCGAGTCTCCTCGATGTGGTGAGGAACACGAAGGCCACGGTGCTCATCGGGGTGAGCGGCCAGAGCGGCCTGTTCACCGAGGACGTGATCCGGGAGCTGGCCACGCACACCGACCGACCCATCGTGCTGCCGTTGTCGAACCCGACGAGCCATACGGAGGTGACCCCGGAGAACGCCCTCCGATGGTCCGACGGTCGAGCGATCGTGGCGACCGGGAGCCCGTTCCCTCCGGTGGTCTACGACGGGCGGACGCACCGGATCGGCCAGGCCAACAACGTGTTCATCTTCCCCGGCATGGGTCTGGGCGTCCTGACGGTCCGAGCGAGGAAGGTGAGCGATCGGATGTTCCTGGCTGCGGCCAAGGTCCTGGCGGCGTCGGTCTCGGCGGACCTGATCGAGCAGGGCCAGATCTACCCGGACATCTCGTCGGTCCGGGAGGTCTCGCGGGCGGTGGCGGTGGCGGTTGCCCGGGAGGCGATCGCCGAAGGCCTGGCCGACGAACCCGACGACCTCGAGGGAGCGATCGACGCGGCGATGTGGATGCCTGCGTACCTTCCGTACCGGCCTGCCGCGGTGTGAGCCGCCCGACCCGACGGGACCGGCCGGGACCTGCGGGCGGGCGGTCGGGGTTCGGCTCCGTGTCGCGGGCCGGCGGACGCTGATACCCTCGTGTCCGTGATCCCCGAGACGGTCGATGCGGTCCAGGAGGCGCTCGTCGCGCAGCGCTACGTCGCGGATCGGCATCTGGCGGTGGCGATCCACTTGGCGCTGCAGATGGGCAGGCCCTTGTTCCTGGAGGGGGAAGCCGGGGTCGGGAAGACCGAGGTCGCCAAGGTCCTGGCCTCGATGCTCGACGAGGAGCTGATCCGTCTCCAGTGCTATGAGGGCCTCGACGTGGCCCACGCCTTGTACGAATGGGACTACGCCCGCCAGATGCTGGCGATCCGGCTGCTGGAATCCGGCGGCGACCACGCCGAGGTGACCGACATCATGTCGCGGGAGTTCCTCGTGGCTCGACCGCTGCTCCGGGCCATCGAACTCGCCGCCCAGGGGCGGAGACCGGTGCTGCTGATCGACGAGCTGGATCGGGCGGACGAGGAGTTCGAGGCGTACCTGTTGGAGCTGTTGTCGGATTTCCAGGTGACGATCCCCGAGGTGGAGACCGTCAAGGCGGTGGTTCCCCCGGTGGTGGTGATCACCTCGAACCGGACGCGGGAGATCCACGACGCGTTGAAGCGTCGATGCATCTACCACTGGATCGACTACCCGGATTTCGACCGGGAGATGGCGATCTTGCGCCAGAAGGCTCCCGAGGTCGACGAGGAGCTCGCTGCGCAGTTGTCGTCGGCGATGACGGTCCTGCGGAACATGGATCTGTTCAAGCCGCCCGGGGTGGCCGAGACGTTGGATTGGGCCGGAGCGCTGCGGATCTTGGGCGTGCACGAGCTGGATGCCGATGCGGTCGACGAGACCCTCGGGGTGGTGCTCAAGTACCAGGAGGACGTCGAGCGCGTGCGCGCAGCGGGGATCGACGAGCTCTGGTCGTGATCGGGGGTGGTTCGCTCGACGGCGCGGTCGTGAGCCGGAACCTGGTGCGTTTCGTTCGAGCCTTGCGCGGCCGGGGGCTGGCTGTGGGTCCGGGAACGGCCGCCGACCTGGCCGGCGCCGTCGACGCCGTGGGTCTGGTCGATCGTGACGATCTGCGGTCGGCCTTCCGGGCCGTGACGGTCGTCCGTCCGGCCGAACGGCCGATCTTCGACGAGGTGTTCGACCGGTTCTTCGGGGAGGGTGCGGTCGTCGCCGATGGGGGAGACGTCGAGACGGTGGCGCTTCCGGGCGACGGCGAGCCTGCCCGCGTGACGCTGCCGGTGCTGTCGAAGGGGGCCGGGGAGGTGGTCGACGACACGATGATGATCGAGGAGATCGTGGGCGGCTCGTACGTGGAGCGTCTCGGCGGTCGGGACTTCGGTGACCTCGACGACGAGGAGGCCCAGGAGGTCCGTGCCTTGATCGCTCGGATGGTGTGGCGGCCTGCCGATACCCGATCGCGCCGGTGGCGGAGCGCCAGGGACGGGTCCCGTCCCGATCTCCGGCGGACCCTCCGCCATCTCGCCGGACCGTCGGGCGACCTGATGCTGTTGTCGTACCGGGCGCCACGGATCCGACGGAGGCCGCTGGTGGTCCTCGCCGACATCTCCGGGTCGATGGAGCGCTACACCGAGATGTTCCTCCATTTCGTCCACGCCGCCCAAGGGCGGTTGGGTCGGGTGGAGTCCTTCGTGTTCGCCACACGGCTGACGCGGATCACCAGGGAGATGCGGCGGAGGAGCCCGGCGGAGGCGATCGCGGAGGCGTCGGCGGCGGTGGAGGATTGGTCGGGCGGAACCAGGATCGGGGAGGCGCTACGGACCTTCAACTGGGAGTGGTCGCGCCGGGTCACCCGTGGCGGCGCGATCGGTCTGGTGATCTCCGACGGGTGGGACACCGGCGACCCGGAGCTCCTGTCGACGGAGATGGCCCGGTTCGCTCGGTCCGTGCATCGGGTGGTCTGGTTGAACCCGCTGGCGGGGCGCGCCGGGTACGCACCGGAGACGCGGGGGATGCGGGCGGTGCTGCCCCATGTCGACGATCTCCTGGCGGCGGCGTCGGTGCAGGACCTGCGGACGGTCGTCCGGCTCCTCGAGTCGGTCCCGGCCCGCCGGGGAGCGGTCGGGCGCTGAGGGAGGTCCGGTCAGCCGGCGGTCACCTGCGCATCGTGGATGCTGGGGGTGCGGTCGGTGACGATCAGGCGGTAGCCGGCCCAGATCAACGCGAGGCCGATCAGTTCGGTGACGTACAGCACCTCGACGCGTCCGAATCTGGCGAACGATCCGCCGATGCCCGGGAGGAGCGCTCCGACGGCGATGATCGCGTTGCCCCACACCCGCCGGGCCGTTCCCGAGCTACGGCGGAAGTACCGGATGGCCGACCAGATGGCGCCCCCGACGAGCCAGAAGAGGGCGTAGGTGTTGACGAACGGGGAGAACAGCCGCACCCATTGCCATTCCATGACCTTGCCCGAGAGACGGAACGGCTCGACGGCGCTCATGTCGATCGGGGTGAGCAGGACCATCACGGAGGCGACGGTGAGGTAGGCGACCAGGATCTTGGACCACCGATCGGCCGTCGCCCGTTCGAGGAGGAGGTAGACGGTGCCTTGGGCGAGGAAGACGCCGCCCATCAACGCTCCGGTGATGTACCACATCCGGAAGACCGGTTCGCTCCAGCCGTTGATCGAGGTCAAGCTCTCGCTGAGGGTGCCGAGCCCGTAGACGACGACCCCGAGGGTCCACCACATCAGGTAGGTCGCCTTGGGCTTCCGCCGCCAGTGGCGGAACAGAACGATGCCGAACAGGATCGACAGCGTCGTCGTGACGAGCGGAAGGAAGTGAACGAGACCGCGGCTCACGTCAGACTCCTCGTTGATCGGGTTCGCCCATGATGAACCGCTTCTCCGCCGACGGCGAGTCGGTTTCCGCCCCCTCCTCCCGGCGAACCCTGGGTTGTGGGCGCCCTGTGGGGGCTTGGCGAACCCTGGGTTGTGGGCGCCCTGTGGGGGCTTGGCGAACCCTGGGTTGTGGAGGCCCTCTGGGGGCTTGGCCAGCCCACGGTTCGGTGGGGTCTGGCGAACCCTGGGTTGTGGGCGCCCTCTGAGGGCTTGGCGAACCCTGGGTTCGGGGTGTGGGGTCGGTCGTCGGGCGGTTGCGTCGGGAACTAGAGTCGGTGGCATGAGGGAAGAGCTCGAGGTCTACGATCGGTGGCGGAGCGAGGGCAAGGACGTCGCGGTCGCCACCGTGGTGTCCGTGCGGGGTTCCGCTCCCCGCGGGGAAGGATCGAAGCTGCTCGTGTCGTCGGCCGGCGAGATGGAGGGGTCCGTGAGCGGCGGCTGCGTCGAGAACGACGTCGCCCTCCACGCGCAGGCCGTCCTCGACGACGGCGAGCCCCGCCTCGTGACCTACGGCATCGCCGACGACGAGGCGTTCGAGGTCGGGCTCACCTGCGGAGGGACCATCGAGATCTACATCGAGCGATGGTGACCCCGATCCTCGACGCCGTCCGGCGCCTCGAGGACGAGGAGCAGCTCGGCGCCCTCGTCACCGTCATCGCCGGACCCGACACCGGCACCAAGGCCGTCATCGACGCCGAGGCGGGGGTCGTCGCCGGTGGGCTGCCCGACGACATCGCCGACGACGTGCTCGCCGACGCTCGTGAGCTGATGGAGCACGAGCGTTCCCAGGCCCTCGACTACGACCGTCGGCGGGTGTTCATCGAGACGATCGCCCCACCACCGGTACTCCTCGCCTTCGGCGCCGGGCACATCGCCCAGCCGTTGTCGCGGATGGCCAGAGAGATCGGGTTCCGGGTCGTCGTCGGCGACGCCAGGGCGGCGTGGGCGACCCCTGAACGGTTCCCCGACGTCGACCACCTGGTCGTGGGCTGGCCCGACGCCGTCCTCGAGGCCTTCCCCCTGGACCGCAGGACCTACGTCGCGCTCCTCAGCCACGACGCCCGTTTCGAGGAACCGGTCCTGGCGGCCGTGCGAGACGCGCCGGTCCGCTACATCGGCGCGATGGGCTCACGGCGGACCCATCGGGCTCGCCTGGAACGGCTCCGCGGCCAGGGGTGGACCGAGGAGCAGCTCGAGCGGATCCACGGGCCGATCGGGATCGACATCGGCGCCGAGACCCCCGCGGAGACCGCCATCGCCATCCTCGCCGAGATGATCCAGGTCCGCTACGGCCACGGCACCGGTCGGTCGCTGAGGGGTGTGGAAGGCCGCATCCATCGCCAGCGGGGCGAAGAGCCCGCCACGGCATGAGGGAGGGGGATCGGTGAAGATCGAAGAGTCCTTCACGGTCGGCCAGGACGCCGATGCCGTGTGGCAGGCGTTCCAGGACGTCCCCGGGTTGGCGGCATGTCTCCCCGGGGCGGAACTGCTCGGGCGGACCGATGCGGGAGCGTACCGCGGGAAGGTGACGGCCAAGCTCGGGCCGATGTCGGCGACCTTCGAGGGCGAGGCGACCGTCGAGGCGGACGCCGGGTCGCGGACGGGCACGGTGGCGGGCAAGGGCGTCGATCGGCGCGGAGGGAGCCAGGGCCGAGTGCAGATGGTCTACACGATCGTGCCGGTGGAGGAAGGGGCCCGGGTGGACGTCGTCGCCGACGTCACCTTGTCGGGTGCGGCGGCCCAGTTCGGCCGGACCGGATTGATCAAGGAGATGTCCCGGCGGCTCATCGACGAGTTCGTGCAGTGTCTCGAAGCGAAGCTGGCCGCCGAGACCCCGGAGGAGGCCGCCGCCGTGGAGGCGACGGAGGTTCACGGCATCTCCTTGTTCCTCTCGAGTCTCTGGGTGACGATCGCCCGCTGGTTCCGGAGGCTCCTCGGGAGATCCTGAGGCGATCGGAGCCTCCCCGGGGGCTGCTCGCCGCCGGCGAGAACGCGAAAACCAGGTTCCGGTTTCCGCCCCCTCCGGTCGTCGGCGGCGCGTAGGTTGGACCGCGAGAGGCGGGTGCACGCGCCCGCGGACCCCAGCACATGGAGGGAGGCGGCCCTTGAACGTTTCCATGACGGTCAACGGCACCACGTACGACAGGGACGTGGAACCGAGAACCTTGTTGGTCCATTTCCTCCGCGAGGAGCTCGGGCTCACCGGCACCCATGTCGGGTGTGACACCAGCTACTGCGGTGCCTGCACCGTGATCGTGGATGGCCGATCGGTCAAGTCGTGCACCTACCTCGCCGTCGCCGCCGACGGGGCCGACGTCCGCACGGTCGAAGGTGTCGCGACCGACGGCGAGCTGCATCCGGTTCAGGAGGGGTTCTGGGAACGTCACGGGCTCCAATGCGGCTTCTGTACCCCGGGCATGATCATGTCCTCGGTGGCGCTGCTCGAACAGAACCCCGACCCCGGCGAAGGTGAGATCCGCCACGCCATCGAAGGCAACCTGTGCCGGTGCACCGGCTATCACAACATCGTCCGGGCCGTCGAGTACGCGGCGGCCAAGATGCGCGGCGAGGAACCCCCCGCCCCGGACTGGGAGGTGCCCTCATGAGCACGACGAGCGTTCTCGGCGGTGTCGTCCGCCGCAAGGAAGATCCGGCGTTGATCCGTGGCGAAGGCCTGTACGTCGACGACATCAAGCTGCCGGGGGAACTGGCCGCGGCGTTCGTGCGGAGCCCGTTCGCCCATGCCCGCATCATGTCGATCGACGCGTCGGCGGCGACGGCCATGGACGGCGTCCACGCGGTGTACACGGCGGACGACGTCCGGCATCTCGGACCCGTTCTCGCTCAGGTCGCGGTCGGGACGCTGCGTCCCCCGCTGGCCGACGGCGCGGTCCATCACATCGGGGAGGCGGTGGCGATGGTGGTCGCCGACGACCGGTACATCGCCCAGGACGCGGTCGATGCGATCTTCGTCGAGTACGAGCCCCTTCCCGCTGTCGTCGACCTGAAGGCGGCCGCGGCCGACGAGGTCCAAGCCCACGAAGGCGTCTCGAACGTCCTGCTCGCATGGAGCGGTCAGGACTGGTGGCCCGGGGTCACCGACGAGCTCCCCGACGCCAAGCCCGTGATCGAGGAGGCGAAGGCCCGCGACGACACCGTGACGGTGTCCCTGGAGATGGTGAACCAGCGCCTCATCCCGACCGCCATCGAACCTCGGGCCGTCCTCGCCAACTGGCATGCCGGATACGGCTCGTTCGAGCTGTGGAGCTCGACCCAGATCCCCCATGCCCTCGCAGGAGCGATCGCCAAGATCTTCGGATTGCCGTCCAACAAGGTCCGGGTCGTCGCTCCCGAGGTCGGAGGCGGGTTCGGGTTGAAGCTCAACATCTATCCCGACGAGATCCTGTGTTGCTTCGCCTCCCAGCGGCTCGGCAA
Organism: Acidimicrobiia bacterium; assembly: GCA_027036355.1. GTDB lineage: Bacteria > Actinomycetota > Acidimicrobiia > Spongiisociales > UBA5794 > JALSQW01. The sequence goes on along the minus strand of JALVQZ010000132.1, from coordinate 5,428 downwards.
GCCCGTCCGGTGGACCGAGACCCGCCGGGAGGCGCCAGCGTCGTCGATCCAGGGACGAGGATGGGTCGGGACGGCGACCATCGTCGGCACCCGCGATGGTGAGATCCTCGGGTACGAGCTGGACGCCATCTGCGACATGGGCGCCTACAGCCAGAACTTCACCGTGGCGATCCCGCTGCTGGGGCTGTTCGTCGCTCCCGGGCAGTACAACATCCCCACCGCGTACACCCTCACCTGCGTGGTGACGAACACGCCGACCACCGACGCGTACCGCGGTGCCGGGCGACCGGAGGCCGCCTACTACCTGGAACGCGTCGTGGATCGGTACGCCAGGGAGATCGGCATGGATCCGGCGGAGGTGCGGAAGAAGAACTTCTGGCAGCCGGACCAGTTCCCGGCGACGACCGCCGTCGGCTTGACGATGGACTCTGGGAACTACGCCGCCAACCTCGACGCGCTGCTCGAGAAGGCCGACTACGAGGGGATGAAGGCTCGCCGCGACGCGGCGAGGGCCGACGGCCGCCTCGTCGGGATCGGACTCAGCACCTACGTGGAGGTCTGTGGGTTCGGCCCCTCGGCGCTGGCCGGCCTCGGCTTCTCGTGGTCCGAGTACGGCCAGCCCGCGGCGTTCAACGGCTCGGGGGTGGTCCGGGTCAACCCGGATGGCTCCTGTACCGTGATCATCGGCACCGGTCCGAGCGGGCAGGGTCACGAGACGACCTGGGCACAGATCGTGTCCGACCAGCTCGGGATCGAGCTCGACCAGATCGAGGTGCTCCACGGGGACACCGCCGAGTCCCCCTTCGGGGTGGGCACCTTCGGGAGCCGCTCGTTGGCGGTGGACGGCACCGCCACCTTCGAGGCCTCCGCCAGGGTGAAGGACAAGGCGGCGGCCATCGCCGCGCATCTCCTCGAGGCGGCACCGGAGGACATCCGGTTCGCCGACGGCGGAGCCCACGTGGCCGGGTCGCCGGACAAGACGGTGTCCTGGCCCGAGATCGCGACCTCGGCGTACCAGCCGCACACGCTCCCCGAGGGCATGGAGGGCGGCCTCGAGTCGACGGCCGTCTTCAGTCCCGGCAACGCCACCTGGCCGTTCGGCAGCCATCTCGCCCTCGTGGAGGTCGATCCCGACACCGGCAACGTCGAGATCCTCGAGTACTGGGCGATGGACGACTGCGGCAACGTCGTCAACCCGATGATCGTCGATGGCCAGATCCACGGGGGCATCGCACAGGGGATCGGCCAGGCGATGTTCGAGGCCGCGATCTACGACGATGACGGGAACCTCCTGTCGTCGTCGCTGATGGACTATCCGATTCCGACGGCGGCGGATCTGCCGTCGTTCCGTCTCGATCGGACGACCACGCCCACCGACGTCAACCCCCTCGGGGTGAAGGGCATCGGTGAGGCCGGGACCATCGGTTCGGCCCAGACGATCGTCAACGCCGTCGTCGACGCCCTCGAACCGCTCGGTGTCGAACACGTCGACATGCCGCTGCGACCGAGGAACGTCTGGCAAGCCATCAACGGAGCGAGGGGATAGCCATGTACCCGAGGAAGTTCGATTACACAGCCCCCCAGACGATCGCCGACGCGGTGGCGGTGCTGGCTGCCGACGAGGGAGCCAAGGTCATGGCGGGCGGCATGAGCCTCCTGCCGTTGATGAAGATGCGGCTGCTGTCGCCGGCGACCATCGTCGACATCGGCCGGATCGACGGCCTCGACCGGATCGAGGACCGAGGCGATCACATCGCCATCGGCGCCTTGGTGCGTCACGCCGAGACCGCTGCCAGCGACCTCGTTCGGGTCCATGCTCCGGCCTTGGCCCAAGCGGCCTCGCTCACCGGCGACGTCCAGGTACGGAACAAGGGGACCACCTGCGGCTCGCTGGCTCATGCCGACATCGCCGCCGACCAGACCGCCGCCGTGATCGCCCTGGGGGCGACCATGGTGGCCAACGGACCCGGAGGAACCAGGGAGATCGCCGCCGCCGACTTCTTCGTCGACACGTTGACCTCGGCCTTGGCTCCCGACGAGATCCTCACCGAGGTCCGGATCCCCAAGGGCGGGAGCGGATCGGCCTACGACAAGCTGGGCCGGCGCGGCGGGAGGAGCGACTACGCGGTCGCCGGGGCTGCGGCGTGGGTCGACAAGCCGAACGGGACGATCACCGCGGCCCGGGTGGCGGTCACGGGGATCGGCACCAAACCGATGCTGGTGGACGCCGTCGGTGCCGCGCTGGTGGGCACGGACGGTTCTCCCGAGGCGATCGCGGCGGCGGCCGAGCACGCCACCGAAGGGGTCACGCTCCTGGAGGATCTGTACGGGTCCGAGGAGTACAAGGCGCATCTGGCCAAGGTCTACGCGGCGCGGGCGTTGACGGCGGCGCTCGGCGACTGAGACCGGCCGGTCATCCCGGTTCCGGCTCGGGGTGGAGCCGGAGCCGGAAGACGCCTTCGGTTCCGTCGTGCCGGTAGGTCACGTCTCCGCCCATCGCCCGCGCGAGGTGCCGGGAGACGCTGAGGCCGAGGCCCATTGACCCGGTCACGCCGGTGCGCTGGCGCGCCTTGACGTACGGGTCGAACATGGTGTCACGGATGTCGTCCGGGATCGGGCCACCGTTGTCGCGGACCTCGAGGCAGGTGCCGTCGATGACGATCCGCACCTCGGGGCCGCCGTAGCGGTGCGCGTTCTGGAGGAGGTTGCGGATGATCTGGCGCACGCGCCCCGGATCGGCCCAGGCTTTCGCCGGACGGTCGGTCGACACCGGCACCGGAGCTCTCCCGGTGAGGACGGCCGCGGTCTCGGCGACCAGGTCGACGGGTCCGCAGGTCACGGTGAGGCCGCCGGCGCCGGCCCGGGCGACCACCAGGAGGTCCTCGACGATGGCGGCCAGTTCCCTGCTCTGGTCCGCGATCATCGACACGAGCTCCCCCCGCTCGGGTCCGGTGAACTCCTCGTGGCGTTCCTGCAGCTCTTCGGCCAGTCCGAGGACGACCGTCAGGGGCGTTCTGAGCTCGTGGGAGACCGTGGCGACGAACTCGTCGCGTGCTCTCACGGCGTCCTCCAGGTCCCGCTGGGCGGCGCGCTGGTCGCTGACGTCGGCGATGGCGACGGTGACGTGCTCGAGGTCGGCCTTCCCGTCGACGACCGGCGCCGACCAGTAGACCAGCGCATCGAAGCGGGTTCCGTCCGCCCGTATGGCGTCGTCGAGTCGCACGACGACCCGATCGGCCCCACCCCAGATGGCGACGATCTGCTCGACCAGCGACCGGAGGGCACCTTCGCTCTCGGGGACCAGGACCTCCCGGTCGCGGGAACGGATGGTGGCCGCCGCCTGGGCGTTCATCCCGGTGATCCTGATGGAGCCGGCCAGCGAGAGGAGCTCTTCGGGATGTGCGTCGAGGTACCCGCGGATGTCCGTGACCCCTCGGCGCCGGAGGACCGCGAGGCGGTCCCGTACGGCTCGGAAGTCCTCTTCGAACAGGGGGATCGGAGCCCGGTCGAACAGTGTTCCGAAACGCGCCGCGTTGGTCTCGAGGCGCTTCCGCAGCTCCCACACCGCGACGGTACCGAAGGCGAACGCGGCGACCTGACCGACGCCGAGGGCGAGCCCCCGGGGATCGGCGATGCCGTGCCAGGCGAGCTCGGTGGCGACGAGGAACGCCGCGTACCCGGCGATGAAGGCGCGGACGTGGGTACGGACGAACAGGCCGAGGACGATCCCGACGATGACGATGGGGCCGGCCACGAGCTGCCGGTCGATGGGCACGTCGGTGAGGATCGGCGTCGCGGCCGTCCCGAGCGCTGCGGTGACGAGCATCGGCCGGGGATCGTCCGAGTTCGTCAGGAGCGTGAGGGTTCCGACGGTGGCGACGGCGGCGCAGACGAGCGCCAACGCCGACCACGGACGCGCCGACGCGGCCACCTGGGATCCGGCGAAGAACGCCAGGCTCGATCCCGCGGCGAGGACGATCCCGAGCCGGAGGAGGCGCGGGGCGATGTCATCGAGGACGCTGTCGGTTCGGCGAGCCATCTCGATGTGTATCGGCGCGGGATCGGGTGGGGTGTAGGCGCCGTTCGGTGGCGTCCGGAGATGCGATAGCCTCCTCGTTCGTCCACGGAACGAGAGGAACCGTCGTGCAGCGATCCTTCGCCATCACCTACGACTACCTGTGCCCCTTCGCTCGGATCGTCAACGAGGCCGTCGTCGAAGCCCTCGACGACGGCGCCCCGTGGGACGTGCGATTCCGCCCCTTCTCGTTGTCGCAGTCGCACATCGAGCCGGGTGCCGCGGCGGCGTGGGACCGTCCGGCCGGCTCCGAGATGACCCGAGGCGTGCGGGCCCTGCTGTGGAGCGTGGCGGTCAGGGACGACCAACCCGACGTGTTCTCCCGGTTCCACGTCAACCTCTTCGACGCCCGGCACGAGGATGCGGCGGACGTCGACGACCCGGAGGTGTTGGCGACCGTGGCGTCCGCTGCCGGCGTCGACGTCGCCGCCGTCGACGCTTCGATCGCCGCCGGAAGGGCGCGTGCGGTGCTGGCCAGGGAGCACACCGAGGCGGTTGACCGGTGGGCCGTGTTCGGCGTCCCCACCCTCATCGCCGCCGACGACGCCGTCTTCGTCCGGCTGATGGACCGCCACAACCGTCGAGACCTCGAGCGGGTGCTCGACATGGTGCATTGGTTCGACCTGAACGAGTTCAAGCGAACCCGCATCCCCCGCTAGCTGTGACAACCGGGGACGTCGCCCGCGCGAGCGCAACGGGGCGATCCAGCGCTCCATCCCGTCAGAGGTCGGCGAGGCGTTGGAGGGCGAGGGCTTCGGCGACGATCCCGTGCTCGAGGTCGGCGAGGTCGAGGCTCTCGTTCGGGCCGTGGGCGGCGCTGGTGGGGTCGGCGACGCCGGTGAGCAAGATGGCGGCGTTCGGGTAGCGCTGTTGGAAGGAAGCGACGAAGGGGATGGAGCCGCCGATCCCCATCTCGACGGGAGCGACCCCGTAGGCCTCTCGCATCGCTTCGGCGAACGCGGTGTACGCCGGTCCCGACGAGTCGAGGTCGAAGGCGTCGCCCATGGCCCCGGGTTCGACCCGTACCTCGGCGCCCCAGGGAACCGCCGCGGACAGGTGGGCGGAGAGGGCGTCCATGGCGCGCCGGGGGTCGTCTCCGGGGGCCAGTCGCAAGCTGACCTTGGCGCGGGCGACGGGGACGAGCTGGTTGATGGCCTCGGCGATGGGAGGGGCGTCGATGGCGAGGATCGAGATGGCCGGCCGGCGCCAGAGCCGGGCCGTCAGCGAGCCGCCACCGATCATCTCGAGACCGTCGACGGTGCCGGCTTGCGTCCGCAGTTCCTCTTCGGTCAGGTCGAGGGGCTCCATGTCGTCGAACGTGAGCCCCGGCACCGTCGACGGTCTCGAGATGAT
>JALVQZ010000131.1 GCA_027036355.1 Acidimicrobiia bacterium | reverse complement strand
GTCGCAGGGGATCGGCGGGTGGGTGGGGCTGCTGCTGGCCAGCCAGCTCGGCGCCGGTGACCACCGCCGGCCGCTGGTGGTGGTGGCCATTGCCGGGATCGGGTTCGCGGCGCTGTACGCGATGGCCTTCGACGCCCCGCGAGGGTTCCGCGAGCCGGAGCTCCAGCCGCTGTTCGAGGCGGGAGGGACCTACGAGGCGCGGATCGCTCGCGATCAGCTCCCTGCGCTGTTCGAGAACCGGACCAACGTGTGGCTCATCGCTCAGGGGTTCACCGCCCAGATCGCGTACGGCTCGCTGGTGTGGGTGCCGTTGCTGTACCAGGAGAAGGTGATCGCTGCGGGCTACTCGCCCGAGACCGGCACCAAGGTGGGGGGTCTGTTCGCGGCGTTGTTCTTGACCGGGGCGTTGTTCTCGATCCTGGCGGGCCATGTGGGTGATCGGATCCAACGGCGAACGCTGCGGGGAAGGGCGTTGATCTCGGCGGTGGGGATCACGGGCGCGATCCCGTTCTTCCTGGCCTTCTTCTGGATCCCGCTCCGCGGCTTGGAGGTGACCGAGGGCGGGTCGACGGTCACGTTGGCCGGGGAGGTGCTGAGGGAGCTGGTGACGAACCCGTGGGTGGCGCTGGCGTTCGTGACGTCGATCACGGCTCTGGCGTTCACGTCGGCCGATTCGCCGAACTGGTTCGCGCTCATCTCGGACGTCAACCTGCCGGAGCATCGTGGAACCGTCTTCGGGTTGGGCAACCTCGTCAACGGGTTCGGCCGGGCCGGAGGCACGGCGTTGACGGGCGCCGCGGCGGGAGCGCTGCAGCGGTCGTTCCCTCCACCGTTCAACTGGGCGATCGGGTTGTCCGCGTTCCAGGTGTTCTTCGTCCCGACGGGCTGGTGCTACTGGAAGGCGTCGCGGACCTGCCCGGCCGACATCGAGGCGGTGCGCGAGACGATGGCTCGACGGGCGCGCCAGGGCCGCCGGTAGGGATGTCGGTCGGTCGCGAAAACCCGATCGCCGGTCGCGAAAAGCCTCCACGTCACGGCCTTGCTTCGGTCCGTCACCGGCGGTAGACAGTGCCGACGGTGCTCCGTTCCGGTGGTTCCGGGCGCTTCCGCTTCCCCTTCCACGAGCGTTTGACGGATGACATCGATGTAATTACACTCGTGCAGCCACGCAAGATATTGGGTTCGATCCGCTTCCCTACCCCAACATCTTGTGGCTGTGGGCAACATTGTGGACAACCCTGACCGCCGGTAGGGCGGGTCGGGGCTCGAGGAAGGGCAGACGGTATGCAGCAAGGCCTCCGCATCGAACGGCGTTTCACCTCCGACGGCACATCCCCCTACGACACCGTCGAGTGGGTGCGACGGGACTCCCGGATCTCGAACCCGGACGGATCGATCGTCTTCGAGATGACCGGGGCGGAGGTGCCGGCGGATTGGTCCCAGGTCGCCGCAGACATCATGGTGTCGAAGTACTTCCGCAAGGCGGGCGTCCCCCAGGTCGACGAGCACGGCGACCCGATCGTCGACGACGACGGGAACCCGGTGTTGGGCCCGGAGCGCTCGGCGCGTCAGGTCATCGACCGGTTGACCTCGACGTGGCGGTGGTGGGGCGAGACGAACGGCTACTTCGCGTCGAGCGACGACGCGCAGGCCTTCGAGGACGAGCTGGCCTACATGCTGCTGCACCAGATGGCCGCCCCCAACTCGCCGCAGTGGTTCAACACGGGGCTCCATCACCGCTACGGGATCGAAGGCCCGGCCCAGGGCTTCTGGTACGTCGACCCCGAGACCGACGAGCTGGTCGAGTCCCCGGACTCGTACTCCCGCCCCGCCCCCCACGCATGCTTCATCCAGAGCGTCGAGGACGACCTGGTCAACCCGGGCGGCATCATGGACCTGTGGGTGCGCGAGGCGCGGCTGTTCAAGTTCGGGTCGGGAACCGGCACCAACTTCTCGAGCCTCCGGGCCGAGGGCGAGCCCCTGTCGGGAGGCGGGAAGTCGTCGGGCCTGATGAGCTTCCTCAAGGTCGGCGATCGAGCGGCCGGAGCGATCAAGTCGGGCGGCACCACCCGGCGGGCCGCCAAGATGGTGATCCTCGACGTGGACCATCCCGACATCGAGAAGTTCGTCGACTGGAAGGTCGAAGAGGAGAACAAGGTCAGGGCGCTCATCGCGGCGGGCTACCCGTCGGACTTCAACGGTGAGGCGTACGCCACCGTGAGCGGCCAGAACTCGAACAACTCGGTGCGGCTGACCAACGAGTTCGTCCGGGCGGTCCTCGCCGACGACGACTGGCACCTCACCGCCCGGACCGACGGCTCGGTGATGAAGACCATCAAGGCCAAGGACCTGTGGCGCAAGATCGCCGAGGCGGCGTGGGCGTGCGCCGACCCGGGAGTGCAGTTCCACACGACCATCAACCAGTGGCACACGTCGCCCGCCGGCGGCGAGATCCGGGCCTCGAACCCGTGCTCGGAGTACATGTTCTTGGACAACACGGCATGCAACCTGGCGTCGCTCAACCTGGGACGCTTCTACGACGACACGACCGGCGAGTTCGACCTCGACGGGTACCGCCATGCGGTCCGGCTGTGGACGATCGTCCTGGAGATCTCGGTCACCATGGCCCACTTCCCTTCCAAGGAGATCGCCCGCGGGTCGTTCGACTACCGGACCTTGGGCCTCGGCTACGCCAACCTGGGGTCGCTCCTGATGCGCATGGGCATCCCCTACGACTCGGACCGGGGCCGGGCCATCGCCGGGGCGTTGACCGCCATCCTGACCGGCTACGCGTACGCCACCTCCGCGGAGATGGCCGAGGTGCTCGGCCCGTTCCCGAAGTACCCGGAGAACACCGAGTCGATGCTGCGGGTGATCCGCAACCATCGCCGGGCCGCCTTCAACGCCAAGGCCGACGAGTACGAGGGCATCGACCACACGGTGACGGGCATCGATCCCACCCAGTGCCCCGAGGACATGCTGCTGGAGGCCCAGAACGCATGGAACACCGCGGTCAAGCTGGGCGAGATGCACGGGTACCGCAACGCCCAGGTGTCGGTGCTGGCGCCGACGGGAACGATCGGGCTGTTGATGGACTGCGATACGACCGGGGTCGAACCGGACTTCGCCCTGGTGAAGTTCAAGAAGCTCGCCGGCGGCGGGTACTTCAAGATCGCCAACCAGTCGATCGAACCGGCCTTGCGGAACCTCGGCTACACCGAGGAGCAGATCCACCGGATCATCGAGTACGTGGTCGGCACGATGAGCCTGCATCGAGCCCCGCACGTGAACTCGGCGGCACTGATCGCCAAGGGCTTCACGTTCGAGGACATCGACAAGCTGGAGGCGACCCTGCCGGGCGTCTTCGAGCTGGGGTTCGCGTTCAACCGTTGGGTGCTGGGTGAGGACGCGATGCAGCGCCTCGGGTTCACCCCCGAGCAGTACGACGATCCGTCCTTCGACATGCTGTCCGCCCTCGGGTTCACCCCCGAGCAGATCGCGGCGGCGAACGACTACGTCTGTGGCCGTCAGACGATCGAGGGCGCCCCGCAGCTCAAGGAGGAGCACCTGGCGGTGTTCGACACGGCGAACCGCAACGGGAAGTACGGGACGCGGTTCATCCATCACACCGGGCACATCCGGATGATGGCGGCGGCCCAGCCGTTCATCTCGGGAGCGATCTCCAAGACGATCAACATGCCCAACGAGGCGACCGTGGAGGAGATCGAGGAGTCGTACCACCTGTCGTGGGAACTCGGGTTGAAGGCGATGGCGCTGTACCGGGACGGCTCGAAGGCCTCCCAGCCGCTGTCGGCGACCACCGACGACGGCGTGTCCGAGGAGGAAGAGGAGGGGCTCGAGGAAGCCCTCGCCGAGGAGCGGGCCTTGGTGTCGCAGGGCAAGTCGCTGGTCCACGCCGGGATGTTCCGGCCGGGGATCTCGCCGACGGAGGCCTACAACGACCTGCCGCGGCCACGGTTCCTGCTGCCCGGTCGGCGTCGTGGCTTCACCCAGGAGGCCAGGATCGGGGGTCACAAGGTGTTCCTCCGCACCGGCGAGTACGACGACGGCACCTTGGGTGAGGTGTTCATCGACCTGGCCAAGGAGGGGGCGACCCTCCGCGGCGTGCTGTCGTGCTTCGCCATCGCGGTGTCCAAGGGCCTCCAGTACGGCGTGCCGCTCGACGAGTTCGTCGATACGTTCACGTTCCAGACGTTCGAGCCGAGGGGCATGGTGGAGGGCCATCCGCACATCAAGATGGCGAACTCGATCATCGACTACGTGTTCCGAGCCCTCGGGGTGGAGTACCTGAAGCGGGACGAGCTGGCCCAGGTGCCCCCGGATCGTTCGTCCGACCTGCCCGAGCCTCCGAAGGGCACGGCGGTGGACGCGGGACTGCAGTTGGACCTGACCGAAGCGGCGATGGAGGCCGACATCGATGCCCAGGTGGAGGCGGCCCGGTTCGCCGATGCGCCGGCCGAGGCGGCTCCGGCGTCGCCGGGTCCTGGCACGATGGCGGCTCCGGTGACGACGTCGAACGGGAACGGGACGAAGGCGTCGGTGGCCACGGCCGCCGACGTCAAGACCGCGGCGGCGGACGCGCTGTTGGGCGAGAAGATGGGCGACGCTCCGGTGTGTTCCAACTGCGGCCACATGACCGTCCGCAACGGAAGCTGCTACGTCTGCTTGACCTGCGGGGACACGACCGGCTGCAGCTGATGTTGAGTTACACGCTCCCGACGGGTCGAGTTGCACGGAACAGGAGCGGTGTTGTCACGGAACAGGAGCGGTGCAACCACCGCTCCTGTTCCAGGTTCGAGGATGAGCGAGCGTGAGCGATGGAGCGCCAACCCGATCCCTCTCGACTCCGCTCCGCCTTGGCCCGGGAGATCCTTCGTCTCCCGGACCGCCTTCGCCGGCGGATCGGGATTCCCGTCGTCATGCCGCTGCTCTGGGAACAGCTGGTCTGCGTATGCGAGGCCTACACGGCCGTCGATTCACCGGCGTTTGAGGAGCGGTTGGACGAACTCGCTCAGGAACACGGTCACGCCGACTGGGACTCCAAGCTCGCACAGGAGCCATTCAGTGACAAAGACCTGGAGCGCTGGAGAAAGCGGTTCGAGTCACCTCGCGGGCAGCGGTTCCTTGAGCGTGCCCTCGGAAGTGCCTTGTTCCACCGGTTCCGGATGGCCTTCCAGGAAGATGCCCGGGTCCTTGCACCCGCCGTCCTGAAGGTCATCCCCAAGGTCTGGTCTGTCGCCTACGCGGTGGACGTCTGCTTTCGAGCCGCGGGCGTCCTTACTGAAGACTTCGAATCGATGTTCACCGCATTCCTGGCTGGTCTCGAGGAGTCCGCACGAAGCGTCCTCTCATCAGGAGAGCTGTGGCCGGGCCCCATGAACGTCGATCCCTTGTTCCGGAAGGCAAGTGTCGTGGCTGCCGACCTCGCACGTCGCAGCCCCCAGGAGGTCGTTGACGCGCTGGACGAGTGGAACGTCGGCCTCCAACGCAAGCTCGAGGGGGCACGAGTCGCGCTCGACGTGTCGCCGGATGGTCCTTCTCAGGCCGCTCATTCAATCGTGGAAGTCATCGACCGGCTGCTGCGAACCCCGTTCACCAATGAGGAGGTGCTTGCCTGGGTCGATCTCAACAGGGAGATCGTCGGGTTGCCACTGGAAGAACTCGTCAGGACGAACGAACATCGGTCGCCCAAACCGACCAAACTCGCTCAGTCCCTGTGTTTCATGAGCGCAGGCCAACGAGCCGATCCATCCGCGATCGCCTTTCACATCACCATCTCCCGAGCGTTGATCCGCTCGCGCAAGCGACTCCAGAGCCTCAAGCACGCCGACACAGGTACCGAGCGCGATCTGATGGAGGACGTGCTACGCACCGTCGAGGCGGCTCTCATCGTCCTGTTCCGCTTGATCCTGTTGGGCCGTCATGCGGAAGGGATCGCCTCCCGCCTTCAAGGCGTCCGATAGCCCCCGGGACTCCTCAGGGAAAAGCAGCCAACCGGAGTCGGGCGAGGGCAACCCGTTCGAGGTTGGTGAGGGTCTGCTCAGAGAGGTCGCCGTAGCGGAGCTTCCACAGGACGGTCGCCTCGGTACGGTTCATCCCACGGCGGGCATGCTGGGAGCGGACCAACCGGGCCAACATCTCGACGTCTACATCGGCGGCGGCCTGGATGGACACCCCGTCAGCCGAGCGGAGGAGACGCAGACCCGCCCGGTGGAGCTGTCCGTCGAGTGTCGCCAACAGGTCGTCGATGTGGCCCAGCGGCAGGCCGGTGGCTTCCGACAGCGTCTCGGCGCGTCGACGGCAGCAATCAGCGTTCCCAGCCGTGCCGCCTCCGATGCAGCAGCGGCGTCGTTACCCGTCTCGGGTGGGTCCGGGGCTGGTTGGTGGCTGTCGGTGAACAGGTCGGTGAGGAACCCGACGGTCAGGTGGCGATGGTTGGTGCCGTCCTCGAGGCGAGCAACGACGGCGGCGGTCACACCGAGTCGTTTGGCGAGACGCCGCTGCAACCATCCCAACTCGAGACGGCGGCGACGGATCCGTTCCCCGTCGAGAACCGTCACGGCGTTAGTACGACGACACCGTCCTGCTCGCCGTCGTCGACAAGGTGCGCTGGATCAGAGAACAGCAACGCCGCTACCTGCAGCAGCCCCGCCAAAGCCCGCGGGACATGACGTCAGGAGAGAGCCACTACTACCAGGGTCGACGCTACCTCCTCCACGTCGTCGAAAAGGGCCACGCCTCGAAGGTGGAGATCGACGGCAGGAAGCTCCGCCTCTTCGTACCGCCCGGCAGCGACCGTGACCACCGCGCCAAGACCCTCACCTCCTACTACCGGACCGAAATCAAAGACCGGATCGGACCGCTCGAAGCCGACTGGTCCCAACAGGTCGGCGTCGAACCGCCTCGATGGCAGATCCGGCGCATGAAGACCCGCTGGGGGTCCTGCAACCCTGTCACCCGCAGGCTGCTGTTCAACCTCTAGCTCATCAAGAAACCGGCGGCCTGCATCGAATACCTGGTTGTCCACGAGATCGTGCATCTCCTCCACCCCCGCCACCACGACGCCTTCCGCAGCACCCTTACCCAGCACTACCCACGGTGGCGGCACGTCCGCGACCTCCTCAACGCCGCCCCGCTCGCCCACGAACACTGGACGTACTGACCCGCGACGCGGAGCCGCAGCGATCACTATGCAGCCGAGTTCGGAGGTGCCCCACGGGATACCTGAACCCTCCATGCGTTGCACAGGTCTCCGGGGACGATTGCCCACGACAGGAGTATCCGGAGTCATCTCGATGCTGCACCGGCGAGAGACGGGGTACGCTCCCAGTCGTATGGAGCAGCTACGCTGACCCCGAGGCGGGTGCCGACCGGAACGGCACAGACCGATAGGAGACGAACCAGATGGCCACCGCGAACGACGTCGCCGCCTACATCGTCAAGCGTCTGGGGCGAACCACGACGATGCAGCTCCAGAAGCTCCTCTACTACAGCCAAGGATGGCATCTCGCCTGGGATGGGGTGCCGCTGTTCGACGACCGGATCGAAGCCTGGGCGAACGGTCCGGTCGTCTACAGCGTCTTCGACCGGCACCGGGGACGGTTCGTCGTCGACGAATGGCCCCACGGCGACCCGGATACGTTGACCGATTCGGAACGGGAAACCGTCGACGCGATCCTGGACGGGTACGGGTCGTTCGACGCCCGCGAGCTCGTCTACCGCACCCATCAAGAACCGCCGTGGCGCAACGCCCGAGGTGACCTGCCCGAGACGGCGCGCAGCAACGCCGAGATCTCCCTCGACGACATGGCTGAGTACTTCTCCGCGCTGGATTCCCGCCAGCCGATCGGCGAGTAGCTACCACGCGGAGGGTTCGCAAGGCACGTGGCTGCATCCAAACGCGCATCACGGAAGCGTAAGAAGCGTGTCCCCGAATCAGCGGCGCAGCCCCGCAGTCCCCAGGGCCGACGCATCCCCACGCATCCACGCCTCAACCAACCCGACGACCACCCATCCTGGCGTTTCGAGTATCACGACGCCGACTTCCCTCCGAAGGGCGGTTGGCGGCAGATGGATGGGAACACCCTGTGTGCGCTCCTCGACGTCCTGAAAGCCCTCGAACAGACGCCCATGAAGCAACTGTTCGGAGGTCATTCGAAGACCGTCGGGTCCGTCGTACGCTACGAGCCCGACACCATCGACCAAGGGTTCACCCGGGAGGCACGCCAGCGACTGTCCGATATGCAGATCATCGAAGATGAGATCATCCGCATCCGGATCGACTCACGGACGCGCGTCTACGCATGGCGTGGTCACCACAACGTGTTCAACCTCATCTGGTGGGATCCGGAACACGAGATCTACCCGTCGCAACCCTGAACCGGTTCATCCTGCGTCTGCACACTGACCGGCACGGCCGCGTGGCGGAGGGAACGCCTCCTCGCAGGACAGGTCCAGGTTGGGAGCGTGCAACTTCCACTCGAAACCCCGCGCGCCTTCACAGCTGATCGCCGGCACCGACGTCGGAGGGCGGGCCGTCGGGTCCGCCCTCCGACGCGTCTCGCGCGGGCGATCGTCGGACTCGACCAACTTGCCTCGGCTTTAGCGATGATCGGTTAAAGTCGAGGCATGTCCGGTGAAGAACGGTATGACCCCGTCGCCAACCCCTACGCCCCCGGCGCTGGGACGCCGCCTCCGGCCCTCGTCGGACGCGACGAGACGATCTCGGCGACCGAGATCGCCCTCCGTCGGCTCCGTGCGGCCCGCACCAGCCAGCATCTCCTCATCACCGGACTCCGGGGCGTCGGCAAGACCGTGCTGCTCGCCAAGCTCGCCGCCCTCGGCGAACATCTCGGCTACCGGGTCATCCGGATCGAAGCCGTCGGCGGCGACGACACCCTGCGCAGCCTCCTCCGGCAAGCCCGCCGGATCGTCGAGGCGGCAGGGGGCGGGAACTCGGTCCGGCGGGCCCTCCGGTCGATCGAGTCCGTCTCGCTGACCGTCGCCGGGACGGGCGCATCGGTGGGTCGCCGGGTGACCGGCCCCGACCGGGACGCCCTCGCCGACGTCCTGGTCGACGTCGCCAGAGCCGCCGCCGACGCCGACCTCGGCGTGATGGTGGCCATCGACGAAGCGCAACGGCTCGATCGGCACGACCTCCGGCGCATCCTCGCCGGGGTCCACCGGGCCGGCCAGGACGGGCTACCGCTCCACACCGTGGTCGCCGGACTCCCCAACCTCGTCGGCGAGGTCGCCAGGGCCGCGACCTACGCCGAGCGGCTGTTCCGGGTCGCCGACCTCGGGCCACTCTCCCCCGACCAGGTCGCCGAAGCCGTCACGGTTCCCGCCGCCGAGATCGGGGTCACGTGGGCTCCCGCCGCGGTCGACCGCGTCGTCGACCGCTCCGACGGGTACCCCTTCTTCGTCCAGACCTGGGCCTTCCATACCTGGAACGCGGCCATCGACGACCCGATCTCGGCCGCCGACGTCGACCGGGCCTCCCCCCATGCCGAAGCCACGCTCGACGCGTCGTTCTTCGCCGCCAGGATCGCCCGGATCCCCGCCTCCGAGGTCGCCTACGTCAGGGCTCTCGCGTCCCTCGGACCGGGCCCGCACCGCTCCGGGGAGGTCGCCGCCGCCATGGGCAAGACCACCCCGCAGGTCGCCGCGTTCAGGGACCGTCTCATCTCCGAAGGGGTCATCTACGCTCCCCGCTACGGCTGGGTGGAGTTCGCCATCCCCCACTTCGACCGCCACGTCGCCCGGGAACTGCCCGACCGCCCCTGACGGAAGCCGGCCGCCCTCAGGCCACGTCGGAGACGGCCGTCGGACGGGCCGGAGAGAGCGCCACCTCGAAGATCGTCCACCCCTCCTGGCGCCGATAGGAGACGTCTCCGCCCATGCGGCGAGCCAGCTCCCTCGCCACCGACAGGCCGATGCCGACACCGGTCGGACCCTCGCGGTGACGGGCGAGACCCTCGAACGGAGCGAACACGCTGTCGACGAGCCCGTCGGGGATGCCGTCTCCGTCGTCGGCCACCACGACCCCCGGCCGGGATCCGCCCCGCACCTCCACCCGCAGGCTCGGCCCACCATGGACCCGGGCGTTCTCGATCAGGTTGTGGAGGATCTGACGCAACCGGTGGGCGTCGGCCGACGCGACCGCGGAGGGATCGGCGACCACGAGCGCGGCGGTGCCGTGCCCCATCGACCCCAGGACCCCTTCGACGAGCGTGACGAGTCGGACCGGCTCCAGCACGATCGGGATCTGAGCGGAGTCGCTGCGACCCGCCACGAGGAGATCGTCGAGCATGTGGGTCATCTCGGCGCTCTGTTCGGTGATGATCTTGGCCATCTCGGCCAGGTCCTCCCCGGCCGCCTCGAGCACCGCGGTGAGCTCGGCGGCGAACCCGTGAACGGCCGTCAGCGGCGTCCTGAGCTCGTGGCTCACGGACGCCACGAGCCGGTTGTTGGACGCGATGTGCTCTTCGGCCAGACGGATCCGCTCCCGCTCGTGCTCACGACGCTTGCGATCGACCACCCCGGTCGCCAGCAGCAACCCTGCGACGATGAGGCCGAACACGATCACCATCGCCACCGCGGGCCCGACCCCCGACGTCGGGTACGCCGGACCCGGCCGCACGACGACCGACCAGGTCCGTCCCAGCACGTCCATCTCGTAGGCCTCCGACGGGGTGATCGCCGCCGGCGGCACGTCGACGAGCACGAGGTTCTGCTCGGCGCTCGTGTCGACGACCGTCGCCGCGAGGTAGCCGTCGCCGACCGAGTCGAGGTTCATCTCGATGAGTTCGACCGGATCGAACATGACCACGACGGTCCCGACCGGGCCGCTCGCCCCGCGGATCGGGAAGGTCGCCTGGTAGACCAGCGAGGTCACGCCCGCCTCCTCGAACATCGACGGCACCATCGCCGCACGGCGTCCCGGCCTCAGCGCCGCCACCGGGAGCCCCTCGGGGATCGTCACGGACGGTCCGGTCGCGCCCACCGGAACGAACGCCACGCCGCGGAAGACCCGCCCGCCGATGAGCCCGCTCCCGGGGGCGCTGGTCGTCGACAGGGAAACGAGGAACCGGACCGCCTCGTCCGGATCCGACCCGAGCGACGAAACGACCGCTCCGAAGGCGGTCATCTGGAACCCGAGGTCCTCGACGGTACCCTGGAGGTTGTCGGTGAACGAGTCGGCGGTCAACGCGAAGTTGTCCCGCTCGACCCCACCGATCGTCGCCGCCGTCAGCCAGGCGACCAGCGCCGACACCGCCAGCGCGCCGGCGGCGGCGAGAACCCAGCCTCTCGAAGGTGTGCGTGGCTCGGTGAACGGCATGACGCCCATCCCTGTCGGCACGAGCTCCCCCGGCCATAGGACGGGATCGCCCCGACCGCGTCAGGTCCCTTCGTTTCGTGAAGGCCGCGGACCGAGGATCCGCTCCAGCTCCTCACGGTGGACGGTCTCGAGGTCGAGGAGCGCCTCGGCGAGACGATCGAGCTGGTCGCGATGCGTCTCGATGAGCGACCGGGCGACGCCGTGCTGACCCTCGATCAGATCGTGGACGTTCCGGTCGATCTCCGCCTGGGTGGCCTCCGACACCTCGGGGGGCTTCGTCAGCTCGTATCCGAGGAACGGTTGCTCCTCGTCGGTGGACAGGGCGACGGGGCCGAAGCTCCCCATCCCCCAGCGGGTCACCATCCGTCGGGCGAGTTTCGTCGCCTCCACGAGGTCCGACTCGGCGCCCGTCGTCACCTCGTCGAAGACCGCCTCCTCCGCAGAGCGCCCACCGAGCATCACCGCCAGACGGGTCAACAGGTAGCCGCGCGAGTAGTTGTATCGGTCCTCCTCCGGGAGCTGGGCGGTCACCCCCAATGCTCGTCCGTGGGGGACGATCGTCACCTTCGACACCGGATCGGCCTCCGGCGAGTACCACGCCACGATCGTGTGACCGCCCTCGTGATAGGCGACGACCCTGCGATCGTCGGGATGCATCACCGTGTGACGCTCCCCACCGAGGAGGATCTTGTCGAGGGCCTTGTCGAAATCCGCCGGTTCGACCGCGTCGGCCCCCCGCACGGCGGCCTGCAGCGCCGCCTCGTTGGCGAGGTTGGCGAGATCGGCGCCGCTCATGCCCACGGTCTCGGCGGCGAGATCGGCCAGATCCACCTGGTCGGACAGCTTCATCTTCTTCGTGTGGATCCTGAGGATCTGCTCCCTGGCCTCCCGGTCGGGCATGGGAACGACGATCTGCCGGTCGAAACGGCCGGGCCGAAGCAGGGCGGGGTCGAGCACGTCGGGACGGTTCGTGGCGGCGAGCACGACGATGTTGTCGCGTTCGTCGAACCCGTCCATCTCGGTGAGGAGCTGGTTGAGGGTCTGCTCGCGTTCGTCGTTGACCGTGCCCACCCCGGCCCCGCGCCGGCGCCCGACGGCGTCGAGCTCGTCGATGAAGACGATCGACGGCGCCTGCTTCTTGGCCTGCGCGAACAGGTCGCGAACCCGCGACGCGCCGACGCCGACGAACATCTCGACGAACTCGGACGCCGAGATGAACAGGAACGGCACCGCCGCCTCCCCGGCGACGGCGCGAGCGAGCAGGGTCTTGCCGGTGCCGGGAGGACCGACGAGGAGGAACCCGCGGGGCAGCCTCGCCCCGAGCCTCCGGTACTTCTCCGGATCGCGGAGGAACTCGACGACCTGCCGCAGATCCTCCTTGGCTTCGTCGGCTCCGGCGATGTCGTCGAACGTCACGTCGGGGCGCTCCGTCGAGTAGGTCCTCGCCTTGGACTTCCCGAAGTTGAACATCTCCATCTGCCCGGCCATCGACCGCTTCCCGAGCCACCACAGCAGCCCGACGAGCAGGACGAGCGGCAGCACGTTGGCCAGGAACACGGCGAGGAACTGGTTGGGGGGCGCCTCGACGACGACCTCGACCCCGTGGGCCTCGAGCAGCGGGAGGAGGTCCGGGTCGCCGATCGCCTCGGGGAACCGGGTGGAGAACGCTCCGAAGGTCGGCTGCGTGGCGCCGGCGGCCGTGGTCGTCGTCGCCCCCGGCGCCTCGGGAGCCGGGATCGGTACGCGCAACACGCCGGTGATCGACGAACCGGCGATCTCGACCGAGACGACGTTGTCGGCCCGGACCTGGTCGAGGAACTCCGAGTACGACAGCTCGAGACGGCTCGGGCCGCCCGACGTCAGCAGGGCGACGAGGTTCCAGACGACGAGACCGGCGAGGATCAGCCACCAGATCCACGGGATCTGCCGGCGTGATCGGTCCGGAGGCGTCTGGCCGGCGTTGCCTCGGTCCGTCATCGCCCACCTCTCCTCGACTCGGCGACGTCGCGGGATCGAACGATACCGCTGCCGCCGGCCTCACCGCGGCCGCTATCCGCCCGGCGGCGCGGTCGTGGTGGTGGAGCTGGTCGTCGAGCTCGACGGTGGGGTCGTGGTCGTGGACGTGGACGTCGTCGAGGTGGTGGAGGTCGAGATCGTCGTGGTCGTCGTCGACGTGCTCCCTGCGATGGTGGTCGTCGTGACCGCCGTCGTGGTGGTGGTCGTCGGGGTCGGTTTGGGCTTGGGCTTGCGGTACGACCAGGTGAAGTCCTCCCGCTCGACCGTCCCGTCGGGATAGGTGATGACCCTGGTCGTCGTCACCGTCCCGCGGCCCTTCGACTCCGCGGTGCAGACCCGCCCGCCGTTGTTGCCCCAGAAGGCCACCGTCACCGACGTCGCGGTGTACGACGTGTCGATGTAGACGATCGCATCCGAGTCGTTGCGGAAGATCACGTCGGGTTTCGGCCACCCGAGGGTCGCCTCCCGCCCGTAGGGATAGCGGGAGAAGTAGAGGCTGTGGGGCTGGTGCTCCACATCCTCGTAGCACCCGAAGAACACGGCGTTGTAGAACGTCGTGGCGAACTGGCTCGTGCCGCCGCCGACGTTGACGATGCTGTCGCAGCACTGGACCCGGCCGTCGATGATCGCGCCGGCTCGCACGTAGCCCTCGGCGGTCGTGCGTTTCCCCGCGGTCTCGTTGATCGAGAAGGTCTCGCCGGGCCACACGATCTGGTTGTCGATCTCGTCGGCGAGGAGATGGATGTTGGTGACCCTCGACTGGCAACACGGGTAGTAGGTCGTGAACTCGGAGACCTTCGTGATGGGCCCCATCGCCTCGGCCATCTCGGTGGTGAACTCCGCCTCGAGGCCGGCGGTCAGCGGCACCTCCGCCGCCGTGCCCGCCAAGACGGCGTCCTCGATGACGGCGGGAAGGCGATCGGCGTCGATGGTCATCCCGGGGATCGACGGGACGACGTCGACGCGCTGGGCTTCCTCGTCGAAGGCGAACGTGGCGTCGACGGGGGCGGTCTCGACCCTCGGGAGCATCGGTGCGACCAGCTCGGCGAGACGATCGGGGTCGTAACGGACCTCGAGGCGGGGAGGATCGGCCTTCACCTCGGTGACGAGGGCGGAGGCCAGTTCCCCGGAGGTCAGGACGTACTCGACGTCCCCGGAGCGCAGGAACAGGGGGCCGGCCGACAGCGCCCTGGCTCGGGCGACGGCGGCGTCGACGTCATCGGGGGTCAACGACGGCACGGAACGGCCGATGGGGAGCACGACCGCGTCGCGGTCGGGAGAGGCCAGTGCGGTCTCGACGAGCCCGCCTACGACGGCGAC
>JALVQZ010000130.1 GCA_027036355.1 Acidimicrobiia bacterium | reverse complement strand
CCGCCACCCCTACCTGGCCGATCGCCTTGGTCAGCTCGAGCCCATCCACGTCCACGGTCTCGGCAGGGAACCCCTCGGTCACCGAGGGGAAGTCCTCCACGTTCATCTCCCGGAGCCGGAACCGCGGCCCGTTGCCGGTGATCTCCACCTCGCCGTCGGCCGCGGTCATCGACACCGCTCCGGCCGGGAGCTTGCGGACCGCCTCGGCGGCGAGCTTGGCGGGGATGACCGTGCGCCCTTCCTCCATCGCTTCGACGTCGAGGTACGTCTGCACCGTGACCTCGTTGTCGGTCCCGGTGACGGTGAGCTTCGACCCGACCACCTCGACCAGGATCCCCTGGAGGATCGGCAAGGGCGATCGGGTTCCCACGGCGCGGCCGGCACGGGCCAGGGTGTCGGCGAGGTCGTCTCGTTCTGCTCGGATTCTCACGTGGTTCTTCCTCTGCTGCTATCTGATGGATATGGGAACGGTAGAAGCCGTAGTAGGTACTGTGGATGGTGGATAGGTCCTCGGCAACCCCGTAGGAGCCCGGTTCCGCCGTCCACACGGGGTGTGGACAGATGAGGGGCTGTCCACGGAGGCGACGCGGCCCGTTGGGAGGGTGTTGACAACCGTCATGTTGTCCTCAGCCGTCCCGACAGGTTGCTCACAGCGTCGAAGACCTCCTTGTCCCGCTCCATGAGACCCTTGATCTTGTCGACGGCGTGCATGACGGTGGTGTGGTCACGCCCGCCGAACGCGGCGCCGATCTTGGGGAGGGACAGGTCGGTGAGCTCACGGCACAGGTACATGGCGATCTGACGCGCCCGGGCGAGGGGCTGCTTGCGGGAGGGTCCGAGGAGATCCGCGCGGGGCAGATCGAAGTACCGGGAGGTGGCGTCGATGACCAGGTCGGCGGTGATCGGTTCGTCGCGTGGGGAACGGATGACGTCGCGGAGGACCTCCTTGGCCATCGGGAGGGTGATCCGTTCGTGGGTGAGGGCGGCGAAGGCGGTGACCCGGGTGAGGGCGCCTTCGAGCTCGCGTACGTTCTCGAAGACGTTGTCGGCGATGTAGTTGAGGACGTCGCGGGGAACCGGGGTCGGGGCGAACTCGGCGTTCTTGCGCAAGATCGCGAGGCGCGTCTCGACGTCGGGGGTCTGGATGTCGGTCAGGAGTCCCCATTCGAACCGGCTGCGGAGGCGATCTTCGAGGGTCGACAGGTTGCGGGGATGGCGGTCCGAGCTGATGACGAGCTGCTTGCCGTGCTCGTAGAGGGTGTTGAAGGTGTGGAAGAACTCCTCGAGGATCTGTTCCTTGCCCTCGAAGAACTGGACGTCGTCGAGGAGCAGGAGGTCGGTATGGCGGTACCGGTCCTTGAACTGATCCATCCGCTTGCGGCGGATGCCGTTGATGAACTCGTTGAAGAACTGCTCGGAGGTGACGTAGCGGATGGTGGCGGTGGGGTCGATCTCGAGACGGTGATGTCCCACCGCGTGGAGGAGATGGGTCTTGCCGAGGCCGGCGTCGGCGTAGATGAACAGGGGGTTGTACTGGCTGCCCGGCTGCTCGGCCACCGCCAGGGCGGCGGCATGGGCGAACCGGTTCGACTGGCCCACGACGAAGTTGTCGAACGTGTACTTGGGGATGAGCCGCACGGTTCGCTGCTGGGGTTCGCGCTGGTCGCCCGGGGAGGTTCCCAGGGGGCGGGAGATCCGTGGCGTCGGCGCGTCGGCGACGTCGGAGGGCTCACGCAGGGCGGCGACCAGGTCGACGGTGACCTCCTCGCCGAAGAGGCCCTCGGCCGCATCGGCGATGGCGGCCAGGTACCGGTCGCGTACCCAGCGGTAGTGGAAGTCGGTGGGAGCTACGAGTCGGAGGACGTTGCCGTCGATCTCGGTGTCGAGGGGGTCGATCCAGGTCTGGAGCGCCGCCTGGGGGATCCTGCCTTGGAGGTGGCGGCGGAAGGTGTCCCAGGTGGTGTCCGAGGAGTTTGGCTGTGCCACGATGTGCGGTGCGCTCCTCGTGCAGTCGGTCGTGTATTCCTATCCACACATGTATCCACAGGATGTGGAAACACGTGACGGCGGTCCTTCTCGGCGTCGGACCCGTCTCCTCTCGGAGGGAAGTCTGCGGTTCGGCCCGCCCAAGAGCGGCGGCGAGTATATGGACGCCGAGAAGCGAGATGCAAGACCGGCAAAAGCGCGCCCTGCTCCCCGCTCGATGGTGCCGTTGGGGGCGGGGGAACCCTTGGGGTGCAAGGGCTCCGGCTCCATGGAAACCCCTGGAAGTCGCCGCGGACGAGCACGAGAGGCGCCGCGGGGGCGGCGATCGGGTTTTCGCGAGGGACGGCAAGATTTCGCGACCGCGCCGGACGGGGACGCGGCGCCGGGTGCGAGCTTTGACATAAACCACCATGCTCCGTAACCTTCCCCGCCGAACCGCGTACCTCTCCCCATCCGGGATCGATCTCTCATGAAACGTACCTATCAACCGAACGTGCGACGTCGCAAGCGCAAGCACGGGTTCCGCTCCCGCATGCGGACCCGGGCGGGCCGGGCCATCGTCAAGCGCCGACGTGCCAAGGGCCGTCACGAGCTCACGGCCTGAGGCTCGCGGACGTCCGTACGTTCCGCTTCGATCCCGCTCCCGGTTCCGGGAGGTGTACCGAAGGGGGCGGCGACGTCGTTGCGGGGGCGTGACGGTCGTGCGTCTCGGTGGGGCCGAAGGGCCGCCCGAGGTCGGCGTCGTCGCCGGTCGGAAGGTGGGGAACGCGGTTCGACGGAACCGGGCGAAACGCCGCCTGCGGGAGGCGGTGGCGCGGGTTCCGTTGCAGCCGGGGGCGGCGTACATCGTGATCGCGTCGCCACCGGTGGTCGATGCCCCGTTCGACCGGTTGGTCGAGTGGGTCGCCGACGCCGCCGGGGACGCGAAGGAGGAGACGTGAGCGAGATGACGACCGCCGACCGGCCGGGGGTCGTCGCGCGCCTGGCCATCGGGGCGATCCGGGCCTATCAACGGTGGGTGTCCCCGTTGCTGGGAGCGAACTGCCGCTACCACCCGACATGCTCGTCCTACGGGTTGGAGGCGCTCGAACGCCATGGCGCGGTCCGCGGTGGGTGGTTGGCGATCAAACGGATCGGCCGGTGCCATCCCTTCCATGAGGGCGGGTTCGATCCCGTCCCCGATGCCCCTGGAGCGTCCTCGTGAACCTCAATCCTTGGAACCTGCTGCTGTCGTTGATCGGCGGGATCCTCGCCTTCTTCTACCAGATTATTCCAAACTATGGGATCGCCATCATCCTGCTGACCTTGGCGATCAGCCTGGTGCTGTTCCCCATGACCCTCAAGCAGACGCGCTCGATGAAGGCGATGCAGGAGATCCAGCCCGAGGTCAAGCGGCTCCAGAAGGAACTGAAGGGGGATCGGGAGGAGCTGAACAAGCGCCTCATGGAGCTGTACCAGGAACGGGGGGTGAACCCGGCCGCGGGCTGCTTGCCGCTCGTCATCCAGATGCCGATCTGGTTCGCGCTCTTCAGTGTGCTGCGTGGGGGAAGCGGCATCCCGGCGGATTCGGCACTGGCGGCCGCCGTCGATCCGGCCCGGGAGGCGATCAACGCCGGCGTCTCCCTCGCCGACCCGGTCTTCGATGCGGTGCGCTTCCTCGGGATGAACCTCATGGCGAGTCCGAGCAGAGCGGTGTCCGAACAGGGGTTGATCGCCGCCATCCCCTACCTGATCCTGGTCCTCGTCATCGTCGCCGCCGGCTACTACCAGCAGGTACAGACGACACGCACCCGTGACGACAAGGGCCAGCAGAGCCAGGCCGCCCAGAGCATGCAGTCCGCCATGAAGATCATGCCGGTCTTCTTCGGGTTCATCTCCTGGACCTTGCCCGCCGGGCTCGGTCTGTACTTCGCCACGTCGAACATCTTCCGGATCGGGCAGCAGGCGCTGATCCTTCGGATGGACGAGGAGGACGGGAACGGGAAGGAGACCGCCGGTTCGTCCGGATCCGACCAGGGGGACGATCGAGGGTCTTCGGGGAACGGTCCCAGGAACGGGCCCTCCCGCAACGCCAGCAAGAAACGCAACCGCCGCAAGAGGAGATAGCGCATGGAGTGGGTCGAAGTTCAGGGCAAGAGCGTCGACGTTGCCGTCGCCGCCGCCCTCGCCGAGCTCGGGCTCGAGTCGGCGGACGAGGCCACCATCGAGGTCATCCAGGAACCCAAGAGCGGGTTCCTTGGCATCGGCGGACAGGAGGCGATCGTCAAGGTGACCCGGAAACCGCGGTCCAAGCGCCGTCGCCGCCGACGGGGCCGCGGGAAGGACCGGGCGGGTGCCGACTCGGCGCCGAAGGCGGAGGGCAAGGACGGTGGCAAGGGTGGCGGATCCCGAGGGAACGGCGGGAAGAGCGGTCGTGGCGGGAAGCGACCGGACGGGAGCGCCACCGGAGCGTCGAGCGAGCAACGACGGTCTCCCCGCCAGACGCCGAAACAGAGGCAGGAGCGAACGAAGGAGCCGGCGATGAACGACACGGAGAAGCCAAAGGCCGACATCAACGAGCAGGCCGAGATCGCCGTGGCGTTCCTCAAGGGCCTCTTGGACGCCTTCGGCCTCGAGGGAGACGTCACCTCGAGGATCGAGGAGGACGTCCTCTACCTGGACGTGGCGGGCGATCAGACCGAGGCGCTGGTGGGCCCGAAGGGCTCGGTGATGCACGCGGTCCTGGAGCTCACCCGGACGGTCATCCAACGGAAGACCTTCGGGGCGCCGAGGATGCGGATCGACATC
This sequence comes from Acidimicrobiia bacterium, assembly GCA_027036355.1. Lineage (GTDB taxonomy): Bacteria > Actinomycetota > Acidimicrobiia > Spongiisociales > UBA5794 > JALSQW01. The sequence continues at coordinate 326 of JALVQZ010000130.1, read as the reverse complement.
GCCGGGTACGCGGAGCGACGGAGGGAAGCGCTGAAGATCTACACCACCAAGCTGGCGGAGAAGGCCATCGCCGAAGGCGGTGAGATCATGCTCGAGCCGATGAACGCCGCCGACCGCAAGGTGGTCCACGACACCGTTGCCGAGATCGAGGGCGTGCGGAGCTTCTCGGAGGGTGAGGAGCCCCAGCGGGCCGTGGTCATCGCCGCCGAGCACCCGGCTCCGGCGGCGGCAGAGGAGCCCGCCCCGGTCGAGGACGAGGACGTGGGTGATGAGGGAGACGAAGCGTCCGACGAGGGCTGAGCCGCGATGACGAACGACAGGTCCGA
>JALVQZ010000129.1 GCA_027036355.1 Acidimicrobiia bacterium | reverse complement strand
GGCGTGGGCGACCTGCTGGGCCCGGCGGTCGTCGGCGTCGTGGCCACCATGCTCGCTGCCTGGCTTCCAGCCCGCACCGCCGCCGGCCTCCCTCCCCTCGCCGCGCTGCGGGGCCGGATGCCGGTGGGCGCCGTGCCCCGCCGTCTCGTGCCCATCGCCGGGGCCATGGCCGCCACCGGCGCCGGGATCCTCCTCGCCCTCGCCCCCACCTCCCTCGACAGCGGGGGGCTCGTTGCCCTCGGTGCTGCCGGCGTGGTCCTCACCGTGGCTGGATGGCTCCTCCTGACGGTGAAGATCGTCGAGGTGGGAGGCAGGGTGGCACGGCGCCTCCCGACGACGCCGCGCCTCGTCGTTCGGGAGGCCGCCCGGGGCCGAACGAAGGCCGCCGCCGCCATGGCGGCGATGACGGTCGTCTTCGTCGGACCCGCCCTGTGGGGCGTGGTCTCGGCGACCGACCAGGCCGCTCGGAACGCCCTCGCCGGACCACCGGGGGACCCAACGGTCGCGACCGTCGTCGGGACCTGGCCCGATCCCTTCGACGGGCCCCCGGAGGTCGATGCCTGGGAGACCACGCCGGACCAGGCCGAGGCCGTCGCGGCGATCCTCCCCGACGCCGACCGCATCGACGCCCCCGTCGCGACCGTTCCCGTCGAGGTGCTCGTCGACGACGAGACGAAGGCGGTGCGGCTGTTCGTCGAGGGCGCGACGGTCGCCACCCCGACGATCGTCGACCTCTTCGGCCTCGATCCGGCAACCCTGGGACCCCAGGCGCCCGTCGTCGTCCTCGGAAGCCGGGTCGACGTCGCCGACGCCGTCGTCGTGGGCGACGCCCGGCTCGACGAGGTCCCGGTCGTGGCGGTCGACCATCAGCTCCCCGGGCTCCCCCACGTCCTCGTCGACCCGGCCTGGACGGCCGAACGCGACCTCCCGACGACCACCCGGTACGTGTTCGCTCTCGATCGTCCCCTCAACGGCCAGGAGCGATCCCGACTGTACGCTTTCGACTTCCTCGTCGCAGTCGAGAGCCCACCTCCGTTCGCATGGTGGCAGGTGATGCTCCTCACCGTGGGGGCGGCGACCCTCGTCGCCCTCGTCGTCGCCGGTGCGGTCGCCGCGCTCACCGTTGCCGAGACCGACCGGGAAGTCGCGCTCCTCGTCGCGGTCGGCGCCTCGCCGAGCATCCGGCGGCGGCTCGCCGGCTTCCGGTCGGCCTACCTCGCCTTCGGCGCCGCCGTGCTCGCCTCGGTCCTCGCCCTCGTCGTGTACGCCGCGACGATCGACCGCAGCGTCGGAGGAGCCCGATCGAGTCCCTATGGGGTGTGGGACCCCACCACGATCGTCGTGCCCTGGACGACCTTCGGGCTCCTCGTGATCGGCGTGCCGACGGTCCTCGGGTTGCTCGTCGCCCTCGGCGTGCGGTCCGCGCCGACGGCGCCGCCACGCCAGGTGGCCTGACGTCGCCAGGCACGGGGCCCTTCCGATCCTCGCTCCTGCGGAGCGCGGGTGCTCTTCACGACGGTCGAGACGGACGGATGAAGCTCGCGATGGCACCTCGCGAGGCGGATGGGCACGACGAGGTTCCCCGGGGGATGAGGCGTTCCATCGGCCCCATGGCGAGAGGGTGGGCGGCGTATCCTGGGGGCATGGAGCGCTACCGGCTGGGCGCACTCACCATCGACGCCGGGCGGAAGACGGTCAGGGGGCCGGACGGGGAGCTCGAGCTGTACCCGAAGACGGTGGAGGTGCTCATCGAGCTCGTGCGGGAGGCGCCTTCCGTGTCCCGGCGCCTGGACCTGATCGATCGCGTCTGGCCCGAAGGCTTCGTCGTCGACCAGAACCTCACCCAGCGGATCTACCAGCTCCGTCGGGCCCTCGTTCCCTACGGCATCGAGATCCACACCGTGCGCGGCGTCGGATACCGGCTGGACGCCGAGCCGGAACGGATCGAGTCCGACGACCTGGCGCGTCGCCCGGCCGCCGTCGCCCGCTACGAGGAGGCATCGGAACTCGTCGATCGCAACGAGGTGGGCAAGGCGGTGTGTCTCCTCGAAGAGGCACGGGACCTCGAGCCGGGCTGGTGCGAGGTGCGGACCGGACTCGCCTGGGGCTACATGTGGCTGGGCCGGCCCGAAGACGCCAAGCGGGAGCTGGAGACGGCACGGGACCTGGCGCACCACTCGACCGGGCCGCAGCGCCTCGAGGTCGATGCCCTCTACTGCTCGTTCTCCGGGGACGCCGAAGGCGCCGTCGACCGGTACGAGCTCGTCCGTGAGCACAAGCCGGACGACTACTGGCTCCACGTCGCCCTCATGGGCCTCTTCCAGCTCGTTGGCCGCGTCGACGATGCCGAGGCCATGCTGGAGGAACTGGAGAGGATCCGACCGGGGTTCCCCATGACCCGATGGCAAGCGGGGTTCCACCTCCTCTTCGAGCGTGGCGACCTGACCGGCGCGGCAGCCGAGTTCGAGCGGTTCGCCGACGCCGTCCCCGAGCACCCGCTGCCCTTGGCGTCGATGATGCCCGCATTGGTCGAATGGGACAAGGGAAGGCTGGATGCCGCTCTCGAATCGCTCGACGCGCTGCACGCGGAGCGGTTCGACCGGTTGTCGGCCGTCGGGAGGAGCCAGCTCCTCGTCTTCCGCTCGAGGCTGCTGGCCGAGATGGGGGAGACGGAGGCCGCCTGCGAGGACCAGGCACTCGCCGCCGCCCTGTTCGACGGCGCCGCTCCGTTCGGTTCCTATCACCGGCTCGAACTGGCCCTCCTGCTCGACGAGCAGGCCGACCCGGCCGGACGCGAGCTCCTCGACACCTTGGCCCAGGCACCGTCGGCGTTCCTCCGCGCCCAGGCGCTCGGGTGGTCCGGGATCGCCGCGGCCCGGGCCGGTCACACCGAACGCGCCCAGGAGATCCGTCGCCGACTTCGGGAGCTCGACTACGACGGTGGATGGGAGTGGGGATACCCGACCCGCCCGGCGTTCGATCGCACGAAGGCCATCTTCCCACTGCTCATCACCGCCCATCTGGCGCTCGTCGCGGACGACCCGGCCCGGGCGTACGGGTTGTTCGCCCGGGCTCGCCGCGCCAGCCCGGAGCGGATGTCCGTCGTGCCGGTCGTCTCCCTCGACGGGCGGGCCCGTACCGCCGCCACGGAGGGACTGGCGCTCGCCGCCCGGGCCCTCGGCGAGCACCACGAGGCCAGCCAAGCCGACCGGTGGATCCGCCGGCACCGGCTCGAGACCGTCATCCTCGCCCAAGCCGGTGCCGGCTTCTACCACCGCGCCGTGCAACGCAGTGAGGACGATCAACCCGCGGGCACCACCTCTGCGATCCCGATCGAGTAGATCGGCAGGTTCGGGTCGCTGTTGCCCGAGTAGTAGAGCAGTCGTCGCCCGTCGGGGAGCTCGACGACCGACCCGGCGACGACCCACATGGTCGACCACGGATCGCCGGGCTCCAGCAGCGGGTTGTCCGAGGCTTCGGTCCAGGTGACCCCGTCTGGGCTCCACGCCCAGCCGATCGATTCCCTCGGCTCCAGCGTGGTGCCGGAGTAGAAGGCGCCGAAGCCATCGTCGAACGGGAACACCACCGGCTCCCAACCCCACCATTCGTTCCAGCCTTCCTCCGGGCCCAGGACCGGCTCCTCGAGGCGGGTGAGGGCCCCGTCGGCATCGATGATCACCAGGCCCGCGTAGGCCGGCTCGCTCATGATGTCCTTGCCGCCCGAGTAGTACAGGAGGGTTCGGCCGTCGTCGGTGCGCACCACCGACGACGGGGTCACGAACCCCGAATCCCAGCTCCCCTCGGGTCCCACCGTCACGATCGGGTCGTCTTCACGCACCCAGGGACCTTCCGGCCCGGCGGCGGTCGCCCGCCCGATCGCCGCTCCCGGCCCGGGACGCGGCGCATCCAGGGCGTTGTAGTACATGATCCACGTCCCGTCGTCCTCCCGGAGCACCCGGGCTTCGGCGACGGCGAAGGCATCGAACCCGTCACCGTCGCCGGTGAGCGCCGGTTCCTCGTCGACCGTCCAGGACACACCGTCGTCGGAGACGGCGTGATAGATCGCCTCGGGCACGCTCAACCAGTCGGGGCTCTGGGTGAACCACATGTGGAAGGTTCCATCGACGACCCTCACCTCGGGCAGCATCGCCCCGCCGGTGTCGGCCGGTCGCTCCAGGACGGGGTTCCCGGCGAACGGCTCGAGCCGGAACGGGCTGGGCGCAGCCTCGGGCTCTGCCACCGTCGTGGTCGTGGTCGTGGTCGTGGTCGGGACCGTGGCCGCGACCTGCTGGGCGCCGTCGTCGGACGCGGTCGGTGGGGGTTCGGTGCTCGGGACGCCTGCGCACGCCGCGACCAGCAGCGAGAGCGCGAGCGACCAAGCGGCGATCCGGTTGCTCTTCATTTCGGCCTCCTCTCGTCGGTCCCCATCAGCGTGCGTCGAGGAGGCCACCGCTGCATCACCGCTCCATCATCCGTGGATAACCCGCCGGCCGAGGGGATTGGTCGCGTCCGGTGCTTCGGGCGAGAATGACGGCCACCGAGTCCCGGAGCCCGATGGAGTCACGTCACCACACCCGGATCGACCGGCGACGGTTCCTCGTCTCGCTCGGTGCCCTCGCCGGCGGGATCTGGCTGGGTGCCTGCCATGCGGAGGGAGGCGAAGCACCGCCGTCGTCGACGACCACGAGCCCGTCGGTCAGCACCACCTCGACCCCCTCGTCGACGACCGCGCCGAGCTGCGATCGGGGACTGGCGACGATCGCCGCCGAACGGGGTCTCCTCTTCGGTGCCTCGATCGCCCATCAGGCCTTCGACGACCCGGCGATCCTCGACCTCTACCGCACCCACGCCGGGGTCCTCACCACCGACGTCGCCTTCAAGTTCGACTGGCTCCGTCTCGGCCCCGACGAGTGGGACTGGTCCCTCGTCGACCAGATCATGGCCTTCGCCGCCGAGATCGGCGTCCCGGTGCGTCCCCACGTCCTCGTCTGGAACGAGAACCTGCCCGACTGGGTGCGTTCGCTGCCCCCCGAGGACCGCATCGGCGTCTTCGACGAGCACATCGAGACGGTGATGACCCGCCCCTACGTCGCGCCGATCCACTCCTGGGACGTCGTGAACGAACCCTTCTGGCCCGGCCACGGCGAACCCGGGGGGTGGCGGGTCGGTCCCTGGTACGAGGCGATGGGCCCGGAGTACGTCGAACGGGCTTTCCGGCGGGCGGCCGCCGCCGACCCCGACGCCATCCTCGTCCTCAACGAGGCACAGACCGAACGCAACGACGAGCTCGGTCTCGACATCCGGGCCGGTCTCCTCGACCTCGTCCGGGGGCTCCTCGACGCCGGCGTCCCTCTCCACGCCGTCGGACTCCAGGGGCATCTCTACCAAGACCCCGAGGTGCCGCCGGAGGTTTACGACGTCGCCGCCTTCGCCGAGTTCGTCGCCGAGCTCGCCGCCTCGGGGGTGGAGGTCTACGTCACCGAGCTCGACGTCAACGACGAGCTGCTGGTCCGCGACGGCGTCCCCGTCGACGAGCGGGACGGCTGGGTCGCCGCCCGGTACGAGGAGTTCCTCGACGCGGTCCTGGCGATCCCGGCGGTGACGACGGTGATCACCTGGCAGCTCAGCGACCGCTTCTCGTGGCTGCGCGAGTTCGAACCGCAGGTGCGGCCCCTCCCCTTCGACGACGAGCTTCGCTCGAAGCTCGCCTGCTCGGCGATCGCCCGGGCCTTCGCCCGGGCACCGCGGCGCTGAGCCGACCGGTACTCGAGGCGAAGGGCGGGGTCGCAGCGAGGCCGATTCCCCCGGGGGGAAACCTGCGTCTGGAGGGCGACCGGTCGGCTGACCTGCCGTGCCCAGAGGGTTGTCGCCGAGGAGCGATCCCACTCACCCGCGACCGGGAGCATGACCTTCGACGATGTCGAGGATCTCCTCGGCATCGACGATCCGCACGGCAGCGACCTTCTCGGACTCGAGGTGGACGACGATCCCCCCGTCGGGCGGCACCCGCAGCCGGGGAGCCGCTGGGTCGGGGATGGGGAGCCGCCGGGCCCGGACGAGACGGTTCTCGTCGAAGTGCTGTTCCATGCCGGCGACGGTCTCGGCGGGGATACCCGGTGCCCACACCAAGAGCTCGAAGGGCGCCTCCGGGGGTGCGTAGCCGGTCACCGAGGTGAACCCCACCGGGTCGGTACCATAGGGGCCGAGGTACCCGACGCCGGGGAACAGGAGCCCGACGTAGGCGACCTCGTCGGCGAGCGCCGGTTCGTAGGTGACGAGCACCGTCCAGCGCACCCAGCGGTCGGTGTCGAGGGCCGTTCGGATCTCTGCGGGGAGGACGCTGAGGGCTTCCTCGTCGAGGGGGAGCTGGCGTGTTGTGTCGGGGCGCGCCAGCCACTCATGTGGGGTGGGGTGGACGACCGTCGACGAGTCTCGTTCTTGGAGCCGGGCCAACGTCTCGCCCACGGGGAGGGCCGCGACCACGGCGGGAGGAGCGAGGGCCGTCGGGTCGCCGGTGGCTTCCGCCTCCGCTCGATGGGCCTCGGCGACGGCCCGGCCGTAGGCCTCGAGATCCTCGGCGAGCGCGACGATCGCGTCGACTGCGGCGATACCGGGAGCAGTGATGAGTTCGAGGTCCTCGACCAGCGTCGACGGGGTTCCGGGAACCGGTGCACCCTCAGCGTCGAGGATGAGGCGGGCATGCCATCGGGTCGCGTCGAAGATCGACGTGCCGTCTACCGCCCACGCCTCCAGCACCAGGGTCGTGCGCATACCGGGCGTGAGGGTGATCGCCGGATCGACCGCCGCTTCGAAGACGGCTCCCTCCTCGGGCGCCGGGACGACGATCGGGCGGTCGTTGCCCAGCACCGGGTAGGGCCCCCGCTGGTAGCGGATGTCGACGGCGACGAAGCCGTAGCTGCGCTCTTCCTTACCTCGAGCAGGCCTCGCTTCGATCACCTCGGCGTCGACGACGGCCACGATCGATCCATGGTCCAGACGGGGCGGAGCGAACGAGTCCTCCTGGGTGTACAGCCGTCCCACGATCTCGCAGCCACCGACCAGCAGTACCAACACCACCGCCACACCGATGAGCCAGCGCAAGCCCTTCATCATGACGTGCGGTTACCCATGGTGGCTTCCCCCCTCACGTGTTACCCATCACGCGGGTGTGATCGATCTTGACGTAGGTTGGATGATCGACACCGTCGAGAGGACGGAACATATTCTTGTAGACCCGCACCTGGACCTCGAGCCGTGCATCGGGGCCTCCGTCCTGGGCATTGACACGTGTCGTGCAATAGCGCCACGAGGAGGACGGGTAATATGTCCTGCGCTCGATGACCCAAGAACCTATGTATCCGACGCCGTTCAGGCCGGCGCAGGTCGATGGTTCGGATGCGTACATGTACCATCGGAGGCGTAGTTCCACGGCAATGCTCCCGTGGTCGATGTTGGAGGCCTTCCGATAGTTGACGCGTGCCTTGAAGAATCGCTGCGTATAGTGCATCGCGACTCGGGTCGTGTTGTAAACGTAGGCTGAGTCCCAGGTTGCGCTACCGTTCTTGAAGAGCGCATACCATCGAGATCTCGATGCCCCGCCGCCCGAATCCGACGCAAAGAACGCAGGACTGCCGCTGGCCCTCCAATACTCGAGGTGCGCTTCCTCGTTCTCTTCGAAGGAGGAGTTGGCGGTGTAGGTTTCGAAGCTGTCGAAGCTCTCGTTCTGTAGCGTGATTGCAGCTTCATCATCGTTGGACAGCCATTCGCGAGATCGATCACGTAGGCAGGTCGACATCGTAGGGGATGGGCCACCGAGAATCTCCTCGTCATCACCCACGTGTCCCAGTCCGAACGCGTGTCCCCATTCGTGAGCTCCGATCTCGCGAATCGTGGGCGAGGTGACAGGATCTAGGAAGAGCACTAAGAACTTGCTGTTGAAGTCGATACGATGTTCCCACCAGCTGCATGTCGTCTTGCCGTCGAGCGAGCCGAGATCTACCCAGTCTACGGTGAACGTAGTCCCACCCTCGTTGATCACGTGGGAGCCGCCGCGATAGGTCTCGACATCCAGAGACCACGCCTGGAAGCTGTCTCGGAACCACTGCACGAGCTGGGGATGCTCTACCCATTCGTCACCTGCGAAGATCCACGACGCACGGTTCAGGTCGCCGCAGAGGAACCTCGATCCGTAGGTTGGGAGATCAGGATTCACCGCAACAACCGGAGGAGATGCGGCGATGAGCGAGAGAACCAGCACACAGACGATCACGGCGACTCTTGGAAGATGTCGCGAGGCAGGACCGCGATGGTCCGAGAGCGGGATCCCGCTCAGTGGACGCTTAAGCACGTACGGAGGGTCGGAACCCACAACAGCCTCCCGAAAGCGCGGTGGCCGCCTCCAAACAGGGTACGTGGTGTGTGTGTGTGTGTGTCAAGAGGGATCGCCACGAACTGGCGGCTCGCGGTGGGGCTTCGAGAGTTCCTCGACGCGGTGGTGATCCCGGCGGTGATCATCGGGTACAAGGTCGTCGTCCTCCAACGCTACGACGATCCCGCCGTGGGATGTCCCGACCCGGGTCCCGCCTACCTCGACCAGTGGTACGGGGGCGTTCGCGGGTCGGGCTTCCTGCCGACGAACGACGCCTTCTTCACCGACACGCCCTACTTCGATTCCGGCTCCGTCGTGGGCATCGCCGGCGGGGACACCGCCATCGACGTGCGCATCCAGCCCACCCCCAGGTGTGGCGGACGCCCCCCGACGATCATCGGGACCTCCATCGACGACACGATCGACGGCACGGCGGGTGACGACATCATCGTCGCCCTCGGCGGCGACGACATCGTGCGGGGACTCGGCGGCGACGACACGATCTGCGCCGGTGGCGGGGCCGACGTCGTCTCCGGCGGTGACGGCGACGACCGGATCTACGGGAACGCCGGAGCCGACGAGCTCCGAGGCAACGTCGGCAACGACGTCATCCGCGGTGGTCGCGGCAAGGACCTGATCCACGGCGGGCGCGGCAACGACTACCTCTACGGCAACCGGGGCAACGACACGATCATCGGCGGCTGGGGCGTCGACATCGCCTGGGGTGGCCCCGGAACCGACACCTGCCGGGCCCTCGTCGCCTACGGCTGCGAGTGAACCGATCGGGATCCCCGGCCTGCACCGGCCGGGGGTCCCTCTCCGCCCCGTAGTCACCCCGCCGGCGCCGGCTCCACCCGCCGGTCCCACACGGCGAACACGACGCCGGCGGCGGCGATCATCACCCCGGCGGCGACGTACATCGTCGAGTAGCCCGCCACGGCGATGATCGTGCCCAGCACCGGGCCGCCCACGAGGGTGCCGACGTCGAACAGCGACGTGAACACGGACATCGCCGACCCCCGATCACCCTCCGGGGCCCGGTCGACCATCACCGCCGACAGGATCGGGAAGATGAAGCCGTGGCCGACACCGCACAACGCGCCCGCCAGAGCGACCATCGGGGCGGCGCCGGCCGCCGCCAGGACCACGAACCCGGCGGCGAAGACCCCGATCGACGGGTACAGCACGCGCATCGGTCCGACCCGATCCGGAAGCCGGGCGAACAGGATCCGCACCGCGATCGCCGTACCCGCGTAGAAGCCGAAGAACAACCCCACCGAACCGATGCCGGTCACATCGACGTAGGTGCGGATGAACACGAAGTAGCCCGTCAACACGAACGAGAACATCCCGATCATCCACCAGATCGGCACCAGACGCCGGTTGCGGACCGTGGACCAGAACCCCAACGGGACGTTCTCGGCCGTCGCCACCGGCTTGCGTTCGGGCAGCGGAAGCGACAGCACCAGCGTCAGGACCGCCAATCCCGTCGCGGTCAGGAACAGCTCCCGGAACCCCGCCACCGACAAGATCACGTCGCCGAGGATCCCGGCGATCGCGATCGGGAGCAGACCCGACACCCCGAACAGGGCGAGGCCCTCGGTACGGCGAGACGCGGGAACCACGTCGGCGCCATAGGTGAATAGCGCGCTGAACAGCATCGCCTCGGCCACGCCCTGCCCGATCCGGACCACGTACACCCACGGACCCAGCGTGTGCACCGTCAGGTACAGGACCACGAACGCGATGTTGAGGACGTTGCCGACCAGGATCACCGGCCGGCGACCGAAGCGGTCCATCGCGGTTCCCACGAGCGGACGCAGCGCGATCGACGCGACCGCCGCCAGCCCGAAGATCAAGCCGATCTCCGCTTCGCCCGCCCCGAGATCGGCCAGGTACCCGGGGAGGTGCAGGAACAAGGCGAAGGAGATCCCGTTGGCGAGATTCGCGGCGAAGACCAACACGAACTCGCGGGTGAGGATGCGGTCGGGCATCGGACGAGTCTATGCCCGACCCGAGCCGGCTCAGACGGTCATGGATTCGAGGTGCTCGACGACCATCGACAGGAAGCGCTGGCCCAAGGCACCGTCGATCAGCCGGTGGTCGTAGGACAGGTTCACCGGCGCCACCGGCGCCACGAAGATGCCGCCGTTGCGAACGACGGGGGTGTCGACGGCCCGGCCGATCGACAAGATCGCCGTCGTGCCCCACGGGATGATCGGCGTGCCCGCCCCTCCGCCCAAGGCGCCGATGTTCGAGATCGTGAACGTCTGGCCCGTCAACTGCTCCGGCGTCGCCGTCCGCCCACGGGCCGCCTCCGCCAGCTCCGCGACGCGGCGGGCCAGGTCGGCGGGAGGCAGCGCGTTCGCCTCCGGCACCACCACGACCATCAGACCATCGGGGGTGTCGACGGCGAACCCGAGGTCGTAGCGGCGATGCAGGATCACCTCGTCGCCGTCGACGGTCGCGTTGAACTCGGGGAACCGGACCAGCGCCGGGAGCACCGCCGCGGCGACCAGGGCTTCCAGCGGGGCGGGACCTCCCGACTCCGTTCGCAACGCCCGATGTGCCGCCAGCAGGGCGGTGGCGTCGACGTCGGCCTGGACGGTCACATGCGGGATCTCCCGCCACGAGCGCGTCATGTTCTCGGCGATCGTGCGCCGGAGACGGCTCATCGTCACCCGCTGGTCCTCCGCCGTTCGGCCTCCGGCGGCGATCACCCGCTCCACGTCGGCGCGGGTGATCGCCCCGCCCGGTCCGGACCCGGCGATCGTCGTCAGGTCGATGCCGTGGTCCCTGGCCAGCTTGCGGACGATCGGCATCGCCCGAACCGTGCCGCCAGAGGTCGACGGCCGGGCCGTCTGCGGCGGCTCGAAGGTCGCGGACGTCGTAGGAGCCGCTTCGTCGGGTTCCCACCGTTCGCCCGCTTCGCCGATCACGATGAGGACCTCACCGACCTCGATCGTGTCGCCCTCGGCACCGCCGAGATGCAGCACCGTGCCCGCATACGGCGAGGTCATCTCGACCACCGCCTTGGCCGTCTCGACCTCGACGAGGAGCTGATCGACGTCCACCGGATCGCCCACCGCCACATGCCAGCGGACGATCTCGGCGTCCGTCAGGCCTTCGCCGATGTCGGGAAGTCGGAACTCATGCACCGTCGGTCGACCTTTCGAAGGAAGGGTGCCAGGCTACCGCCCGCCGCGACGGCAGGCCGCCGGTATCCTCGCGGGATGGTGAACCCGCGAGCCCTCGAACCGTTCCCGGAAGCGACCTACGAGACGCTCCGGGAACGGTTCCGCTGGCGGGTGCCTGCCGAGATCAACATGGGGGTCGTGTGCAGCGACGTGCATCCCGCCCGGCTCCCGGCGCTCGTCACCGTCGACCGCTCGGGGGAGGCGAGGACCGTCACCTTCGGGGATCTGACGACGCTGTCCAACCGGCTCGCCAACGGCCTCGCCGGGATCGGGGTCCGTCGCGGCGACCGGGTCGGCATCGTCGTCCCGCAATCCCTCGAAACCGGGGTCGCCCATCTCGCCACCTACAAGCTCGGTGCCGTGGCGCTTCCCCTCGCTGCGCTCTTCGGGCCCGATGCCCTCACCTACCGGTTGGGCGACTCGGAGGCCCGGGCCGTCATCGTCGACCCGGCCAACCTCGACAAGGTCGTCGAAGCCGTCGACGCCGCCGGCACCGACGCCGCCATCGTCGTCACCGGCGGCGGAGCGACCGGCCACGTCCGTTTCGACGACCTGCTGAGCGGCTCGGAGGTCCTGGAGCCGGCGGTGACCGCCGCCGACGACCCGGCCTTCCTCATCTACACCTCCGGCACCACCGGCCCGCCCAAGGGTGCGCTCCACGCCCACCGCAGCCTCATCGGGCATCTCCCCGGATTCGAGGCCTACTACGAGTTCTCCCCGCAGCCCGGCGACGTCCACTGGACCCCCGCGGACTGGGCCTGGATCGGCGGTCTCATGGACTCGCTGATGCCGGCGTGGTACCACGGGCTTCCCGTCGTCACCGCCGACCACGATTTCGACCCGCAGTGGGCTCTCGACCTGATGGCCGACCATCGCATCACCTGCTCGTTCCTTCCCCCGACGGCGCTCAAGATGATGCGCGCCGCCGAGGTGACCCGCGACGGCTTGTCGGTACGGGCCGTCTTCACCGGAGGCGAGCCCCTCGGCGAGGAGATGCTGGCCTGGGGCCGCGAGGTGCTGGGGATCACCCTCAACGAGGGCTACGGCCAGACCGAAGCCAACCTCGTCGTCGGCAACTGTGCCTCGGTGTGGCCCGTCCGTCCCGGCTCGATGGGACGCAGCCTCCCCGGACACGACGTGCGGATCCTCGACGACGAAGGGCGACCGGTCGTCGGCGAGCAGGGCGAGATCGCGGTGCGGGCTCCGGACCCGGTGTTCATGCTCGAGTACTGGAACCGGCCCGACGCCACCGCCGCCAAGTACCGCGGTGAGTGGCTCCTGACCGGCGACATCGGCGTCGAGGACGACGACGGCTACCTGTGGTTCGTCTCCCGCAAGGACGACGTCATCACCTCGCGGGGCTACCGGATCGGACCAGGCGAGATCGAAGGCTCCCTCCTGGGCCATCCCTCGGTGGCGATGTGCGCCGTCGTGGGCGTTCCCGACGACATCCGCGGTCAGGTCCCGAAGGCCTTCGTCGTCCTCCGCGACGGGATCGAGGCGTCCCCCGAGCTCGCCGCCGAGCTCCGCGAGCACGTCCGTACCCGTCTCGCCGCCCACGAGGTGCCCCGCGAGGTCGTCTTCCTCGACGAGCTCCCCAAGACGACGACGGGCAAGATCCGCAGGCGCGACCTCAGGGACCGGTGAGGCGGGATCAGTGCTCCACCGAGGGCAGGCAGCGGGCCGCCGCCCTCGTCAGTGCCTCCTGAGCTTCAGGTCCGAGGTCGGGATACGCGTACTCGATCGCCATCCGACCGTCGTCCCAGCGGTCGATGGTGACGGACCCGATGAGCTGGTCGGCGTTCGGGGCCGAGGCGATGCAGTCGAGGATCGCTCTCTCCATGACCGGATCCACAGCCACTCGAGTTGGCACTACCTCCGCGATCTGCTGCTTCAGCTGGCCGACACAGGACCGGAGCGCCGCGTAGGGATCGGTTCCACCGTTCCCGATGCGGGGAACGATCCGAGCGAGCTCCCTCATGTCATTCGTGACGTCGGATGTGTATCCCACGTTGCCATCGATGTCCGACACGAACGAGAGGGCGCCGGCGTCGAAACCGAGCGACTCCATGCAGGCCCGTCCCCGAGCCGTCAAGGCGTCGGGGGCCTCCGGGTCGTCGTGACCTGCGGCAGAGAGCAGGCCGACGAGGAGCGCGGCGAGCCCGACCATGATGCCACCGCGAAGGAACCGTCGTCGTCGGGTGGTCATCGTTGCTCCTCTCCGTCAGAACCAACAGTAGCTCTTGTAGTCGTGAAGGTACCGGGGGTAGACGAGGTCCCAGAAGAAGTGGATGCCGTCGACGGTCGATTTCCCATAGGTGATCGCGCTGTGCCCTCTCCATGCTTGCATCGATGCGCCTGTGATGGCGCTGGTGAAGTTGTATGTCTTGGTCGTCCAGACGCCATTCGGGCTCTCGCGCACCGAAAGGGTTACGGTGTGATCTCCTCCATCCCAGCGCTTGTTGTCTGCTTGGGATGCGGCATGCTCCCATCCCTTGCAGACGATGCCGTCCGAGTCGACGTGCAGAGCATCGGTTGCCCAGCCGTGCTGGTTGGAAGTCGTCTGGTGCGCGAGTCCAGGAACTGAGACCCAGATCCAGAACACGGCGGTCCAAACAAGGACGAGAGCGATGCCCAATACCCCGGGATCCTCGAAGATAGGTGGTCGACGCTCCATGCAAAACAGCGTACGGTCTCTCTCTCTCTCTCTCTCTGTCAAGGCTCTCTCGGTCAGCCCGTCGTCGGCGGCGGCGGTCAGCCCATGGCGCGCAGGTAGTTGATGACGTCCCAGATCTGCTGGTCGTCGAGGGCGCCTTTCCAGGCGGGCATCTGCGTGTCGAAGGGCACGCCGCCTTCGGAGACGCGCCAGAACAGGTAGTCGTCGGGGAGTCGCGGCGCGGTCATCGCCACCGGCGCGGGCGGTGGGTCGAGCGCGGCCGCGGCGGGCCCGTCACCCAGACCGCTCGTTCCGTGACAGGACGCACAGGACGCTTCGTAGATCGCCCGGCCCCGCTCGATCGACTCGGCGTCGGCGGCGACGGGGCTCTCCATCCCGGCGTACGGATCGGGGACCGGGGTCATGTGGCGCCGTCCCATGCCCATCCCGGGGCCCATACCCCGTCCCATCCCTGGTCCCATCCCACCGGGCCCTCGGGGCTCGGAGCGGGCGATCGTCGACGGCGCGGCACCCGGAGCAGGCGCCGAGGTGACGGGCGCGCACGCGGCGACCGCGAGCGCGCCGATCCCG
>JALVQZ010000128.1 GCA_027036355.1 Acidimicrobiia bacterium | reverse complement strand
GCGCCCCTCGCCGAGATGGCCGGCGACGATCTCGGCCTCGCGTTCGACACGGCCGAGGTACGCCTCGGCGACCGAGGGACGCCTGGCGACGACGACGTGGCAGGCGCAGAACGAGCAACGGGCTTCGCAGAACGGCAGGTGGGTGTACAGCGAGAGCGCGGCGTCCGGATCGTTCCCCACGGCGCGCAGGTGACGGGCGTGGTCGTCGGCACCGAACGAGGTGGTGAACTCGACGGCCGTCGGGTACGACGTGTAGCGAGGGCCGGGCCGGTCGTGGCGTTCGAGGAGCTCGGGGGAGATCTCCATCAGCGTTCCCCGTCCCGTACGGCCGCAACGAGCGCCGCCACGTTCTCCGGCGGGGTGCGGCGGTCGATACCGTGGCCGAGGTTGACGATGTGGCCGGGGCGACCGTCGGTTCGGGCGAGGAGGTCGGCGACGGCGGCTCGGATCCGGGTCGGGTCGGTGAGGAGCAGCGCAGGGTCGAGGTTGCCGTGGACGGCGACACCGCTCCTCAGCGCCTCCCATGCCTCGTCGATGGGGACCCGCCAGTCGACGCCGTAGGCGTCGGCCCCCACCGACCGCACGGCGCCCAGGGCGTGGCCGACGCCGGGGGCGAAGTAGATCGTCGGGGCGTCGAGGCCGCCGAGGACCGATGCCGCCGCCGGGAACGCGCGGGTCTCGAGCAGCTCCCGGGGGAGCACGCCGGCCCACGAGTCGAAGAGCTGGACGACCTGGGCGCCGGCGTCGATCTGCATGGCGAGATAGGCGTGCATGGCCCGAGCCAGCGTGCCGAGGGCGGCTTCGAGCTCGCCGCCGCCGGTGTGCATGGCCCGCCGGAGGGGGAGGTAGTCCTTGGAGCCTCCTCCTCCGAGGAGATAGGCGAGGCGCGTCGTGGGGGCGCCGGCGAAGCCGATGACGGTCACCTCCGCGGGCACCTCCTTGCGAACGAGCCGGAGGGTCTCGGCGACGCTCGACACCCGATCCAGGTCGAGGTCGGGAAGATCGGCCACCTCGGCGAGGGTCAACGGAGCGAGCTTCGGTCCCGGATCGAACGTCATGTCGACCCCCATGGCCTCGAGCGGCGTCATGATGTCGGCGAAGACGATCGCTCCATCGAACCCGAACCGACGGATCGGTTGCATCGTGATCTCGGTGGCGATCCGCGGGTCCCGGATCGATTCCTGGAAGCCATGACGGCGTCGAAGCTCCCGGTACTCGGGGAGGTACCGACCTGCCTGACGCATCACCCACAGCGGCGGCCGGTCGAGCGGGCGAAGGGCGAGCGCCTCGAGCAGCCTCGTCATGCGGCGTCGCCGATCGCCGACTCGAGCGACCCGAGGGCCTGATCGAGGACCTCCCCGTGGGCGTCGGTGAGGAACCACGCCTCGAACGGCGACGGCGGCAGGATCACGCCACGGCGCAACGCCCCGTGGAAGAAACGGGAGAACCGGTCCCTGTCCACGGTGGCCGCATCGTCCCAGGAGCGGACCTTCGTCGGTCCGAAGAAGACCGTCAGCATGGCTCCGGCGCGCTGGACCGTGCCGTCGATCCCGTGCCTGCGGAGGGCCCGGCCGAGACGCTCCTCGAC
>JALVQZ010000127.1 GCA_027036355.1 Acidimicrobiia bacterium | reverse complement strand
GAATCCTCCACGCAGATCGGCCGGCCGCACCGCGAACACGACAGGCCCGTCACCCGGTCGGGATGGCGATAGCAGGTGGGGGGCGTGGACGGGTCGGTCATGTCGGGTGCAACCTACCGACCGGGTCCCCGTAGTCCCGTCAACGCAACCGCCGGGGGATCGCCTGCCGCCAGACGCGATCCGCCTCGGACCATCCGACCGAGCCCCATCTGCCGAAGTCGAGACGGTCGCCGCCGAAGACGCCGAGGCGCCGTGACGCCACGTCGGCGACCTCCAGGTCGGTGCCGGGTTCGACGGCGACCACGAAACGATGCGGCGACTCGTCGAGCAGGAGCCGCCAATCGCCGTTGTCGAGCCGGACACCGACCCTCGACCGGATCGCGATCTCCGCCACGGCGACCGCGATCCCTCCCGACGACACGTCGTGGACCACCGGCGCGACGTGGGCCAGTCTCGCTGCGTGCGCCACGACCCGTCTGGCGGCGTCGGGATCCGGGGCGGCCGGGCGGCCGCACCGATGCTCCAGCACGATCCGGCAGTACGCGGATCCGGCGAAGTCGCCGCCGCTCTCGGGTCCGACCAACCACAGCTCCATTCCCGCCTCGGCGCGGTCCAAACGGGGCGGCAGCTCCGGCATCGGGTCGGCCAGGCCGAGCATGCCGACCACCGGCGTCGGGAAGATGTCGACGCCGTCGGTCTCGTTGTAGAACGACACGTTGCCTCCGACCACCGGCACACCGAGGTGCTCGCACGCATCGGCCATCCCCTCGACCGTCTCGGCGAACTGCCACATCACCGCCGGCTTCTCCGGGTTCCCGAAGTTGAGGTTGTCGACCACCGCATACGGCTCGGCGCCGGTCACCGCCACGTTGAGCGCCGCCTCGTACACGAGCCGGGCCGCCCCACGCCGCGGGTCGAGGGAGCAGCGGAGCGCGTCGCCGTCCGTCGACACGGCGAGGCCCTTGTCGGTGCCCTTCACCCGCATCAGCGAACCGTCGTTGCCGGGACCGACCACCGTGTCGAGGAACAACATGTGGTCGTACTGTTGGTAGATCCACGACCGATCCCCGAGCGCCGGGTCGTCGAGGAGACGCAGCAGCGTCGCCCCCAGGTCGAGTCCGGCGGGCAGCGTGGCCTCGTCCGCCCACACCGCCTCCAGGGACGCGGGACGCTCCATCGGTCGGTGATAGACGGGAGCGTCCTCGCTGAGCGACGCGGCCGGTACCGCCGCCACGACCTCTCCTCGATGGCGAACCTCCAAGGTGTCGCCTTCGGTGATCACCCCGATGGTCGTTGCGTCGATCTCCCACTTCCGGGCCAGGGCGAGGACCTCGTCGACGTCGTCGGGGGCGACGATCGCCAACATCCGCTCCTGGGACTCGGACATGAGGATCTCCCCGGGGGTCATGGCCTCCTCGCGTCGATGCACCGCATCGAGATCCACGGTCATCCCCATCCCCCCGGCTGCCGCGCACTCCGACGTCGCACACGAGATCCCGGCCGCTCCGAGATCCTGGATGGCGACGACCAGACCTCGGTCGTACAGCTCCAGGCACGCCTCGATGAGCTTCTTCTCCTCGAACGGGTCGCCGATCTGCACCGACGGACGCTTCGTCTCGGATCCTTCCTCGAACGACGCCGACGCCAGGATCGACGCTCCGCCGATCCCGTCGCGTCCCGTCGCCGACCCGAGGAGGACGGCCACGTTGCCCTCCCCGGCTGCGGCCCGGGTGACGAGCTGGTCGCGACGCATCAGGCCGAGGGCCATCACGTTCACGAGCGGGTTCTTGGAGAAGCAGTCGGCGAACTCGATCTCTCCACCCAGCGTCGGCACGCCCACGGCGTTGCCGTACCCCGCGATGCCGTGCACCACCCCCGACAGGAGGTACCGATTGGACGGGTCGTCGAGCGGGCCGAAGCGGATCGCGTCCCACAGGGCCACCGGCCGGGCACCCATCGTGAAGATGTCCCGCAAGATCCCGCCCACACCGGTGGCGGCCCCCTGATACGGCTCGACGAACGACGGATGGTTGTGCGACTCGATGCGGAGGGCGACGAGCCAATCGTCGCCGATGTCCACGACCCCGGCGTTCTCCCCGGGGCCGAGCACGACCCACGGGGCCTCGGTGGGGAACCGGCGAAGCCACGGCTTCGACGACTTGTACGAGCAGTGCTCGGACCACATCACCGAGTACATCGCCAGCTCGGCCGGTTCGGGCTCCCGGCCCAGGATCCCGACGACCTTGGCGTACTCGTCGTCGGTCATCCCCAAGGTGCGGTGCACCGGCTCGCTCATCGGCTCGCCTCCTCGGCGGCGTGCACGAACGACGACAGGAGGATGCGGCCGTCGGAGGAACCGAGGAGATCCTCGGCGGCGCGTTCGGGGTGCGGCATGATCCCAACGACGTTGCCTCCCGGCCCGGCGATGGCGGCGATGTTGCGGGCCGAGCCGTTCGGGTTGGCCTCGTCGGTGACGTTGCCGTCCTCGTCGCAGTAGCGCAGCAGGATCCGACCGGCCGCTTCGAGCTCGTCGAGGGTGGCGCCGTCGGCGACGAAGTTGCCCTCATACGAGTTGAGCGGGATCCGGAGGACCTGTCCGACCTCGGCGTCCCTGGTCAGGGCGGCGGCGGTCGACTCGACCCTGACGTGGACCATCGAGCAGATGAAGTTCAGGTCACGGTTCGCGACGAGCGCGCCGGGGAGGAGGTCGGCCTCGCACAGGATCTGGAAGCCGTTGCAGATCCCGAGGACCGGGAGACCCTCCTTCGCCATCCGGGCGACCTCGTCCATGATCGGCGAGAACCGGGCGATGGCGCCGGTTCGCAGGTAGTCACCGTGGGCGAACCCGCCCGGGAGGACGACGGCCGAGAACCCTGACAGGTCGTGCTCCTGGTGCCACATCAACTCGACGTCGGCGCCGAGGAGGCCGAGGGCGTACTCGACGTCGTGCTCGCAGTTGCTCCCGGGGAACACCGCCACCGCGATCTTCACAGGCGTTCCACCGTGAAGTCCTCGATGACCGGATTGGCGAGCAGTCGTTCGCACATCTCGTGCACCCGCGCCTCGGCGGACGCCGCGTCGTCGCCCTGCAGCTCGACGACGATGTCCCGGCCGAAGTGGACCGCCGCCACCTCCGTGTAGCCGAGATCGCGCAGCGCCTTGGTCGTCGTGGCGCCCTCGGGATCGGCCAGGCCGGCCTTTCGCATCACCCGCACCCGGAACCGCAGTGGCTCGCTCACGCCGCCCCCATCCGCGTCAGGTAGGAGGCGAAGGGCTCACCGACGAGTCGTTCGTAGACCTCGACGTAGCGTCGGGTGGTGTCGGTGACGACCTCGGGCGGCAACACGGGGGCGGGCGGTGTCTTGTCCCAGCCTCGAGTTTCGAGCCAGTCGCGGACCGGCTGCTTGTCGAACGCCGGGACGACCCCACCCGGGACCCAGTCCTCCGCCGGCCAGTACCGCGACGAGTCCGGGGTGAGGACCTCGTCGACGAGGATGACCTCGCCGTCGACGATGCCGAACTCGAACTTGGTGTCGGCCAGGATGATGCCCCGCTCGGCGGCGTAGGAGCGTCCCGTTTCGTAGATCGCCAGCGACCGGGACCGGAGCTCCTCGTACAGCGCGTCGCCGACGAGCTCGCGCGCCGCGGCTTCGGTCAGGTTCTCGTCGTGGCCCGACTCGGCCTTGGTGGCGGGGGTGAAGATGGGCTCCGGCAGTTCGGCGGCCTGTTCGAGCCCCGCGGGAAGGTGCTCGGTGGTCGGTCCGCCGCCGGCGGCGTACTCCTTCCACGACGACCCGTACAGGTAGCCGCGAACCACGCACTCCATCGGGATCACGTCGGCTCGCCGGACCAGCATCGCCCGGCCCGCCAGTTCCTCGCGCTCGGCGGCTGCGATACCCGGGACGTCGGCCACGTCGGCGGAGAGGAGATGGTGGGGCGTGCCGAGCACGTCGAACCAGTGGAGGGACAGGCCGGTCAGGACCCGTCCCTTGTCGGGGATCTCCGGCTCGAGGACGACATCGAACGCGGAGATCCGGTCCGTGGCGACGATGAGGAGTCGATCCTCGTCGACACGGTAGATCTCGCGAACCTTCCCCGACCCGATGTGCTCCAGCGCCTGCACGGCACCGAGGATAGGGGCCGAGTCGACCTCGGTCACAAACGAACCGGACATGCTCCGGAACCCGTCGATGGTGGCGCGGTCGGTGGGCCCTAGCCTGTGGTCCGAACCGGGAGGTCGACCACGATCCGCACCCCAGCCGTCGACGTCGTCGCCGCCACCTACCGAGCCTGGCGCGCGGCTCGGGTGATGCGGCTCGGGGCGGCGATCGCGTACTACGGCCTCGTTGCCATGGTCCCGACCCTCACGGTGGTGGCGGCGGTCCTGACCGTGTTCATCGACGGCGCCCGGCTCCATGCGTTGCTCGTCGAGGTCCTCACCCCGGCCTTCGGCGCGGCCAGCGACCAGGTGGCGACCCTCGTCGTCGACACGCTCGCCCAGACGAGCTCGTCGCTCGGGCTGGTCGGTGCCGGGACGGTCGCGTTCGGGGCGACCATCTTCGTCGCCGCGCTGATGGACGTCGCCGACGAGATCTGGGAGCTGCCGCCGGGATCGGGCATCGTCTCGACGATCCGGCGCAGGTTCATGGCGTTCGTCTCGGTGGTTGCGGTCTCCGTCGGGCTGCTGGCGGTCCTCGCCCTGCGAGCCATCACCGGCGCCGTGGCCGGGATCGTCCCGATCCTGGCGGCGACCGAGACGTGGTGGGCGAACGCGGTGACGTTGGCGGCGATCGTCGCCGCGCTCGTCGCGCTCTACTGGCTCGTGCCGTCGACGACGGTGCCGCTGCGGGCGGCTTCCGTCGCCGGCGTTGTGATGGCGCCGCTGGTGGCGGTCGGCACCGTCGCCATCGGCGTCTACCTCGAGCGGGTCGCGGCGCGTTCGACGCTCGCCGCCGCGGGGGGAGTCTTCCTCGTGCTCGTGTGGCTCTACTACGAGGCGCAGATCGTTCTCGCCGGCGTCGTGCTCAGCCGCGTCCTGGCCCAGCGTCAGGAGGTGGCCGGGTCCGCCGCCGTCGACGACCACGGGCCCACGAAGCCCAACCCGTAGCCGATCGAGAACGACACGATCACCGCGATGGAGATCACCGCAGCCGCGGGCGGTCCGACGCCGACGACGAAGGCGCCGAGGACGGCGACACTCAGCGGGATCGACGCCATCGCGCCCGTCGCCGCCATCGTCGCCCCAACGGTGAGCGCCAGGGGAACGGCGGGGAAGAGGAGATGGAGTACCGCCCCCACCGAACCGCCGATGAAGAACATCGGGAAGAACGGCCCTCCGTAGAATCCGGTCCCGAGGCTGACGGTCAGCGTCACCATCTTGAGGCCCGCCACCACCAGGAGCAGACCGATACCGATCTGGGCGGGACCGGCCACCACCGTTCCCAGCGCATCGACGCCCGAGAACAACGTCGCCGGCATCGCGAACCCGACGACACCGAGCAGCACACCGCCGATCATCCCGCGAGCGACGGGTGCCGAAGGGAGGCGGCTGATCGCCCCACGGACGACCTTGGCCACCGCTCCGATCGAGAGGCCGATGGCGGCGCCGACGACCCCCATCGCGGCTCCCGCAGCGAGATACCACGGCGAGAACTCGAACGGCGGGAAGCTGTAGAGGCCGAGGAACGGTGCACCGAGCACCGGGTACACGATCAGGAAGCCGATCGTGCCGCTGACCCCGCCGGGGATGATGTGGCGGAAGAAGAACGGCAGATCCTGATCGTGCTCGAGTTCGAGCGCGAGGAGCGCCCCGATCAGCGGCGAGGACATGAGGCCGCCGAACACCCCCGCCGCCGCCGAGAAGGTCGCCGTGCGGGTCTCCTCCGGCGACGCCGAAGACCGCTCGGTGAGCCAGTTGGCGAAGCCCGCGGCTCCGGTGACCAGCGGCGCCTCGGGACCGAGGCTGGCGCCCCCGACGAGCGACGCGAGGGCGACGAGGACGGCGCCGGGCGCGGTCCTCGGATCGGTGCGGCCCTCCTCGAGCTCCTCGATGAAGCTGTGCAGGTGGCGAGGAAGGCCGAGCATCACATAGATCAGACCGACCAGCGCTCCGGCGGCGATGGGGACGACCAGCGCCCGGAGCCCTCCGCCGAACCACTGGTACCCGCCCGTTCCCGGCCACACGAGACCGGTGAGGGCGTGCTCGACCCCCAGGAAGACGATCGCGAACACGCCGCCGAAGACGCCGATGACCGCGGAACGGCCGACCAGGACCCAGAAAGCGCGGCGGCGAAGAGGAGCGACGGAGGTCATGGCGATCGGCAGCGTACCCGAGACCGCCGTACCCTGGTGCCCATGGAGGAGATCGGCACGACGCATCCATGGGGCGCCGCCGCGACTCCCTATGAGGAGCTCGGAGGCGACTCTCGGGTCCGCGAGCTCGTGGACGCCTTCTACGACCGCATCGACGCCGAGGCGCCGACCGTCCGGGCGATGCTCCCCGCGAACGACGCCGGTTCCCGACGGAAGCTCTACGAGTTCCTTTCCGGCTGGCTGGGCGGTCCACCCCTGTACGTCTCCAAGCGTGGCCATCCGCGGATGCGCATGCGGCATCTGCCCTTCGCCATCGGTGCCGACGAAGCAGCCGAGTGGATGCGCTGCATGCGTTTGGCCCTCGATGACACCGGCGTCGGCGAACCCCTCCGGTCGTTCCTCGACGAGCGGCTCACGATGATGGCCGACCACATGGTGAACCGCTGATCGCGCTCCACACGATCCCGCGGGGCAGGCATCGCCGGTTCGGGTCGCCAAACGGCCGCCGCCGATAGCATCGGATCGTGAAACGCCGTACCACCTTCGTCATCGGGTGCGTGCTCGGCCTGATGGCGTTCGCCGGCCCGGCCGGGGCGCCGGCCGAAGCCTCCGCCGGCCCGCTTCCCGACGGCGACCAGCGCCCGGTCGTGGTGTCCGCCGAACTCGCCCGCCCCGGGCGCGACGACCGCATCCTCGAAGCAGCGCTCGAGATCGACGCCTACGACAACGCCGGGATCGTCCGGTACGAGTACCGCTGGAACGGGGCGACGCTCGGGACCGTCCACAGCACCGACGCCCGTCATCCCACCGTCTCGTACCGGCCGGTGTCCCCGTCGTCCCGATACGCCCTGCAGGTGCGGGCCGTCGACACCGAAGGATGGAGGTCGCCGTGGATCACCGCGTGGCAGGGGACCACCCCACCACCGCCGCAGGTGATCGTCATGGGCGACTCGGTCGCGTCGGGGTACTCGAAGCGCTGGTTCACCGGCCGGGCGAACTGCCGCGACGACGAGCTGTCGTACGGTGCGACGCTGCGCGCCGTGCTCGCCGAAGCCCTCCCGGATCGGTGGTCGCCCACGTACACCAACATCGCCTGGCCCGGCGCCGACCTCGGTGCGATCGTCGCCGGCGGCGTCGACACCTGCGGGGTGCGCCACCAGAGCCAGATCGAGACCGCCAAGGACCTCGCCGATCCGTCGACGTGGAACGTCGTCGTCGTCACCGCAGGGATCAACTCCACCAACTGGGTCGACGTCGTGGCCGGCCTGACGAGGGACACGGCCCTGTCGATCTCGGACCGGGGCGACGCCGCCGCGTGTCGCCGAGCGGTGGGAGAGCGATGGGACCTCGACCATCGCCGGAGCACCATCGTCCGGGACGCCGGCGCGATCGTCGACGGGTTGGCCGAGACCAACGCCGACGTGTTCTGGACCGGGTACTACGGGATCGATCGGACGCGACTGGCGCCGGTGTGGATGCCGATCGGCGCAGAGTGCATCCAAGAGATGGCGCTGGCGCTGGACGACCTCCACCGGACGCTTCGGCGTGGCGTCGCCGGCCGCGCCACGTGGGTCGAGGTCGACGTGGCGGACGTGTCGACCCAACCGTGGGCCGGATGGCCCCATCCCGACGCCGCCGGCCACCGGACCCTCGGGAACATCGTCGCCCGAGCCGTCACCGGCCGCGCCTGACCGAGCACGTCCCCTCCGGCGACGGTCAGATCGTCACCGGCCGCCGCTCCCTCAACGCCCGGTAGATGTAGAGGATGATCATCGGCTGGACGACGAGGACGACCGCCGAGGCGACCACCTGATAGGCGAAGCCCGCGACGCCATCGAGTGACGCTCCCGGCGCACCGAGCACCCCGTTGAAGATGCCGAAGATGATGAGGATCCCGAAGACCGGCCACCACGACCCCTTGACCAGACGGAAGGACTCCTGGAACGAATCGACGGCCCCGCGCCCTTCCAGGAAGAGGACGGCGATCGACGGGGCGAGGCTCACGGCGACCCAGATGCCGGGAAGGATCAGCAGCAGGAAGCCGACGAAGACCGCGAGCGTCGACAACAGCACCAGGCCGACCAGCGACCAGATCCGTCCCATCGTCGCTTCGAAGGCGCGGTTGACGTCGGGAGTTCCGGTCTCGTCGGCTTCCGCGACGAGGTTGAACATGACCGCCGAGATGATGAGGCTGATCGCGAAGGCGAGGAGCGAACCGAACAGGAGCTGGGTCGCGACGGACCCGACGTCGATCGACCCGGGCGGCGTGGTGGGGTCGACATCCGGGGCGATCGATCGGAGCAGCACCGACACGAGGGCGTCGAGGAACCCGAGGGCGAGAGCGACCGGGGCCAGTGCCCGCCAATAGCGCCCGATCGCCGCGACGGTGTTCTGCAGGACGGTCCCCACCATGGTGCGCTCCTCTCCTCGTGCCCCGACTCTACGAGGTCGACCGCGCCGAGGGGCTGCTCACGACGCGAACTCCAGCCAGGCGACGTCGTCGTAGCTGCCCAGCTCCGACACGAGGACGCCGGCGTCCGAGACGGTGAAGAGCCGATCGGCGATCACGAGGGAACGGACGATCGGCGCCGACCAGCCCCCACACCCGGCACAGTCGGATCCCGACGCCGACGGGTGCCGGATCTCGCCGACCTGCACGACCCGATCCGGGGTGGCTCGGACCACCACGGCCCCGGAGAAGGGATCCTCCTTCCCGGTCCGCTCGTCCCACGACCACCGTTGCAGCGGCAGTACGGCCACGTCCTCCGCAGCCCACCACAGGAACGCTCGATGATCCCATTCGACATCCGAGTACGCCTCGTCGAAGGTGAGCCGGGCCATCCGGCGCGGCGCCGCGGGGTCGGAGACGTCGAACACCGCCACCTGGGTGCCCAGTGCCCGGCCCTGGTCGGTAGCGTCCTGGCCGACGCCGAGGAGCAGGTCGGCGCCGATCGGATGCAGGTACGCGGAGTAGCCGGTGATCTTCAGTTCCCCGGCGACCCGTGGGTCGGTCGGGTCGGACAGGTCCACCACGTAGAGGGGATCGACCTGACGGAACGTCACGACGTACCCGCGATCGGCCACGAAACGCACCGCATAGACACGCTCGCCCTTGCCGAGACCATCGACCGACCCGACCTGGACGAGCCGGTCACCCATGCGCCGGAGCGTCACCACCGAGGAGTCCGGCACCTCCGAAGAGCCCCACCACGGGTCCTCGTCGGTGACGACGACCCGCAGGATCCCGTCGTACTCGTCCATCGACCACTGCGACAGCAGCGTCCCCTCGACCTCGCCGGAGGCGACGTACCGGGCCACGGTCGGGTCGGTGATGTCGAACATGTGGATCTGGGTCGACAGCCGGTCACGCTCGCCGGCGGGTCCGGTGGTCTCCGGCAGCGGCCGCACCATCCACGGCGCCGTCGCCACGTACAGCGACTCGGTCGACGCGTAGACGGTCTGGCCTTCGGCGAGCAGACCCACACCGGCGCCGGGCTCCAGCCCAGAAGCCAGATCGATCGTGAGCACCGTCAGCATCGACAAGCCGGAGAACTCGTCGGGATGTCCGACCTGGTCGCATCCCAAGAGCGGGCCCTCGGACGTCGTTCGGGTCCGATGGTCCTCGAACACGAACCACGGAACCCAGTTCTCCAACGTGGAGTTCTCCACGATCCGTCGGTTCTCCGCGGTGGCTTCGCGTTCGGCACGGATACCGCCACCTTCGGGGTACGCCCAGGCGAAGCCGGTCGGTCCGGACCGCACGACCACCCTCACGCTGCCGGCGGTCATGCGCGACGACACGATCGTGCCGTCCATCGTCAACGTCCTGACGGCCGTCATCGTTGCCGGATCCGACACGTCCACCTCGGTGAGGACGGTGCGTGGAGACGGGCCGCGCACGACGTCGTCGACGATGCCCGATCCGGCGAGCGGCTCGACGCCGTAGCCGTCGACCGACGTCATGACCAGCAGCCGGTCGCCGGCGAGAAAGAGCTGCTGGCCCCAACCGTCCAGCGGCATCGACGCGACGATGCGGGGCGTCCCGGTCGCGTCGATCCAGAACACGCGACCTCGGGCGACCACGAAGATCCGATCGCCGTCGGTCTTGACCAGGTCGGGTTCGTCGACGCCGGCCACCTGGACGTTCGTCGTCGAGTAGTCGACCCCCGCGGCGCCGGACGCCGCGGTCGTCGTCGGGGCCGCCCGATCCGGGCCGGCAGCGTCCTCGACGGCGAAGACCGCATCCGTCGGCAGAAAGCCGTCGTATCCCTCCAAGCCGTACGGGCCGACCCGTTCGAGGGCGTGGCCCTTGACGTAGCTCAAGAACGCATCGCACGAATCGAACGCCTGGAGCGCCGGCGCCGCGAAGAGCGCAGGACCGGCCGGACCGCGATCTCCACCCAGCCGGTAGGAGGTGGAACCCGGCCCGGTCGTCGGCGACGACGTGCACGCCGCCGCCACGACGGCGATCGCCGTCACCAGGAGGATCGTCGTTCGTCGCATCGTGGGCTCCTCTCGCCGTCGGTTCGACGGTGGGACGGTCGAGGGGCGACGTCAGGTTCCCGTCCCGCGCGTCCCGGCCCGTCCGGCGGCGATCCACCGACGCTTCGACATGCGGTACAGCACGTGGCGGCGATGGGGGTGGCCGATCATGACCCGGGGATGGTCGAAGTCGTCGGCCGGATCGTGGGTCATGCCGAGACGTTCCATCACCGCCACGGACCGCACGTTGGCGGGGATCGTGAACGACACGACCTCGGAGAGGCCGACGCGACCGAACGCGTCGTCGAGGACCGCGGTGGCCGCCTCGGTGGCGTACCCGTGGCCCCAGGCGTCCTGGGCCAGCCGCCAGCCGACCTCGACGGCGGGGACGAACGGGGCGGTGAACCGGACCCGGTTGAGCCCGACGAACCCGACGAACCCGGTCGCGGCCTCGACCGCCCACAGGCCGAAGCCGTCCCTGGCGAAGGCTCGCTCGATGGCGGCGACGAACCCATCGGACTCCGCCCGGGTGAGCGGAGCGACGAAGTGCTCCATCACCGCGGGATCGGCGTTCATCGCGGCGAAGGGCTCGAGATCGGCGTCGCAGAAGCGACGCAGGACGAGCCGGTCGGTGACGAGCTGCATGGAGGCATGGTCGCACGTCGCGTTCGCGTAGGGTGGCGCCATCAGCGAAGGGAGGGCACCCCATGGCAACGGACAGATCGTCGATCGTGACCCAAGTGGCACCGGCGGATCCCGACGAGGCGTTGGAGCACTTCTCCGCCCTGCTGCGCCTCGAGACGGACTGCTGGGACGTCCACGAAGCGATGAACGACGGATCGCAGGACTTCGTCCTGCTCGACGTCCGAGGACCCGAACCCTTCGCCGTCGAGCACATCCCCGGAGCGACGAACCTCCCTCACGGGAGGATCGTGGAACGGAACCTGGCGGCGTACCCCGACGACACCGTGTTCGTCGTCTACTGCGCCGGGCCTCACTGCAACGCCGCCGACAAGGCCGCCGTTCGTCTCGCCCGGCTCGGACGGGCGGTCAAGAAGATGATCGGCGGGGTCGAGGGCTGGCGCGACGAAGGCTTCGACCTCGTGGCAGGCAGCCCGCTGGGCTGAACCGCGGGTTCACCCCGACGGAGACCCCAGACGTTCGCCGGCTTCGATCCGGATCTGCAGGTGATTGTCGGGCGGAGCCAGCGGACACGACCACCGTGGATCGTGGACGCATGACGGGTGGTAGGCGTAGTTGAAGTCGAGGACGATGGCGGCGTCCTCGTGGCCGAGGTCGGCGCCCTTGATGGTGTCCACCAGGTAGCGCCCGCCCCCGTAGGTGGTCTCCCCGGCCGTCGCGTCGCGGAACGGCACGAACACGCCTCCTCCGTAGACGTCGATCCAGAACACCGACAACGTGACATTCGCCGGATCGGGGAGCCGGACCCGGCCGAAGCGGATCAGCGGGGTCTCTCCTGCCGCCGAATGGACCGCCCCGACCCTTCGGGTCTCCACCGGCTCGACCCGCGCCGTCATCCGCCAGGCCGGATCGTACGGGAAGAACTCCAGCGAGGAGAAGGCCGCGCGCGCCGCGGGGCCCAGGGGAGACTGGTCGTGGGTGGCGAACAGCCGGTCCCGTCCAGCCCGCCACCGTCGCCACGGTCCTTCGCCAGGGCCGCCCTCGCGGGCGGCCCGATACAGGTCGGCGACCCGCCGCCGGAAGTCCCACAACGCGAGGGTGGCGGCGGGCTCCCCGATCGCCGAACCGTTCACCGGATCCCCACCCGACGGGCGTGGGAGAGCGCGTCGGCGACCGTACCCGTCCACGCCTTCCCATGGCCGGGAAGGAGCACGTCGGCCTCGATCCCGTCGAGCCGGTCGAGGGAAGCCAGCGCCTGCTCCGAGTCGTCGTTGGCGAACGACGGAGGGATCACCGGGCCTTCGGCGCCGGTGGCGATGTCGACCGTGGCGAGCACGTCGCCGACGAACAAGGCACCGCGGGATTCGCTCAGGAGCGCACAGCTCCCCGGCGTGTGGCCCGGAGCGTGGATGACCAGGGGCCGGCCCGGAAGATCCAGGCGCTCGCCGTCGGCGAACGTCGAGATCTCGGTCACCGGCGGCGTCGAGAGCACCCCCTCGACCGCCCCTTGCAGCAACGTGCGCAGCACCATCGGACGCCAGATCGGGAGGCGCCACTCGGGTCGCCATCGGTCCCGCCCGGTGGCGACCGCCACATCGGAGGGGTGGATCTTCACCGGACATCCGGCTTCGACCCGGAGCTCCTCGGCGATGCCGAGATGATCCGGATGGGCGTGGGTGACGAGGACCGCCTCGACGTCGACGAGTCCCCACCCCATCTCGGCCAGGAACCGGGTGAAGGCCGGCCACGAGCGTGGGGTCGCGGCGTCGATCACGGTCAGCTTCCCGCCGTCGGCGAGCACGTACATGCCGACGAAATCGCTTCCCAGCCGATGGACACCGTCGACGATCTGCACGTCGCCTCCTTGCGAGACGAGCATCCTATCGACGCTCTCGGATCCGCCCGACGATCCGTCAGGCCGACGTCAGGTGGGTCCCGTCGAGCCGCTCGAAGACGACGCCGACGTGGCGCAGGAAACGCTCCGGAGCGAAGCACTCGCGGAGTTCGTCGATCGGCAGGTCCATGTCCGGGTCGGCCGCCAGGTTGTCGAGCAGCGTTCCCCCTTCGTCCCACGTGCGCATGGCGTTGCGCTGCACGATGCGATAGGCCTCGTCGCGGGAGTGGCCCGCCTCGATCAACGCCAACAGGACCGCCTGGGAATACACCAGCCCGCGGGTGGCGTCCAGGTTGGCTCGCATCCGATCGGTGTCGACCACCAGCCCATCGACGATCCGCGCCATCCGCACCAGCGCGAAGTCGAGCAGTCCCGTCGCATCGGGCAGGGCGATGCGCTCGACCGACGAGTGGGAGATGTCCCGCTCGTGCCACAACGCGACGTCCTCGTAGCCGGCGACGGCGTAGCCGCGGAGGAGCCGGGCCAAGCCGGTGATGTTCTCCGACCCGATCGGGTTGCGCTTGTGGGGCATCGCCGAGGACCCCTTCTGCCCGCTCCGGAACGGCTCCCGGACCTCACCGACCTCGGACCGCTGCAGGTGGCGGATCTCGACGGCGAACCGTTCGAGGGACGCACCCGCCAACGCCACGGCGGACAGCAACTCGGCGTGACGATCTCGCATGACGATCTGCGACGAAGCCGGCTCGGGTCGCAGCCCCAGCCGGTCGAGGACATAGGCCTCCACCGAGGGGGGAGTGTGGGCGTACGTCCCGACCGCCCCCGAGATCTTCCCCACCGCCACGACGTCGCGGGCATGGCGCAGCCGGTCGTGGTCCCGGGCGAGCTCGAACGCCCACGTCGCGAGCTTCAACCCGAACGACATCGGCTCGGCCCAGATGCCGTGCGTTCGTCCCACCATCACCGTGTCCCGATGCTCCCGCGCCCGGCGCTTCACCACCGCGAACAGCTCGGCGACCCGCAGCAGGAGCAGGTCGACGGCCTCGGTCATGAGCACCCCGTTGGCGGTGTCCAGCACGTCCGAAGACGTCAGTCCGTAGTGGACCCACTCGCCGCCGGTCGCCACCGACTCGGCCAGCAGGTCGACGAACGCGGCGACGTCGTGGTGGGTGACCTCCTCCCGCCGCTTCCACGCCTCGACGTCGACCTCCGGGGCTTGGCGGAGCGCGGCCGCGGCTTCCGGTGGAGCGACACCCTGATCCGCCCACGCCTCGAGGACGAGGGTCTCGACCTCCTTCCACACGGCCAGCTTCCGACGCTCGCCCCAGATGGCGGCCATCTCCGGCAGCGAGTACCGCTCGATCACGCCCGCAGCTCTCCCCGGTAGGCGTCGAGCTTGGCGACGCACGCGTCGTCGGTGATCCCCAACATCGCGACCGCCAGGTAGGCCCCGTTCGCCGCCCCATCGATGGCCACGGTCGCCACCGGGATGCCCGTGGGCATCTGGACCGTGGCCAGCAGGGCGTCCAGTCCCCCGAGGGCGCCGGCGTCGAGCGGTACCCCCACGACCGGGAGCGTCGTGTGCGCGGCCACCGCGCCCGCCAGATGGGCCGCCTTCCCGGCGCCGCAGATGATCACCCCGAACCCTCGGGTCCGCGCCTCCTTGGCGAACCGGACCACCTTGTCGGGATCACGATGCGCCGACATGACGTGGACCTCGTGGGGGATGTCGAGGTCGATCAGCACCTCCACCGCCTTCTCCATCTTCGGCATGTCCTTGGCGCTGCCCATCAACACCGCGACCTTCCGGTCCGTCATCGTGTCCCTCCTTCGATCATCGCGTCGGCGGCGATATCGCCGCGGTACTGCATGCCCGCGAACTCGATCATCCCGACCCCACGGTACGCCGCATCTCGGGCCGTGGGCACGTCGGCGCCCGTTCCGACGACGTTGAGCACCCTCCCCCCCGACGTGACGAGCCCGTCGACGGTCCGGGTGGTCCCGGCGTGGAACACCACCACGTCGTCGAGATCCGCCGCGGCGTCGAGTCCGACGATCGGATCGCCCGACCTCGGTGCCTCGGGATAGCCGTCGGCGGCGAGCACGACGTCGACGGCGGCCAGGTCGTGCCAGCGCAGCGGACGATGCGGCAGCCGACCCTCGGTCGCCGCCACCAGCAGCTCGAGCAGGTCCTCGTCGAGTCTGGGCATCAGCACCTGGGTCTCGGGATCGCCCATGCGCGAGTTGAACTCCAGCACCTTCATCCCGTCGTCGGTGAGCATCAGCCCGACGTACAGGAACCCCCGGTAGGCGATGCCGTCGGCGGCGAGGGTCTCCAGCACCGGAGCCACGACCGTCTCCAGGGTGTCGTCAACGAGGTCGCCGGGCAGATCCGCCGGAGGCGAATAGGCGCCCATCCCACCGGTGTTCGGTCCCAGGTCCCCGTCGCGGAGTCGCTTGTAGTCACGGGCAGGTTGGAGCGCCAGGGCCCGCGTGCCGTCGCAGATCGCGAACACCGACACCTCCCGCCCGGCGAGGTGCTCCTCCACGACCACGGTGCGGCCCGCTTCACCGAAGTGGCCCTCGATGCAGACCCGCGCCCACGCCTGGGCCGCGATCAGGTCGTCGGTGACCAGCACTCCCTTGCCCGCCGCCAGGCCGTCGGCCTTGACGACGTACGGCGGCGGCAACGACGCCAGGTGCGCCTCGGCGTCGGCCAGGTCGCGGAACGTCCACGACGCTCCCGTCGGTACCCCGGCGCGGACCATCACCTCCTTGGCGTACGCCTTGGAGGATTCGAGACGGGCGGCAGCCCGGGTCGGGCCGAAGGCGGCGATACCCGCCGCGGTCAAGGCGTCGACGACGCCCGCGGCGAGGGGCGCCTCGGGGCCGATCACCGCCAGATCCACCTCGTTGGCGATGGCCAGGTCGACCACGGCGTCGACGTCGGTGGGTGCGAACCCCGGATACACCGCCCCCAAGCCGGCCAGTCCCGGATTGCCGGGGGCCGACAGCAGGTCCGTCAACCGGGGCGACGCGGCCAGCTTCCACCCCAGCGCGTGCTCGCGTCCGCCGCCTCCGAGGAGCAGGACCTTCATGGCCGGTGGAAGGTCGCTTCGCGGCCCGGCCCGACCGAGATCGTCGTGATGGGGACCCCGGCGAGTTCCTCGATCCGCAGGACGTACCGGCGGGCCGCTTCGGGGAGCTCGGCGAACGATCGGACGCCGGTGATGTCGACCTGCCATCCCTCGTGCTCCTCGTACACGGGGATGCAGTTGTACAGGACCCGCTGCTGGCGGGGGAACTCGGTGTAGCGCTCCCCGAGCGAGTCGTAGGCGATGGCGATCTTGATCGTCTCGAAGTGCGACAGCACGTCGAGCTTCGTCAACGCGATATCGGTCAGCCCGTTGACCCGCACCGCGTAGCGGAGCGCCACGGCGTCCAACCATCCGCAGCGGCGCCGGCGTCCCGTCACCACGCCGTACTCACCGCCGATCTGCACCATCTGCTCGCCGATCTCGTCGTGTAGTTCGGTCGGGAACGGGCCGGTGCCCACCCGCGAGATGTACGCCTTGGTCACCCCGACCACCCGGTCGATCGCCTTCGGGCCGATGCCGGCGCCGGTGCTCACGCCGCCCGCGGTCGGGTTCGACGACGTCACGAAGGGATAGGTGCCGTGGTCGATGTCCAGCAGGGTGCCCTGGGCGCCTTCGAACAGCACCTGCCGTTCGTCGCGCAGCGCCTCCCAGATCAACAGGGACGTGTCCGTGACGTGGTCGAGGATCCGGTCGGCGTACCCGAGGTACTCCTCGGCGATCTCGTCGGCGTCGAGGGGGAGCTGGTTGTAGACCTTCGTCAGTTGCTTGTTCTTGTCCTTGATGGCCACGTCGAGCTTCTGGCGGAAGATCTTCGGATCGAACAGATCCTGGACCCGGATCCCGAAACGGGAGTACTTGTCCATGTAGGCCGGGCCGATCCCGCGCTTGGTCGTTCCGATCTGCTGCTTGCCGAGGTACCGCTCCATCACCGCGTCGAGCTTGCGGTGATACGGCATGATCAGGTGGGCGTTGCCGGAGATCCGGACCCGCGACGGGTCGATGCCGCGGGCCGACAACGCGTCCATCTCCTCGAGCAGGACCCGGGGGTCGACCACGCACCCGTTGCCGATCACCGGCGTCACGTTCGGGTAGAGCACCCCGGAGGGGATCAGCGACAGCGCGAAGCGCTCGCCGTCGACGACGATCGTGTGCCCCGCGTTGTTGCCTCCCTGGTACCGGACGACGAGGTCGGCGGACTCGGAGAAGAGGTCGGTGATCTTCCCCTTCCCTTCGTCGCCCCACTGTGCGCCGAGGACCACCGAAGCGGGCATGCTCTTCCTCCGTAGCCGGGAACGGGCCCGAGTGTACCGGCGGGGCTCGGGGCCTCCGCTGTCCCGTCCGACCCGATGGAGCGCCCTACGCGCTCGCGCCGATTAGGGTTGCCCCGCTCGACGAACGGAAGACCTGTGAACGACCGCACCTCCATGCGCAAAGCGACCAAGGATCCTGTCGGGGTACCCGTCGTCCTCGCCGAGACGGTCGCCCCGCCCATCCGCACCGAGGCGCTTCACTTCCGCACCAACGAGCCGAACGAGTTCTGGGACTTCACCGACATGGTGCGGGCGGTCGTGAAGCGATCGGGCGTCCGGCATGGGCAGGTGACCGTCTACACGCCGCATACGACCACGACGGTCGTCATCAACGAATCCGAGACGGGGTTCCTCAACGACTTCCGCAAGCTCATCGGTGAGATGGTCCCCGACGACGTGTACTACGAACACGACGACCACGACGTCCGCACCGAGAACCTGCAGGAAGACGAGTTCGTCAACGGGCACGCCCACTGCCGGCAGCTCCTGGTCGGCCAGCCGTCGATCACCGTGCCCATCGTCGACGGCGAGGTGCTGCTCGGACAGTGGCAGCGGGTGTTGTTCGCCGAACTCGATCAGGCCCGCGAACGGCGCGTCTTCATCCACGCCCAAGGCTCCTGAGCGGCCACGCCGGCCCCCCGGCTCGTCGACGAAGCGCCGGATTCGCTTTACATCGGCGTCGCATGCTGACTAGCTTGCTGCTGTCTCCGGCTCGGACCGGGGACGTGGGCTCAACACCACGATCGATTCCGTAACACGCAACGCTAAGGAGAGGGTTCAACCCATGCTCAAGAAAATGGCGCTGCTCTTCGCCGTTCTCGCGCTCGTCGCTGCTGCCTGTGGAGGCGGCGGGACCAGCACCGAGACCACGACCACGACCACCCAAGCCCCCGGCGGCGGCGGTGACTCCAGTGGTGGCGGTGGCGACACCGGTCAGGCGACCGGGGAGAGCACCCTTGATACCGTGATCGCGCGCGGCAAGCTCGTCTGCGGGGTCTCCGGCTCCGCCGTCGGCTTCTCGGAGACCGCGGCCGACGGTTCGACCACCGGCTTCGACGCCGACTACTGCCGGGCCGTCGCTGCTGCCGTGCTCGGTGACGCTTCGGCCGTCGAGTTCCGTGCCCTGACCGCCGCCGAGCGGTTCGAGGCGCTCAAGAACAACGAGGTCGACGTGCTGATCCGGAACACCACCTGGACCCAGAGCCGCGACACCGACATCGGCATGGACTTCGCGCCGACGACGTACTACGACGGCCAGCAGCTCATGGGCGATCCGTCCCGTCTGCCCGGCCTGACGCCCGACAGTGGCCTCGAGGCCATCGACGGCGCCACCGTGTGCACCAACGCCGGTACGACCACCGAGAAGAACATCACCGAAGGCGCCAAGGTCGCCGGGGTGAACATCACCCTCGAGACGGTCGAGAACTTCCCCGAGGCGATGGAGAAGTTCAAGGCCGGTACCTGTGACATCGTCACCACCGACGGTTCGGGTCTCTTCGGCAACCGTGCCGCCGAGAAGAACGCCGGCACCCCCGGCGCGGAGAACTGGGTGATCTTCCCCCGTTCCCCGATCTCGAAGGAGCCCCTCGGGCCGGTCGTTCGCCAGAACGACTCGAAGTGGAAGGACGTCATCGACTGGGTCGTGTTCGCCACGTTCATCGCCGACGAGAACGGCGTGACCTCGGCCAACATCGACGACATGATGGACTCCACCCCCGAACTGACCCGCCTCTTCGGCGGCGAAGGTGAACTGCAGACCGCCATGGGCCTGAAGGCCGACGCCTTCTACCAGGCGATCAAGCAGGTCGGGAACTACGGCGAGATCTTCGAGCGCAACCTGACCGGACCTCTCGGTCTCGAGCGCGAAGGCTCGTTCAACATGCAGTGGTTCGACGGTGGCCTGATCTACGCACCGCCGGCTCGCTGATCCAAGCGACGACCAGACGCAGCGGGGGCGCCAGTGGCGCCCCCGCTGCGCGTTCGTCTAGATTGCTTCGGGCGATGTGCACGGCCGTCCACGACGGGGGCTGCCGAAGAGGGAGGCAAGGGCTTTGACGGTCGAGGTCAGAGAACATCAGAAGACGCCGCTGTGGAGGAACGCCACGTTCCTCAAGTGGGTGGCGCAGATCGGTGTCCTCATCGCCTTGCTGGCGCTGTTCGCCCTCCTCGGCAGGGAGGCGCTGAAGAACTTCAACCAGTCGGGCATCTCCTTCGGCTGGAAGTGGCTGTCGGACCCGACCGGCGTCGACATCCGCGAAGGCATCGACACCTCGCCGGACTCGGGTGTGCGGGCCCTCGCCGTCGGGATGGTCAACACCCTTCGGGTCGGGATCTCGGGCATCGTGGCGGCGACCGTGCTCGGCACCCTCATCGGTATCGGACGCCTGTCGAAGAACTGGATCGTCAACAAGCTGTCGACCATCTACATCGAGTCGATCCGCAACGTGCCGCTGCTGCTCCAGATCTTCTTCTGGCAGGCGATGGCGCTCGTCCTTCCCCAGCTCACCACCGACGACGTCGGGACCTACTGGTTCAAGGCATCGAACAAGGGATTCGGTCTCGCCTGGTTCCGCACCGACGGCGGCTTCTGGCCGTGGATGCTCTTCGTCGTCGCCGGCATCGTCGTCGGACGGTACGTGTCCCGCTACCGGCACCGGATCCAGGAGGAGACCGGACGGATCACCTACCCCGGCCTGTCCTGGTTCGCCACCGTCATCGTGTTCGCCGCCGTCGGATGGTTCGCATGGCCGATCCTGCGCATCCTCGCTCCCGTGTGGCACGGCATCGCGTCGTTCTTCCGGGCGCTCCCCCCGATCGTCTACCCGATCGTCGGCGCCATCGCGTCGATCGGGTTCGCCGTGCTGTGGATCCGGAACTTCTTCGAGTCCCGCCGCACCCCCGCCGGCTTCGGCAAGCTCACCGACGACGACTGGTTCCGGGTCATCTTCGCCGGCTTCTCCGGTATCGCCCTGGCGATCGTGTCGTTCGTCATCGGCGGGTTCGTGCTCACCACCGTCGGCGGCGACAAGGCGACGGTCGCGGAACTCATCGGCAGGGGGATCGCCAACGTCTTCGACTGGTTCGGACGGTCCTTCGAGGTCACCTCCGGGTCGCCGATCGTCGGCAGCCGCCCCGAGGTCATCGTCAAGGGCGCCGGCTTCGTCAACTTCTCCGAGGGCGGCGTCGTCATGTCCGTCCCGTTCTTCGCCATCTGGACCGGCGTCACGTTGTACACGGCCTCGTTCATCGCCGAGATCGTCCGCGGCGGGATCCTGGCGGTCCCCAAGGGCCAGACCGAGGCGGCAATGGCCCTCGGTCTGCGCCGCAGCCAGTACCTGCGGCTCGTGATCCTGCCCCAGGCGTTCCGCATCATCCTCCCGCCGATGGGCAACCAGTACCTCAACTTGATGAAGAACACCTCGCTGGGCATCGCCGTCGCCTTCCCCGAGATCGTGCAGGTCGGGACCACGATCCTGAACCAGACCGGCCAGTCCCTCCCCGTCGTGCTCGTGTGGATGGGCTTCTTCGTGACGCTCAGCCTCGGGATCTCGGCGATCGTGAACTACTACAACCGCAAGATGATGATCGTGGAGCGATGACATGACGGGTCACGTGGTCACCGAAGTCACCGAGCTGGCGCCCGAACCGCCCCCGAAGGGCATCCGGGTCTGGCTGAAGGAGAACCTGTTCTCCACCCCCGCCAGCGGGGTCATGAGCATCCTCGCCCTCCTGGTCGCCCTCGCCGGGATCAGAGGGATCTTGGGGTTCATCTTCGACCCGACCCGCCGGTGGGAGGCGGTCACCTACAACATGCGCCTTCTGATGGTCCAGGCGTACCCCGCCGAGCAGGCCATCCGGATCTGGTTCAGCGTCGGGACCGTCGCCGTCCTCCTCGCCCTCAGCCTGGCCGTATGGCGAGTGGGTGGGCGCACCAGCCCCCGTCAGGTCGGCGGCACCCTCTTCGCCGTCGGGAGCCTGGCGTTGCTCGGCGGCCTCCTCGGGCCCTTCTCGACGACCGGCAAGATCGGCTGGATCGTCGTCGGCGCCGTGCTCGCCGGCGTCGGCTACTACCTCCGCAACGGCCTGGGCGAACGCGCCAAGGAGGAGTCCATCCCCGTCCTGGGCGCGGTCGCAGTGGTGATCGGTCTCGTCCTCGTCGTGATCTGGACGATCGAGCTCCCGTTCCCGGTCCGGGACACCGCCGGGGAGCAGGTCGTCAGCTTCCTGCCGATCGCCTCGTCGACCCGAGTCCCGTGGACGATCATCGCGCTCGTCGGGGTCGCCTCGTACCTCGTCATGAAGTTCGCTCGGGACCTCCTCCCGGCCGTTCCCACCCGCCGCGTCCTCGTGGGCCTGTGGGTGCTGTCGTATCCGGTGCTGGTCCTCGTCGTCCTCCGCGACCCGCACGTTCCCCTCGACCGGGTGTGGTCCTTCTACCTCCCGCTGGCGGTCGGCTTCGCCGTCGTGGGCGCCCTCGTCCTCAACGTCGCCGCCAACCGTTCGTTGGGGGAGTTGGGGAGGGTCATCGGCGCGGTGGCCTTGATCGTCGCCCTGGCCAGCTTCGCCTTCCAGATGGAGTACGTCGTCCGCTTCCTCCTGCTCGCCTTCGCCTTCTTCTCC
Source organism: Acidimicrobiia bacterium (assembly GCA_027036355.1). Classification (GTDB taxonomy): domain Bacteria; phylum Actinomycetota; class Acidimicrobiia; order Spongiisociales; family UBA5794; genus JALSQW01. Next base: position 16,053 of record JALVQZ010000127.1, on the reverse strand, counting down.
CTCGCCGCCCCCACCTTCGGCGGCGAAGGAGCCAGCCGCCGCATCTTCCTCGCCATGTGGGCCATCTCCGCGCTCCTGATCGTGTTCTTCTACGTGATGGCCACCTCCGAGTCGACGGTCGAGGTGCCGGGGGCGTTCATGCTCGGTGGTCTCGGCCTCACGTTGATCCTGTCGATCACCGCCATCGTCGCCTCGTTCCCCATCGGACTGCTCCTGGCGCTGGCGAGGACGTCGAAGATGCCGCTGTTCCGGATCATGGCGACCACGTACATCGAGCTGGTACGCGGCGTGCCGCTCATCACGTGGCTGCTCGTGGCGTTCATCATGCTCCCCGTCGCCCTCCCTCAGGGGGTGTCCATCGGCGGCGTCATGCGCGCCATCGGGGCGATGACGTTCTTCTCCGCGGCCTACCTCGCCGAGAACGTCCGTGGCGGCCTCCAGGCGATCCCCAAGGGCCAGTACGAGGCTTCACAGGCCCTCGGGATGACCACCTCGCAGATGACCGTGTTCATCGTCCTCCCGCAGGCCCTGCGGGCGGTCATCCCCGCCCTGGTCGGGCAGGTCATCGCCATCTTCAAGGACACGTCGCTGGTGACGATCGTCGGCCTGTTCGACTTCCTCCACATCGCCCGCGCGGTCATCCCCGGACAGAGCCAGCCGTTCAACTTCCTCGGGACGTTCCGCGAGCCCCTACTGTTCGCCGCGGTGGTGTACTGGATGTTCACGTTCACCTTCAGCCGTATCAGCCTCCGGCTCGAGAAGAAGCTGGGCGTCGGCGAACGATGAGAAGAGAGTCGAGGAGGCACCTTCGATGACCATGCACGAGACGACACCAGAGCGAGTCCTCGGCGACGACATCGTCATCGCCGAAGGGGTGAAGAAGTGGTTCGGCGACTTCCAGGCCCTCAAAGGGGTCACCACCCGCGTCAAGGAACGCGAGGTGGTGGTGATCATCGGGCCTTCCGGCTCCGGCAAGTCGACGTTCATCCGCTGCCTGAACCGTCTCGAAGCCCACCAGGAGGGCACGATCATCATCGACGGGACGGAGCTCACCAACGACCTCAAGAACATCGAGAAGATCCGGTCCGAGGTGGGCATGGTCTTCCAGCAGTTCAACCTGTTCCCCCACCTGACGGTCATGGACAACATCACCCTCGCCCCGATCTGGGTACGCAAGACCCCCAAGGCGGAGGCCGAGGCCACGGCGATGGAGCTCCTCGAACGGGTCGGGATCCCCGAACAAGCCGACAAGTACCCCGGACAGCTCTCCGGCGGCCAGCAGCAGCGCGTGGCCATCGCCCGGTCGCTGGCGATGAAGCCGCGGATCATGCTCTTCGACGAGCCCACCTCCGCGCTCGACCCCGAGATGATCAAAGAGGTCCTCGACGTGATGAAGGAACTGGCCGCCTCGGGCATGACGATGCTCGTGGTGACCCACGAGATGGGGTTCGCCAGGGAGGTCGCCGACCGGGTGCTGTTCTTCGACTACGGCACCATCGTCGAGGAAGGCACCCCGGAGCACTTCTTCACCAACCCCCAGCACGACCGGACGAAGCTGTTCCTCAGCCAGATCCTCTGAACGGCTCGCCGGCGGCGGGATCCTCCGATCAGCCGGTCCGGCCCGGTCCGAGTTCGTCGGCGGTGCCGACCCCCGCCCACCGCGCCAGGTCGGCTCCGAGGTCCAGGGGCTCGACGACGGCCTGATGCTCGTAGGCGCCCCATTCGTCCCTCGGGACCATCCACATGAGCTCGAACTGGTTGCCGTCGGGGTCGGCGCCGTAGATGCTCTTGGTCGCACCGTGCGACGATTCGCCGGTGTAGGCCCCCGATGCGATCACCGCCTCCCGGAGGCGGGCCAGGTCCTCGAGGGTGTCGACCTGCCACGCGAGGTGGTACAGACCGGTCGTCCCCCGCGGGGGTCGGGGCGCTCCGGCGCCGAGGCCGAACAGGCCGAGGTCGTGGTGGTTGGCCGAGTCGGGTGCTCGCAGGAACACCGCGTTCATCCGGGGTTCGGTCGCGACGATCTCGAACCCGAGCACGTCGCGGTAGAACCCCTCCGCACGGCCGAGGTCCGAGACGAACAGGACGGCGTGGTTGAGCCTGCGGATGCCGGTCATCGTGATCCTCCTCGACGGTCGACGGTTCGTCCCATCAGCGGAACCGGATCCCGCTGAGCTTCTCGGTGTTCGATTCGATGCGTTTCGACAGACGGCGTCGATCCACGCCACGCGCCCGGTCGTAGGCTCCGACCAGGTCGCCGCGGATCCGCACGGTGAGTTCGGCCACCGCCTCCATGATGTCGTCGGCCTCGGCCGGCACGATCGTCCGGTCGTCGGTGGCGCGACGGAACACGTCCACGAACTCGGAGAACCCATCGAGGACATCCGGACTGGCGACCAGGGCCAGCTTGTGGGACAGGAAGCGCAACCTGATGACGTCGTCCCTGGTCGCTTCGCCGCGCAGGAGGATGTCCTGAAGGTGGTCGAGGAGGTCCATGTAGATCGTGCGCTTGAGGTCGAGGAAGTTGAGGTTCTCTTCCTTCTCGAGCTCCACCTCCGTCTGCTTGTTCAGCAGGAGGGCGGTGATCAGCACGGTGACGATCGTCCCGAGCACGACGAGGACGATCTCCTGAGAGAACGGGAACGGATCGGCGACCCGGTAGGCGTACCGGAGGAACACGTACCCGCCGACGACGAGCACCGCCGCCGCTACGACGAGGAGCAGGTTCTCCCTGCGGAGGCGATCCACGATCTCAGCGAGGAGGCGTCAGGTCGGCCCATCGGTCACCCTCGGCGATGTCGATGACCGTCCACGCCATCGCCAGGGCGCCGTCCCGGATCGCCCGTTCGCCGGAGGGGGTGACGGTGTGGGCGGCGAACTCCTTCTGATGGTTGACCGCCGGCAGCGAGTGGATGTCGAGCATCGGGTGGATCGACGGGACCTCGTGACTGACGTTGCCCATGTCGGTCGAGCCGGCCGCGCCCGGGTCCTCGTCGGCGCCTCGTCCCATCGGCCGCCCGAGGGCTGCCGCGTTGGCGGCGAACAGCTCCGCCATCAACGGGTCGGACACGAGATCCGTGTAGATGTGGCCCCGTTCCTTCATCTCGAAGGTGCACCCGGTCGCCGTGGCGGCCGCCTCGAAGCAGGCGACGACCTTGGCGTACAGCTCGTCGAGGCGGTCCTTGGACGGCGCCCGGACGTACCACGACATGGCCGTGTAGGCCGGGATCACGTTCGGGGCGCCACCGCCATACGTGATGACCCCATGGACCTTGTCGGTGGGGTAGAGGGCCTGCCGGAGGGTCGAGATGTTCACGTACGCCTGAACCGCGGCGTCGAGGGCGTTGAGCCCGAGCTGGGGAGCGAACGCGGCGTGGGACTCCTTGCCGAAGAACTCGACGTCCACGTGGGCGACCGCCAGGAAGTTCGGATCGACGACGTCGCGTGGGGAGGGGTGGATCATCATCGCCGCCGCCGCACCGGAGAACGCGCCGGCTTCGATGAGGTCGACCTTCCCTCCGTACATCTCCTCTGCAGGCGTGCCGAGCACCGTGACCCGGAACCCGAGCTCGTCGGCGAGGGGGGCGAGGGCCACCCCCGCGCCTGCGGCGGCGGTGGCGATGATGTTGTGGCCGCAGGCGTGACCGACCTCGGGGAGGGCGTCCATCTCGCAGCAGATCACGACCTCGGGGCCCGACGACCCGGCCCTGGCCGCGAAGGCGGTGTCCATGCCGTAGGCGGGGTACTCGACGTCGAACCCCTGGCCCCGGAGGAACTCCACGAGACGAGCCGACGTGTCGCGTTCCTCGAAGGCGAGTTCCGGGTGCTCGTACATCCAGCGGGAGATCCCGTACAGGTCGCTCTCGATCTCGGCGAAACGTCGCTCGGCTCGTTCCTTCGCGGTCATCGGTGGCGCTCCCTTCGTCGACGAGCCTCCAGCCTATCGGGTGTCGGTGGCGGTCCGACCGTCGAAACCCGGCCCGTCGCCGCTACGACGCCAAGCACGTAGCATTGCGCTGTCACGAGGAGGTTCGGTTGGTTCATCACCACACGCGGGAGCGTCGGCCGCCCGGCACGACGCCGGCACGGGTCCCCGGGGAGCATCGCCGATGATGGCATTCCTGGCGTCGATCCCGTCGCCACCACGCAACACCATCGAGATCGGTCCGTTGACCGTCTACTTCTACGGCGTGCTCATCGCCATCGGGGTCATCGTCGCGGTCGTGGTCGCCAAGCAGCGGTACGAGCGGTTCGGCGGCGACGGGGAGCTGGTGGACCGGGTCGCCATCTGGGCGGTCGCGTTCGGGTTCCTCGGTGCTCGTATGGCCTACGTGTCGACGCACCTGTCCCGGTTCGAGGGCCGGCCGTGGGCGATCTTCTTCATCTGGGAGGGCGGTCTGGCGCTGTACGGGGGCCTGACGGTCGGCGCCCTCACCGCCCTGTACCTCCTCCGGAAGTGGGACGGCGACATCTGGGCCTTCGCCGATGCCACGGCGGTGGGGATCCCCCTGGCCCAGGCCATCGGCCGGTGGGGGAACTACTTCAACCAGGAGCTGTTCGGCACGCCGTCGACGCTGCCGTGGGCGGTCGAGATCGACCCGCCCAACCGGCCGCCCCAGTTCGCCGAGTTCTCGACGTTCCATCCGACGTTCCTGTACGAGTCGTTGTGGAACCTGCTGCTGACGGTGCCGATCATCCTGTGGCTGGAACGCAAGGGGAAGCTCGCCAAGGGATCGTCCTTCGCCGTGTACGTCATGGTGTACGGCACGGGCCGGTTCCTGATGGAGCTGTTGCGGACCGACACCAGCTTCCGGCTCTTGGGGCTGTCCCGCAACGGTTGGGTGTCGATCGTCGCCGTCATCGGCGCCGCCATCGCCTTCCGCATCCTCCAGCGTCGCGCCGAGCCGCGCACCCTGGTGGGGGAGCCGAGCCTGTTCGCGCCCGGCGAGCCGACCGTCACCGAACCGGAGGCCGCCGCCACCGGCGACGACTCCGGGGCGGCGATCGAGCAGGAGGCAACCCTCGCCGAGGACGTCGACTCGCCTGCCGAGTGACCTCGCCGGGCGAGGACGCCCCGGAGCCCGGGTTCGATACCTCTCAGAGTCCGGCGGCTCGGAGGCATTCCAGTGCGGTGTCGGGATCCGTCGGTACGAGATCCTGCAGGTCCTGGAACGAAGCCCCTTGCGGCACCGTCATCCCTCCTTCACGCATGCAGCGGGACGCTTGCTCCACGCGTTCGGCCACTTCGGACGCCGTGGGTGCGTGCTCGAGGGCGTAGTAGTCCTCGACGTAGATCGAGTTGGCGTCCCGGCAGTCGTTGAAGAGCTCCTCGAGCGAGGCGACGCCCTCATCGGGAACTCCCCCGTAGGTGTACTCGAGGTACGTCCCATCCGGTGACCGTCGTAGCTCGCCAACCTCGATGCCGGCATCCCGAAGACACGCGAGGGTCGCCAGAACGGCGGATTCGTACTCGTCGAACGTCACCTCACCGTCTGCGAGGATGGCACGCTGCGATGGTGGGGCCTCGGCCAGAGCGACGAGGAGTTCCTCACGAAGCGCCTCGCTGAAAGGCGCGCGAGAGGACGTCGGTGTCGTCCCAGGCGTGCATCCAACGAGAGCCACGAGCATCAAGCAGATCCATCGAAGCGCCAGACGATCGATCATGATGTCGCGGTGCGATCTGTCTTCTCGACGGCGGAACTCAGTAGCTCGTGTAGTAGTACGTGGACCAAACCGCTCCCACCTTCGACCGGTGGCGACCGGAGGTCGCGTCTGCCCCGGCATGACTGTCGGTCACGTGGGGCCCGTTGCCAGAGCGGAGCTTTGGACTGTTGTACCACCAGTACCCGTCAACCTTGTACCCGAGGCGGATCTCGACGGTGCTCAGGCAGTTGCTGACGTTGGAATCCGTTCTGGCGTACGCGGTGTTCCCGACGAGGAGGTGGCTGCTCCCGGAGAAGTCGCAGCCGGGATTCTGGTGCCACGTCACCGAGCTGGCGGCCAAGGCGGCGGTCGATCCCAACACAACCGCGAAGACGAGCAGTACGAGGACGGTGAGCCGTCGTAGCATTTGAGCTGCTCCCTTCTCTTCCGAGGCGCTGGTCGCGCGCCCGCACCCCAACACCGTACCGCGTCGGGGGGGGGGCGTCAACCTTGGGTTCGCCGGTCGTCAGCCGCGTTGGAGGGCGTCGCGGATCTCGACCAGGAGGTCGATCTCGGAGGGGCCGGCCGGGGCTTCGTCGGCGGAAGCCTCGGCACGGGCCTTGTAGGCGTTGTACGGCTTGACCACGAAGAAGAACACCGCGGCGGCGATGAACACGAAGTTGATCAGCACGGTCAGGAAGGCGCCGTAGAGGATGGGCGTGTCGCCGATCGTGAGCACCAGCGAGTCGAAACTCGGCTGGCCGAAGATCAAGGCCACGATCTGCATGATGATGTTCTCGGTGAACGACGTGACGACGGCGCCGAAGGCTCCCGCCATCACGAACGCCACGGCCAGTTCGATGAGGTTCCCGCGCAGCAGGAAGTCCTTGAAGTCCTCGAGCATGGTGGTGTGTCCCCTCCCGGTCGGTCTCTCGTTCCCGGAGACCTTAGCCGACACCGTGTCGGGTTTCAGGCTGCCGGCGCGATGGTGCCCCCCGACGTCGGGGGGCACCATGCCGGTGGAGGTGTCGGTCAGCTCGTCGGGTTGCCGCCGCGATCGGCGAAGACCTCGGCGATGGCGCCCAGCGAACCGAGTACCGAACTGGTCTCCAAGGGCAGGAAGATCTTCGTCGCCTGACCGTCCGCCACGCCCTGGAGCGCCTCGAGGTACTTGATGGCGATGAGGTCGGGGGTCGGGTCGCCGGTGTGGATCGCACCGAAGACCCGCTCGATCGCCCTGGCCTCGCCTTCGGCGACCGTCTCGCGCTGGAACCGTTCGGCGTCCGCCACCTCACGGATCGCCTCCGCCTGACCCTGGGCCTCGAGCACCCGGGCCTCCTTGACGCCCTCGGCCTTGAGGATCGCCGAGCGCTTCTCGCCCTCGGCCTCGGTCACGATGGCACGCCGGTCGCGCTCGGCCTTCATCTGGCGGTGCATCGCGGCGGTGACATCCGCAGGCGGATCGATGCGCTGGATCTCCACCCGCACGACCCGGGTGCCCCACACGTCGGTGGCCTCGTCGAGGATCTGACGCAGCTCGGCGTTGATCGTCTCGCGAGATGTGAGGGCATCGTCCAGATCCATGTCACCGATGACGTTCCTCAGGTTCGTCTGGGCCAGTTTGGTGGCCGCGATCAGGAAGTTGGCCACGTTGTAGGCCAGCTTCACCGGATCGGTCGCCTGGTAGTAGACGACGGCGTCGACCGTCACCACCACGTTGTCCTTGGTGATCACCTCTTGCGGCGGGACGTCGACGACCTGCTCGCGCATGTCGACTCGGCGGATCCGCTCGATGAACGGGATGATCATGTGGAACCCCGGGTCGAGCGTCCGGTAGTAGCGCCCGAAGCGCTCGACCAGACCCTTCTCGTGCTGTTGGACGATCTTGATGGCGAGGGCCACGTACACCACCAAGAGCACGATCAACATCAATACGACGATCGCTGCTGCTTCCACGTTCGCTCCTTTGCTCTCCGCTCGCTTCCGTGATCTGTAGTTCTCAGCTCGCCCGCGGCGGGACGGGCTCGACGACGAGACGGGTCCCCCGTACCTCCACGACGCGCACCTCCGCCCCGGCGGGGATGGTGATGGGTTGGTCGGTGGTCGCTCGCCACTCTTCGGTCTCGACGCGGACCAGTCCGTTGGCGGTGAGGCGATCGACCGGTTCGATCACGATCGCGGTCGAACCGACGTAGCGGTTGGCTCCGGCGTCGACCTGGGGGTGGGTACCCACCCGCTTGGCGAACCGTTGGAGGATGGACAGGAACAGCACCGACACGACGATGAACGTGATGAGCTGCAGGATCGGGTTGACGCCCAAGAACGCGAGGATCGCCGCGGCCGCGGCGCCGACCGCGAAGGGGAGCAGGAAGAACCCGGCGGTCAGCATCTCGCCGATGGCGAGGATCACCGCCGCCACGATCCAGATCCACTGCCAGCTGTTCAGGTCCACGGTGTCCTCCTTGGGGGCCAGGATCGCCAGGGCGGTGAAGCCCGCCACGACCAGGCCGATAGCCAGTACGGTCCTTCGAGCGTCGGGCGATGGCGGAGAGGGAGCCGGGCGGACGGCGACGGGTCCGCGTTGGGTCCGCGCCCACTCCTCGGCGAAGATCGCCAGGTCCGCACCGACCACCTCGCCAGGGGCCTTCCCCTCGGCGGCGGCGTCGAGCAGGTGCGACCGCAGCTCTGCCGCCATCTCGTCGACGGCTGGAGCGGGGACGCCGCTCGACCGCCAGTAGCGGTCGCACTCCGAGACGATTCGGTCGATCTCGACGTCAGGCACGATCTCCCTCCAGGACCGTTCCGACTCCCTTCTGGAGACGGAACCATTCGCGTTTCCATTCTTCCAGGCGCTGTCGACCTTCGTCGACGATGCGGTAGTACTTGCGGGGGGGTCCGGCACCGTCGGTCTCGACGAAGTAGCCCTCGATGAGGCCGGCCTTCTGCATCCGGCTCAAGGTGGGGTAGATCGAGCCCTCGCTGATGAGTTCGAGCCCGCGCTCCTCGAGCTTGTGTGCCATCTCGTAGCCGTAGCTCGGTTCCTCCGCCACCAACGCCAGTAGGCACATGTCCAGTACGCCTTTCAAGAGCTGGGAGCTGTGGTCCATCGACCTTCCTCGCTTCCTGTCGGGGACCAGCTTCCGTCGTTCTTCGACCCTGGCCATGCCAGGTATCATGTATAAGAAGATATCATGCGACACAAGGGATGTCAAGAGGGTGCTCGCCGGATCGTTCATCCGCAGGACGGTCGCCAGGGCCCCTCGCCGTAGACGCGGGCAAGCAGCCGATACAGCCCCGGGTCGTAGGAGCGCAGCTCGAGACGGGTGTCGACGTGGTTGTGGGTCTCGTCGGGTGGGTCGGCCTCGTTGTTGGCATCGAAGAACGATTCGGTTCCCTCCGCCCAGTACTGGTCCGAGTTCACCTCCGCCACGGTGTTCCGCCACAGACCCGACGCGATCGCGCGACCGTACGCCCGCTCGATGTCCGCATCCGTCTCCTCGTCGGCGACGGCGAGACCGAACCGTCGGATCGTGCGAGAGAAGTCCCGAACCAGCATGTCCTCACCGGCGAAACGGTCCTCCTCGAGACACAGCAGGTTCTCTTCGGCGGCGGCCGCCGTCGGGATGAGGTCCGTCCCCGGGAAGGACCGGCCCAGGCGACGCCAGTCGGTGCCCGGGTACACGGTGTACAGGTCGGCGAACTCGGGGAGGTCGGTGATGACCTGGTCGGCCCCGACGATGGCCAGCTCGATCGATCCCGCCACGGCCGCGGCCAGATCGGGCCGACCGACCAGCAGGTGGTAGACCCGGTCGGCGGCAGCGACCAGGGCCGCCGGATCGACCGAGCCCGCCGCCTTGATGCGCACGCCGAGCACGGTGCATCCCTGGGCGTAGAAGTCGTCGCCGCCGCGAGGCTCGACGACGCAGTCGTTCGGCGGGAGCGTGGTCGTGGTCGTGGTCGTGGTCGTGGTCGTGGTCGTGGTCGTGGAGGTGGTCGTCGTGGTGGTGGAGGTGGTGGTCGGTGTGGCGATGGTCGCCGGCGGATCGGTGGTCGTCACCGTCCCCGTCGTCCCGGAGCCCACGGACGTGCAGGCGGCGATCACTACCGCCGCGGTGACGAACCCGATCGTGAACCATCTCTGCACGGGGCAAGAGGATACGGCGATCGGGCGGCGCCTCCGCGGATCGATGCCCTGTCTGGCGGTTCGCCCTCCCGCGAGGTAGGTTGCGTTGCCTCACGACGAGACCGGAGGTCGGGAGGATGAGGGCCGGGAAGGAACGGACCCGCCACGAACGGGTGATGGAACTCACCGCACGCCGCATCGGCAAGGGTGTCCGCACGGGCATCATGCGGGTCGACTTGGAAGACGAACGGTTCGACGACGCCACGATCACTCTCGGCGGGCGGCAGGTCCTCGATTTCGGCTCGTGCTCCTATCTCGGTCTCAACCGTGACCCTCGGCTTGTCGGCGCGGCCGTCGACGGCGTCCACCGTTTCGGCGTGAGCCACTCCTCGTCGACCGCGTACACCTCGGTACCGCTGTACCGAGAACTCCGAGAGGGGCTCGAAGCGATGTTCGACGCTCCCGTCGCCGTGGCAGCTTCCACGACCCTCGGCCACCTGTCGGCCCTGCCCGTGCTCATCGGTCCCGAGGATGTGGCCATCGTCGACGCTCAAGCACATGCTTCGGTCCACCTCGCCCTGCAGGTCGTCCGAGCGAGCGGAACCGAGATCGTAACGGTGCCGCACAACGACATGGATGCCCTCACGCGAGAGATCGAGGCCCACGCCGACGCGGCGGCGCGCCTGTGGTACCTGGCCGACGGGGTGTACTCGATGTTCGGCGACACCGCACCCGTCGAGGACATCGTCGCCCTTCTCGATCGCTACGAGGACCTGCGGGTGTACTTCGACGACGCCCACGGGTTCGGCTGGCGAGGTGAGCATGGCCGGGGTGTCGTGCTCGACCGCGTCGACTGGCACCCCCGGATGGTTGTCGCCGTCGGTCTCGCGAAGTCGTTCGGCGCAACCGGAGGAGTCATCGCCGCAGCCGACGAGGCGCTCATCGAGCAGGTCACGCTGTGCGGCGGAACGTTCTCGTTCAGCGGGCCGATCCAGCCGGCCGATCTCGCCGCCGGCGTCGCGTCGACCAGGATCCACCTTTCCGAGGAACTCATCGAACGCCAGGCGGAACTCCGTCGCCGGATCGACCTCGTCCGCTCGGGGCTCGTCGATCTGCAGCTCCCCGTGCTCTCGGTCGAACGTACGCCGATCTGGTTCGTGCGGATCGGGACTCCCGACCGGGTGGTGGAGCTCGTCCATCGCCTGATCGAGGAAGGGTTCTACGTCAACCCGGCCTCCTTCCCCGCGGTTCCCATGGGCCTTGCCGGCATCAGGTTCACCCAGACACTGCTCAATGACGAGGACCAGATCGAGCGTTTGCTCGACGCTCTGGGGCGCCACGTACCCGGGCTCGTCACCGAAGAGGTCGCTTCTCTCGATCTTCGCGAGCCGTCCTGATCGCACCAGACCGGTGCATCGATGTCCCGGAATCGCTACATCGTCGACCCGGTGCTGTCGATGAGAACATGTGTCGATCGCTGCCTCGACGGATACGGCGAATCTTGAACGCGGTACCACCGTGCAGTGGAGCGTGCCTGTCGCGGTGTGGCTCGTGGTCGGCGTGGTGGCGGTGGGAAGCATCATCGCTGAGGTATTGCCGAATGACGCAGGTTCCGTCGTTGGCGCCCTGGTGGTCATCGTGCCAGGTTTCACGACTGCCGGTGTCCTGTTCCTGACCCGATCTCGGAGTCTGCCGAAGTCAGAGCGCCTCGCCTGGTCGGCGGTTGGCATCGGCTTCTTCGTCGGGGTGTCGGGGACGTTCGTTCTCCTGATCCAGGTCGCGGTCACGGGGGAAGCCGCCGCGTTCGGTCCCGCCGACGTGTTCTTCTTCGTCGGCTACCTCATCGCCCTGTCCGGTTTCGCTTCGCTCCCGCACGCCGCCGGCGGTCGGTGGCACCGGACCCGCGTCGCCCTCGACGCGCTCGTCGGGGCGGTGTCGCTCGGTACGCTCGCCTGGATCGTCGTTCTGGCGCCGATCGCTCCTCGTCTCGCCAGCGCGCCCGTATGGGAACGCATCATCGGCTCGCTGTTCCCGTTCCTCGACGTCGCCGTGTTCGTCGCGCTGATGATCGTCATCGTCCGACGGTCGAGCTATCGATTCGACATCCGGGTCGCGCTCTTCGGCGTCGGTATCGCCTTCCAGGTGGTCGCCGACATCCTCTACCTCCGCTCCGGGGTCGGCCGCACCTTCGCCGAAGCCCAGCCCGTGTTCCCGCTGTACGGGATCGCCACCATCTGCTACATCGCCACGGCGCTCATCGTGGGACGGACCCCGCCTCCCCGGGAGTACGCCAACCGGAAGACGCCCCTGTGGGCGATGGTCCTTCCCTACACCGCGGCGGCGGTGATGGCGGTGTTCCTCCTCGCCAGCATCGTCACCTCCGACCTGTCGATCAACGAGCGCATCCTCGTGGTCGCCACGCTCGTCGTCGTCGCCCTCGTCATCACGCGCCAGGCCGTGGCCATCCGGGAGAACCGGATGCTCCTGGAGGACCAGCGGTCCGTGCTCGTCAGCTCGATCTCCCACGAGCTGCGCACGCCGCTCACCTCCCTCGTCGGGTTCCTCGATCTGCTCACCCACGCCACGTCGTTCGATGCCGCCGAACGCGAGGAGATGCTGGGGATCGTCTACGACCAGGCCACCTACATGGCCCGGATCGTGTCCGATCTCGTGATGCTGTCGCGGGGCGACCTCGGTGAGCTCTCGCTCGACGTTCGCCGGGTCGACGCCGGCCGCCTCGTCGAGGCGGCGGTCGTCGCTTCGGGGGTTCCGAGGGGATCCGTCACGATCGATCTGGACGAGGGCGTCGAGGTCTACGTCGATCCGGACCGTCTCGAACAGGCGCTGGTGAACCTGCTCACGAACGCTGCCCGCTACGGAGGGCCGCAGCGTCTGATCCGGGTCGTCGCCGCCGGTGGCGGTGATCTCGTCATCGAGGTCCACGACGACGGCCCTGGCGTTCCCCGCAAGCACGAGATCATCGTGTGGGATCGTTTCGAGCGGGGGCCCAACCGTTACAACGCCACCATCCCGGGATCGGGCATCGGCCTGGCCATCGTCAAGGCGGTGGCGACGGCCCACGGCGGTACCGCCGGCTACCGGGTGTCGGAGATCCTCGGCGGTGCGTGCTTCAGTCTCGTCCTGCCCGGCAGGATCGCGCGTGTCGGGACCGACCAGGTCCGCCCGGACGAGACCGCCCGGTCGGCGTGACGGGATCGAGCTGCGACTCGGCAGCGCCCGGCCGCAGAGGCGGGTCATGGCGCGCCGGAGGGGGCGGGTCCCCGCCCCCTCGTCGTCGATGCGTCAGGTCCTCTTGACGAACCCGAGGTGGTCGCCGTCCACCACGACCTCGATGGTGTCGCCCTCGCGGAACTCGCCGTCGAGGACCTTGAGTGCCAACGGGTCGGCGATCGCCGTCTGAAGGAGTCGCTTCAGCGGCCTGGCGCCGAAGGACGGGTCGTAGCCTCGTTCCGCCAGCCAGTCGGCCGCCTCCGGGCTCAGCACCACGTCGATCCGGCGAGCGAGCAGCCGCTGGCGCAGGCTCTCGAACTGGATCTCGACGATCTTGCGCAGATCCTCCTTCGACAGACGGTGGAAGACGATCACGTCGTCGATGCGGTTGAGGAACTCGGGACGGAAGTGCGACCGGACGACCCCCATCACCCGTTCGGCGACGGTTTCCTCCGGAAGCTCGGGATCGATGAACTCCGAACCGAGGTTCGACGTCATGATCAGGACCGTGTTCGTGAAGTCCACCGTCCGGCCCTGACCGTCGGTCAACCGACCGTCGTCGAGGAGCTGGAGCAGCACGTTGAACACCTCCGGATGGGCCTTCTCGACCTCGTCGAGCAGGACCACCGAGTAGGGCCGGCGCCGCACGGCTTCGGTGAGCTGGCCGCCCTCCTCGTAGCCGACGTACCCCGGAGGAGCGCCGATGAGCCTGCTCACCGAGTGCTTCTCCATGTACTCGGACATGTCGATGCGGACCATCGCCCGCTCGTCGTCGAACAGGAACTCGGCCAAGGCCCGCGCCAGCTCGGTCTTGCCGACCCCGGTCGGACCGAGGAACAGGAACGATCCGATCGGACGGTTCGGGTCGGACAGTCCGGCCCGTGACCGCCGGATGGCGTTCGCCACCGAACGGACCGCCGCGTCCTGGCCGACCACACGCTGGTGCAGGTACTCCTCGAGGTGGATCAGCTTCTCGACCTCGCCCTCCATCAGCTTCGAGACGGGGATCCCCGTCCACCGGCTGACGACCTCGGCGATGTCCTCCTGGTCGACCTCCTCCTTCAGCAGCACCATCTCGCGGTGGAGCTCCTCGAGCTTGGCCTGGGCCTCCTCGAGCTCCTTCTGCAGTTCGGGCAGGCGGCCGTAGCGGAGCTCGGCGGCGAGCTGGAGGTCCCCGGCGCGTTCGGCCCGCTCGGCCTTCTCCTTGGTGTCCTCCATCTCCTGCTTCAGCGCCCGGATGCGGTCGATGGCGTCCTTCTCGAGCTGCCAGTGCGCCGTCAGGCGGTCGAGCTCGGACTGCAACTCGGCGAGCTCCTCTTCGATCGCCGCGAGGCGCTCCTTGGAGACCTCGTCGGTCTCCTTCGAGAGGGCCTGTTTCTCGATCTCGAGTTGACGGCGTCGCCGCTCCAGTTCGTCGATCTCCTCGGGCATCGAGTCGATCTCGATGCGGAGACGGGACGCGGCCTCGTCGATCAGGTCGATGGCCTTGTCCGGCAGGAAGCGGCCGGTGATGTAGCGGTCCGACAGCACCGCGGCGGCGACGATCGCCGAGTCGGTGATGCGAACCCCGTGGTGGACCTCGTACTTCTCCTTCAGCCCGCGCAGGATCCCGATCGTGTCCTCGACCGACGGAGGCTCGACGAACACGGGCGCGAACCGACGCTCCAGTGCGGCGTCCTTCTCGATGTACTTGCGGTACTCGTCGAGGGTGGTCGCGCCGATCATGCGCAGTTCGCCGCGGGCGAGCATCGGCTTGAGCATGTTGGATGCGTCCATCGAGCCCTCGGCGGCGCCGGCGCCGACGATGGTGTGCATCTCGTCGATGAACGTGATGATCCGACCCTCGGACTCCTTGATCTCGTTGAGGACGGCCTGGAGGCGCTCTTCGAACTCGCCGCGGTACTTGGCGCCGGCGACGAGGGACCCCATGTCGAGGGCCACCAGACGCTTGTTCTTGAGCCCTTCGGGGACGTCGCCGTCGACGATGCGCTGAGCGAGGCCTTCCACGATGGCGGTCTTGCCGACGCCGGGCTCCCCGATGAGGACCGGGTTGTTCTTGGTCCTGCGGGACAGCACCTGGATGACCCGGCGGATCTCCTCGTCCCGGCCGATCACCGGGTCGAGCTTGCCCTCGCGGGCGAGTTCGGTCAGGTCACGACCGAACTTCTCCAGCGGGGCGTAGGTCTCTTCGGGGTTCTGGGAGGTCACCTTCTGTGAGCCGCGTACGTCCGTGAGCACCCCGAGGATGGCGTCCTTGGTGAGCCCGGCGGAGCGCATGATGTCGCCGACCTTGTCGTCGGAGGCGGCGAGGGCCATGAGGATGTGCTCGATCGACACGTACGAGTCCCCGAGGGCGGCGCGTTCCTTGTCGGCCGCTTCGAGCACGTTCATGGTCGCCGGCGAGAAGTTCGTCTCGACGCCGCCGTAGACCTTGGGGAGCTGGTCGAGGAGCTCCTCGACGGGGTTGCGCACCGCGGTGACGTGGACCTCGAGCTTGGCCAGGATCGGGTAGACGATGGTGTCGGTCTGGGCCAAGAGCGCGGCGAGCAGGTGCGCCGGTTCGACGTACTGATGGCTGCGTTGTGCGGCGATCTCGCGGGCGTCGAGGATCGCCTCCTGCGCTCGCTGGGTGAAGGTGTTGATGTCCATGGCGGTGTCTCGGTCTCCTCTGGGACGATGGGTTGTGGAACGGACGGCGCGTCGCGCCGTTCCCTGAGAGCAACGCTGGCGTGGGCGCTCTTATGCCAGATAATCTGAGTATAGGTATATCAACTTAGGGTCGTCAAGCGGGTGACCACGGTCTGCTTGAATCCTGCGAAGGAGGTCCCGATGAGCAGCTTCACCGAACGCGGCGGATGGTGGGTCGTCGTCCAGTTCGCCCTCTTCGGGCTCTACGGGCTCGCCCTCGTCGGCACCGGCCCGGTCACCGAAGGGGTCGGGCTCGGCTTCGCCCGTATCGTCGGAGCCGGCCTGGTCGCCGTCGCTGCCATCGCCGGCGCCTGGGCGATCCTTCTCCATCGGGGAACCGTCAGCGTCTTCCCCGCCCCCTCCGAAGG
>JALVQZ010000126.1 GCA_027036355.1 Acidimicrobiia bacterium | reverse complement strand
GACGACGCCGATGATCGGCGCCACCTTGCCGGTACTCGTCGACCTGGCCACAGGGACCCGCCTCGAAGCGCGACAGGCCATCGGGATCGCCCTGGCGATCGCGGCCATCCTCGTCGTCGGCAGCGAACGGATCGCCGATCTGGCGGATCCCTCCGTCGCCAAGGCGGTCCTCGCCGGACTGGCCATCGGCGCCTTCTTCGTGCTCCTCCACGGCACCTCCGAAGGGTCGGGCCTCGTTCCCCTCATCGGGGTCCGAGCGGTGACCGTGCCCGTCGGGTTCGCCATCGCCGGACGCGCCGGCGGCGCCCGCGTCCCCTCGCTCGCCGAGAGCCGGCTCTTGGCCGGCATCGGTGTCGTCGACATGGGAGCCACCGTCGCCCTCGCCCTGGCCCTGCAACGCGGTCCCCTCGGCGTCTCGGCGGTTCTCGCCTCCCTGTCCCCGGCGGTGACGGTCGTGCTCGCCGCCGTCATCGTCCGCCAGCACCCGACCGCCCGACAGTGGGCCGGAGTCACCGCGGCGGTCCTCGCCGTCGCCATGCTCTCGATCTAGCGGCCCGTCCCCCGGAACCTCCCAGGGCGTCACGCTCGAACGGTCACATGGTCGACACCCGGCCGCCCTGGCATCATGGGCCGATGGAACGAGTCGATGCCATCGTCGTCGGTGCCGGGATCGCCGGCGCGTCGGCCGCGTACGCCCTCGCCGAACACCTGTCGGTGGCTCTCGTCGAGCGCGAAGCGATCGCCGGGTACCACACCACCGGACGGTCGGCCGCCCTGTACACCGAGAGCTACGAGAAGGGTCCCGTCCAGCTCCTCACCCTCGCCTCCTCCGGCTTCCTCCGCCGACCCCCCGACGGGTTCACCACCGAGCCACTGCTCTCACCGCTCCCGGTCCTGTACGTCGCCACCGAGGAGCAGCGGGCCACTCTCGACCGGATCGTCACCGAGGTCGCGGGGCGCACCGAACTCCGCCTGGTGGAAGGCGAC
This sequence comes from Acidimicrobiia bacterium, assembly GCA_027036355.1. Lineage (GTDB taxonomy): Bacteria > Actinomycetota > Acidimicrobiia > Spongiisociales > UBA5794 > JALSQW01. The sequence goes on along the minus strand of JALVQZ010000126.1, from coordinate 4,150 downwards.
GAACTCGCCACGCTGTGTCCCGCCCTCAGAACCGACCGGATCATCGCCGGCCTCCTCGAACCCGCCGCCCACGAGATCGACGTTCATGCCCTCCATCAGGGGTTCCTTCGAGGCGCCCGACGGCGAGGAACGACGGTCTGGCTCGACGCGCCCGTCGTCTCCATCGAACGCTCCGGAGGGCGATGGAACGTCCAGGCCGGGGAACGCTCCTTCACCGCGGAGGCGATCATCGACGCCGCCGGCGCCTGGGCCGACGAGATCGCCACCATGGCCGGGGTCGCACCGATCGGTCTCACACCGATGCGCAGAACCGCCTTCACCTTCGACCCGGAAGGGTACGACCTCAGCGGATGGCCGATCGTGGTCGACGCCGACGAACGCTTCTACTTCAAGCCCGAGGTCGGCCAGCTCATGGGGAGCCTGGCCGAAGAGACCCCCATGGAACCCTGCGACGTTCGTCCCGAAGAGATCGACGTGGCCCTCGCGATCCAGCGGATCACCCACGCCACGCGCTTCCAGATCCGGACGGTCCGACGCACCTGGGCGGGGCTCCGCACCTTCGCCCCCGACCGGCTTCCCGTCGTCGGCGCCGAACCGGCCGCTCCCGGCTTCTTCTGGCTCGCAGGCCAAGGTGGCTACGGCATCATGACCTCCCCGGCGATGGCCCAGCTCATCACGGCGCTCGTCACCGGCCACGAACCCACCCCCGAACTGGCGGAGGTTCGGCAGGCCGTGTCCCCGGCCCGTCTCCGATGACCCGCCGACCCGAGCCCGCAGTGGGGGCCGTGGTCTTCGACGACCAAGGGAGGATCCTCCTGATTCGCCGCGGACGGGGTGCGTACACGGGACGCTGGGCGGTGCCCGGCGGACGGCAACGGATGGGCGAGACGATGCAGGAGGCGGCCCGGCGGGAGGTCGCCGAGGAGACCGGCCTCGACGTGGAGGTCGGGCCGCCGATCTGGGTCGGGGACATCATCGACCCGACCGATCCTCCCCGCTGGCACTACGCGGTGGTGGACTTCCTCGCCCGCCCTATCGCCGGCGACCTGTCGGCAGCCGACGACGCCGACGACGTCCGGTGGGTGTCCCTCGACGACATCGCCGACTACGACCTGACCCCGACCATGTACGACCTGATCGACGTGCTGGTCAGCAAACGGCCCGGACGGTCGGATACGGGTTGACGTAGCCGCCGCCGATCGGCCCCATCCCCAGATGGAGGACGTACCCGGTGGCGTTGCCGGTGTTGCCGACGTAGCCGATGACCTGGCCCTTCTTCACCCGATCGCCGTTACTCAACCCCGACGCCCACCGGCTCAGGTGGGCGTAGTAGTAGAACACCCCGTTGTCGCCGTACACGTAGACCTGGCGTCCACCGAGGTAGTGGGTGTTGATCCGCACGGTCCCCGAGTACATCGCCACCAGCGGGGTGCCCTTGGCCGCGGCCATGTCGGTGCCCTTGTGGGTGCGACCGCCCGAGCGGGGAGCGCCCCACGTGTCGGTGAACCACGTCGGGCCGGCCACGGGGCAGACGACGCCTTTGGTCGTCGAGGAGGGCAGGCCGGCTGCGGCGCCGTTGCGTCGAGCCGCCGCCGCGGCCGCGGCGCGACGCTGCGCCTCGCGCCATCGGGCGTACACGTCGCGGTACTTGCTGTTCGCCTTGTTGAAAACCGCCTCGGCCTTGGCCTGGGCCTCGGCGAGTTCCTCGACGACCGCTGCCTGCTCCTCCTCCAAGGCTTTGATCTCGACCTGCCGTTCCTCGAGGTCGACGGTGAGGCGTTCCATCTCCCTGCTCACCGCAGCCAGCCGGTCCAGGGACACCAGGTCGTAGCTCGTCGCCTTGTCGATCAGGAGCTGGCTGGTGAGCAGATCCTGGATCGATCCGGCCTCGAAGGCGGCGGACAGGAGATTGCCGCCGCCGCTCATGTACGCCTCCACCACGAGGTCCTGGGCCTCCGCTTCGAGCCCATCGACCGTGTCGCGGTAGTCGACGATCCGGGATTCGAGCCGTTCGACCCGCCGGTGCAGGTCGTAGAGCTGGTCGGCGATCTCTTCGAGCCGGGCGATGGCCGAGCCCACACGCTCGTTGGCTTCCACCAGTTCGGCGTAGGCCCGCTCCTTCTCCTCCCGGGCCTTGTTGACGTCCGACTTGGATTGGGCCGATGCCTCGATCGGCACGACCGTCAGGAGCGCCACCGCCACGAACGGGGACAGCTTTCGGAGGACGGATCGCCAGCGCATCGACGCGAGGCTAGTGACCGCTGGTGGTAAGGGACCAGTCGGGCGATACTGGCGGCCATGGTCGAACCGGACCCTGAGTTCATCTCGGCGCGGACGATGGTCCTACCTCTCGCCGACGGCGGCCGCATCCTGGTGCGACCGATCGTGCCGTCCGACCGCGCCGAGCTCGCCGAAGCGGTGACGAAGCTGTCGCCCCGCTCCCGCCGGCTCCGGTTCTTCCAAGGCAAGGACGAGCTCTCCGACGAGGAGCTGCGCTACCTCACCGACATCGACTACCACGACCACTTCGCCTGGGTCGCCCGGGACCCCGACGCCGACGGCCAGCCCGGCGTGGGGGTGGCACGCTACGTTCGCCTCCCCGGGGATGGGGACGTGGCCGAGCCGGCGGTGACCGTCCTCGACGACTACCAGCATCGCGGCATCGGGAGCCTCCTCTTCGCGCTCCTGGCGGCCGCCGCGGTCGACAACGGGATCCGCCGCTTCCGCGGCTACGTGCTCGACGACAACCTCGCCTTGTTGGAGAGCCTCGACGCCGACATCCGCCACGAGGAACCCGGGGTGGCGACGGTGGACATCCCGCTGCCGCTCGACGCAGGCCTCTACCCGTCCGAGACGTTGCGCCGTCTGTTGAAGGGCGTGGCGAGCGGGCACATCACGCCGGTGTTCCCCGACGAGCGGTGACTCAGCGCACCGTGAAGGCCAGCTTGACGGTCGCCTTGTACTGCGAGATCGCCCCGTCCTGAACCCGGCCGGACAGGTTGGTCACCTCGACGCCGGTGATGCCCCGGACGCTCTCGGATGCCTTGGCGACGGCCTGCTCGACGGCGTCCTCGAAGCTCTCGGTCGAGATGCCGATGACCTCGATGACCTTGATGGCGCCCCGTTCGATGTAGTCCGTCACGATCCACCTCCTGGCCGCATCGTAGCGGGCGTACCCACCCGGGATCCCCGCCGTCCGGATGGCGGCCTAGCCTGCAGACATGAGCCGCGACCTGAGTTTCGCCACCCGCCGCCGGAACGTGTCCCGGTTCGGGGCGGGCGTCGCGGCGCTGTCGTATCCGACGGCCCTGGTGGTCATGACCCTCGCCACCGGGTTCCGCCGGCCCGGCGAGCTGACCGACCTCGCCGCCAGCTTCCTCGCCTCGCTGCTGTTCCTCATCGCGGCGCCGACCGCGTGGGTGTTCTCGTTCGAGTTCATCGACGTGTCCCGGTTCACCGTCCTCGCCGCCGGCATCCTCACGTCGTACCCCCTCTGGTACCTCCTCGGCGCACGCCTCGCCGTCGATGTCGACCACTGGTCGGTGTGGATCCGCCGCTACGCCGCGGCCTGCGTCGCATGGACGACCTTCGTGCTCGTGGTCGTCGCCCTGCTGGCCCAGGTCCTGGGATGATGAGGTAGGTTGCGCCGATGGATCTCTACGAAGCCCTGTACACCACCCGGGCGATGCGTCGCGTCCACCCCGATCCCGTACCGGCGGAGGTCGTCGCGTTGATGCTCGACGCTGCGGTCAGGGCCCCGTCGGGAGGCAACACCCAGAACTGGCGCTGGCTCACCGTCACCGACGCGTCGACCCGCCGCCGGCTCGGTGAGCTCTACCGCCAGGCATGGGACGAACTCAACGCCACGATCTACGCCGGTCGACGCGAAGCGGCCCGAGCTGCCGGCGACGACACGACGGTGCGGATCATGCGGTCGTCGCAGTGGCTGGCCGACCACTTCGCCGAGGTGCCCCTCGTGATCTTGCCGTACCACCGGAACGATCCGTCCGGCGCGTCGATCTACCCGGCGGTGTGGAACCTGATGCTCGCCGCCCGCGGGCAGGGTGTCGGCACGACCCTGACGACGATCCTCGGCATCTTCCGCCCAAAGGAGGTCGCCGACCTCCTCGGCGTCCCCACCGACAAGGGT
>JALVQZ010000125.1 GCA_027036355.1 Acidimicrobiia bacterium | reverse complement strand
CCCCGCGGTGGACCTCGGCGCCGAGGTCCACCGCGGGGACGTCACCGACAAGGACTCAATGCGCGAACCGATGCGCGGCGTCGACGGCGTCTTCCACGTCGCCGGCGTCTACCGGATCGGCGTCCGAGACCCGGCACCGCTGGAGGCGGTCAACGTCGCGGGGACCCGCAACGTCCTCGAGCTCATGGCGGAACTCGAGATCCCCAGAGGGGTCTACACGAGCACGTTGGCGATCAACTCCGACACCCACGGGCAGATCGTCGACGAGTCCTACCGCTACGACGGTCCCCACCTGAGCCACTACGACCGGACGAAGTGGGAGGCGCACCGGCTCGTCGCCGAACCCATGATGGAGCGGGGCCTGCCGCTGGTCGTCGTCATGCCCGGGGCGATCTACGGGCCGCGCGACCACTCGGCCATCGCCGACGTCCTCACCCGGGCCCTCCGCGGCCGTCTTCCCGCCGTGCCCGCCGGCAACGCCTACTGCTGGGCGACCGTGGCGGACACGGCGACGGCGCATCGCCTCGCCATGGACCGCGGCGTCGCCGGCGAGTCGTACATCGTGGCGGGACCGCCCGAATCGCTGTCCGGCGCCCTGGCCCTGGCAGCCGAGATCGCCGGCACGAACCCGCCACGGTTCCAGATCCCGGTCCCGGCGACGAAGGCCATCGCAGGGACCGTCGGCGCGCTGGCCAGGGTCGTCCCGCCGTTGGCCGGACAGGCCGAGAGCCTGCGGGTCGCCGCCGGGGTCACCTACCTGGGCGACCACACGAAGGCGACCCAACAGCTCGGGTTCTCGCCGGCGTCGCTCCGCGAGGGCTTCGCCGAGTACATCCCGACGCTCCTCGACGAGGCCGGCGTCGCCTGAACGAACGTTCCCGATCATCACCGGAGGAGGAGACATGCACGTCGGGGTCATGATGTTCCCCACCGACACCGCCATCCAGCCGGTGGCGCTGGCCGTCGCCGCCGAGGACCGCGGCTTCGAATCCCTGTGGTTCCCCGAGCACAGTCACATCCCGGTCAGCCGCAAGACCCCGTGGGGTGGGCAGAAGGACGCTCCGCCGCTGCCCGAGATGTACTGGCGAACCCACGATCAGTTCGTGGCCCTCGGCGCCGCGGCCGCGGCGACGTCCACGATCCGGCTCTGCTCCGGCATCACCCTGGTGGCCCAGCGCGACCCGCTGTGGCTGGCCAAGGAGGTCGCCTCGCTGGACACGCTGTCGGACGGGCGGTTCGTGTTCGGGATCGGGTATGGCTGGAACCGCGAAGAGGTGGAGGACCACGGGATCCCGTTCCGGTACCGCCGCGACATCCTGCGGGAGAAAATCCTGGCGATGAAGGAGCTGTGGACGAAGGACGTCGCGGAGTTCCACGGCACGTACGTCGACTTCGAGCCGAGCTGGGCTTGGCCCAAGCCGGTGCAGGATCCTCACCCACCGATCGTGATGGGCGGCGGAGCGGGTCCCAAGACGTTCGCCCACATCGCCGAGTTCTGCGACGGATGGATGCCGATCTACGGCCGCCACGGCATCGACGACGCGAAGCTCGAACAGCTCGGAGACGCGCTCGAAGCCGCCGGACGACCCCGCGACGACGTCGAGCTCGGGATGTTCGGCGTCCCTGCCGACCCGGAGATCCTCACCGGCCTGGCCGAACGAGGGATCGCCCGGGCCGTCCTCTCACTGCCGCCGGACCCGGAACCGGCCATCGTCGAACGCCTCGACCGGTACGCGGATGCCGTCCGCAGCGCGGCGGTCACCGACGGCTGAGCCCTCCTCGACAACGGTCGGTCAACCCGACATCCCCCCGGCCACGATGAGCACCCCGCCGGCGATGAGCAACAGCCCCCCGGCGGCGAGGAGCCTGCGGCGGGAGCGATCCCCGAGCTGGTGGCGGACGGCGGCGACGACGGCCGCCAGGCCCACCTTCGAGCCCACGAGGGCCACGTAGAACGCCGCCAGGAACCCGACCGCCGTCGGCGGGGAGGCGCGGTAGAGCCTGATCAGCAACGGCCCGCCGGCGGTCACCCAGAACAGCCAGGCGTGCGGATTGGTCACGTTGACGAGCGCCCCGGCCGCGAGGTCCTTCGACGACCCCCCGGCGTCGCCCGGCGGGAGGGGCCTGCGCGACCTGACGAGCTCGACCGCGCCGAGACCCACCAGCAGCCCACCTCCGACGACGGTCAGCCCGACGAGGACCGCGTCGGGAAGGACCGACAGCACGGCGACCGACAACGAGACGATGACCACGTCGGTCAGCAACGGCGCGATCGCGACCCGCCACCCGGCCCCGAACCCGCGATGGAGGGTCGTCGTCACGATCAGGCCCTGGAGCGGACCGGGAGCGAGACCGGCCGCCAGCCCGAGCGTCAGTCCGGTGACGAGCTCGGTCACCGGGCCAACGGCTTCATGCCCGCTCCAACGCCTCTGCCATCGCCTGACCCATGTCGGTCGGCGTCGGCGCCATGACGACTCCGGCCGCCTCCAACGCCTCGATCTTGGCTTCCGCCGTGCCCTTCCCGCCCGAGATGATCGCCCCGGCATGGCCCATCCGCTTGCCGGGGGGCGCCGTCGTCCCGGCGATGAAGCCGGCCACCGGCTTCGTCATGTTCGCGGCGATCCAGGCGGCTGCTTCCTCCTCGGCCGTGCCACCGATCTCGCCGATCATGATGACGCCCTCGGTGGCGGGATCGTCGTTGAACAGCGCCAGGACGTCGACGAAGTCGGTCCCGTTGACGGGGTCACCGCCGATGCCGACGGCGGTCGTCTGACCCAGGCCGTTCTGGGTGAGCTGGTACACGGCCTCGTAGGTCAGGGTCCCCGAACGGCTCACGACCCCGATCCGGCCCGGCGTGTGGATGTACCCGGGCATGATCCCGATCTTGCACTCACGGGGCGTGATGACCCCCGGGCAGTTCGGTCCGACCAGCCGGGTGTCCCTGCCTTCGAGGTAGCGCTTGGCGACGACCATGTCGGCCACCGGGATCCCTTCGGTGATGGTGATCACCAGCGGCATGCCGGCGTCGGCGGCCTCCATGATCGCGTCGGCGGCGAAGGGCGGCGGCACGTACACCACGGATGCGTCTGCGCCGGTCGCCGCCATCGCGTCGGCGACGCTGCGGAAGATGGGGACCTCGACCCGGTAGGTGTCGGGCCGATCCGGGACGCCGGAATGGTCGGTCTCTCCTTCGAACACCTCGACCTCGCCGGCTCGGCTCGGATGCACCGCACCGACGATCGTGGTGCCGTAGGCGATGGCCTTGTCGGTGTGGAACCGTCCGGTCCGACCGAGTCCCTGCACGATGACCTTCGTTGCATGTCCCACCAAGATGCTCATCTGGCCAGCTCCACGATCTTCTTCGCTCCATCCTTCATGTCGGCCGCGCTCACGACGTTGAGCCCCGACCCGTCGATGATCTGCTTGCCGAGCTCGACGTTGGTTCCCTCGAGCCGAACCACCAGCGGCACGGTCAACCCGACTTCCTCGACCGCGGCGACGACCCCTTCGGCGATGGTGTCGCAGCGCATGATCCCGCCGAAGATGTTGACGAAGATGCCCTTGACGTTGGGGTCCTTGGTGATGATCTTGAACGCGGCGGTGATCTGGTCGACGTTGGCGCCGCCGCCGACGTCCAGGAAGTTGGCCGGTTCACCGCCGAAGTACTTGATGATGTCCATGGTGGCCATCGCCAGTCCTGCGCCGTTGACCATGCATCCGATGGTCCCGTCGAGCTTGATGAAGGAAAGTCCGTGTTCCTTGGCTTCCAGCTCCTCGGGGTCCTCCTCGGTCAGGTCCCGCAGCTCGACGACGTCGGGATGCCGGTAGAGAGCGTTCGCTTCGAAGCTCATCTTGCCGTCGAGGGCCATCACCGCCCCGTCGGTGGTGACGACCAGCGGGTTGATCTCGACGAGGTCGGTGTCGAGTTCGACCGCGGCCTTCGTGAGGGCGGTCAGGAACCGGACGCCGTTGCGATGGGCGTCGCCGTCGAGTCCGAGGGACCAGGCGACGCGCTTGGCCTGGAACGGGAGGAGCCCGAACGCCGGGTCGATCGGCTCGCGGAGGATCTTGTCCGGGGTCTCGGCGGCGACGACCTCGATCTCGGTCCCGCCTTCGGTGGAGGCCATGACGACGTTGCGGGAGATGGCCCGGTCGAGGAGCACCGACAGGTAGAGCTCCTCGGCGATGTCGATCCCCTGTTCGACGTAGAGGCGGTTCACCTTCTTGCCCTCGGGCCCGGTCTGGACGGTCACCAGGGTCGACCCCAGCATCTTGGTGGCCAGGCTGCGGACGGCTTCCTCAGCGGCCTCGATCCCGCCGCCGATGCCTGCGGTCACGACGTTGACGCCGCCGACGTCGGGATGCTCCTTGAAACGGCCCTTGCCGCGGCCGCCGGCATGGATCTGGGACTTCAGGACCACCACGGGGTTCCCCGTCGCCTCGATCAGAGGACGGACCGCGGCGACGGCCTCGTCGACGGTGGTCGCCACCCTCCCTTCGGGAACCGCGATCCCCCGTTCCTTCATGAGCGCCTTGGCCTGGTACTCGTGGATCTTCACGCTGTCTCTCCTTCTGGCCCTGCCTCGGCCGTGTCTCGACCTTCGAGATGTTCGACGACCCACCGCTGGATCGTCTCGAGCGACGTGCCGGGGGTGAACACCTCGGCGATGCCCGCCTCCTTGAGGACGGCGATGTCGGGGTCGGGGATGACCCCGCCGCCGAACACGATGATGTCGTCCGCGCCGCGCTCGGCGAGCGCCTCGACGACCTTCGGGAACAGGACGAGGTGGGCGCCCGAGAGCGTCGAGAGGCCCACCGCGGCGACGTCCTCCTGGATCGCCGTCTCGGCGATCTGCTCGGGGGTCTGGTGGAGGCCGGAGTAGATCACCTCACATCCGGCGTCGCGCAAGGCGCGGGCGACGACCTTCGCTCCACGGTCGTGGCCGTCGAGCCCGGGCTTGGCGATGAGCACTCGAGGCGGCATGGCGCCCCAGGCTAGTTCACCGACTCCCCCGGCCGATCCGGCCGAGCCTGGTCGCCCGCGGCCGGCGACGCCTCGACGACGCCGTGGGCCACCCTGCCGGCGAGCAACGCCCCGACGAGGGCGGCGACCCCGGCGATCAACGCGGCCGACGCCGCGACGGTCAGCCCGGTGTCGTCGTCGGGTCGAGCCACGAAGATGATCGCTCCCCCGAAGGCGATGGCCACTCCGGAGGCGACGATCCACGGACCGGCGATGCGTTGGGACGGGTACCACGTGTCGTCCGACAGGGTCGTGACCCTGGTCCGGATGCCGCCGTGACCGTCGCGTGGGAGACGGCCCGACGTGGCTCGCCGCCCGACGGCGACGACGAACGCCCCGCCGACGACCATGGCGAGGGCGGCGAGGTACATCGATGGACGTCTCAGACGAGGACGTCGGCCATGAGGTAGGCGACGACGTCGGCGGCGGTGTAGGTCGTCTGCCCGGGACGGAGGAAGCGGGCCACGTGGGCGACGTCATCGCCGGAGGTGATGAGCGGCTTCTCCCTCGCGCCGTCGCGACGGATCTGCCCGAGACCGATGTTGGTCATGAGCGCGTTGCACAGGCACTTGCGGCCGACCGTTTCGGCTTCGCTGCCACCTTTGCGGACGAAGTGGCCGACCGGCTCGGCGGGGCACCGCCACCCGACGGAACCGTCGTCCTTCTTGTACGGGCTCCGCAGGTACCCGAGATCGCAGACCCGGGTGCGTTCGGCGTACACGTCGTCTTCGGACATCGTGCCCTCGAGGGGGACGACCTTGAACGGGAAGCCGGTCGGGGAGGCGACGGGATCGGTGAAGATGCGGGCCGTGCCTTCGATGGAGCGGCGGAGCACCTCGGCCTTGATGTCGGCGGTGAACCCCGATTCCTCGCAGTAGGCGAACGCGGTCCCGACCTGCACCCCGGCCGCGCCTTCGGCCAGCGCCTCGGCGACCTTGTCCGGCTCGGCGTAGCCGCCGGCGAGCCAGAACGGGAGCCCCAGCTCACGCATGACCCCCAGATCGACGACGTCCCGTTCGCCGTACAGCGGCTCGCCGGTCTCGCCGAGAACGAGCTTGCCGCGAGGCGGGGCGTTGTGGCCGCCTGCCGTGGGTCCTTCGATGACGAACCCGTCGACGGGCGGGTCGGCCTTCTTGGCCAGCATGGTGCCGAGGATGTGGGAGGCGATGATAGCGATGAACCGGCCCCGGTGCGGCAGCGGCGCGCCCGCACCGATGTACGGGGCCGGATCGAAGGTGGTCACGACGGACTCGCCGCGGTCGGTGCCCTTGACGTCGAGCTTCAGCTCGACGGGACGACCGGCGGCGAGGGAATCCATGATCCCGGGGATGAACTTCGGGATGCCCGCTCCCATGAGCACGTAGTCGACCCCGGCGAGCATCGCCCCGAACAGGGACGGGAGGGTCGGGATCTGGACCTTCTCGAGGTAGTTGACCCCGACCGGGCCGTCGTGTCCTTCCTTGGCCAGGTACACCTCGACGAAGTTGGCGACGACGGTGAGCTCCTCGAGAGGTCGTGGGATGTCGACCGAGAACATGGGCTTGGTCTTGAAGCGCGCGGATGGGTCCTTGCCGCCTTCGATGAAGTACCGGTCGAGGATCTCGGCGGCCATGTCGGGGATGGGGAACGCGGCCAGGCCGCGGCGCATGTGCCCGCCAGGGTCGCCCTGTTGGAGGCGCCTGACGAAGATCGTGTCGATGGCGGTACCGGAGACGACCCCGAGGTGGCCGAGCGAGGCGACGGCGCGGGCCAGGCGCCAGTCGGAAACGCCGGCGCCCATCCCTCCCTGGATGATGACCGGCAGAGAACGTTGGACCATGGTGTGACGATGGTAGGGCGACAGGGAGCCTTCTGCGGAGGATTCCCCCCTCGCGAACCACGACGACCCCGACCCGTCGACGGGCCGCCGCCGCCCGTCAGAGGGTCTGGAGGATCTCGATGACGTCGGCGGGCTCGGCGCGAAGGCGGTAGTCGGCGTCGACGAAGGCGAAACGGATCGTGCCGCCGGGGTCGACGACGTAGGTGGCCGGGAGGGGGATCTCCCAGCGATCGGCGCCGTTGGCCTTGCCGATGTCGTGGCCCATGGCCCGGTACACGGCCTCGAGGTCGTCGGGCACCTCGAAGACGAGGCCGAACCGGCGGGCGACGACGTTGCCGACATCCGACAGGACCGGGAACGTCAGCGCGTGGCGTTCGGCGGTGGTCAGCGACTCGTCCGGCAGGTTGGGAGAGATGGCGACGAGACCGGCGCCGGCGGCCTCGAGGTCGGCGACGGCCTCCTGGAGGGCGGCCAGCTCCAGGTTGCAGTACGGGCACCAGCCGCCGCGGTAGAACGAGATCACGACCGGTCCCGCGGCGAGCAGCTCGGCGAGGTGCACGGGCTCGCCGGTGGCGTTCGGGAGCGTGAAATCGGGGGCTTCGTCCCCGACCGCCAGCGCCCGTCCCACGATCCCCGAGTGCCGGAGCGCTTCGAGTGACCGGCCCATCACGGCCTTGACATGGTCAGGGGTCCTGTCGGCGGAGGCCGCCTTGCGGGCTTCCAGCTTCTCACGCAGGGTCATGATGCTCCTTATCGCTCGCCTCCATCGAAGACGACAACCCTGCCCGACGGCGCGCATTCCGCTCCGGCGTCCAGGGCTCCGTCGGGACCCGCCCCCTCAGGCCTTCTCCAAGGGGGCCCAGGCGAGGAGGAGGCGTTTGGAGCCTTGGTCGTCGAAGACGACGATCGCCTCGGCCCGGTCGCCGCCTCCGGCGATCTCCGAGACGGTGCCCAACCCCCAGTGGGTGTGGCGGACCCGGTCGCCGACGGTGATCTCGCCCGCCGAGACGGTCGCCTTCGGCTCGGCCGCGGCGGACCGGCGGCGCCGATCGCGTTCGGTCTCGATCATCAGATGGTCGGGGATCTCCGAGAGGAACCGGCTCGGCCCGTTGTAGTGGTTCTGCCCGTACAGGTTCCGGCTCCAGGCCCGGGTCAGGTACAGCCGGTCCTCGGCCCGGGTCATCCCGACGTAACAGAGCCGGCGTTCCTCCTCCAGTTCGTCGGGATCGCCGAGCGCACGCATGTGGGGGAACACGCCGTCCTCCATCCCGGTGATGAACACGATGGGGAACTCGAGACCCTTCGCGTTGTGCAACGTCATCAGCGTGACCTTCTCGTCGTTCTCCATGGCGTCGACGTCGGTGACCAGGCTCACGGACTCGAGGAACATGCCGAGCTTGTCGATCCCGCCCATCTCGGCCCACTGCTCGGCGCCCAGAGACGCCGGTCCGGTCTCCTCGAACTCGGCGACGGCCGAGACCAGCTCCTCCAGGTTCTCCTGCCGTCCCAGGGCCTCGATCGTGCGTTCCGACCGGATCATGTCCATGTAGCCCGTGGCGTCGAGGACGGCCTCGATGGCCGCTCTCGGACCGTCGACGGCTCGCTGCCGGAGGTGATCCATCAGCTCGACGAACCCGGCGATGGAGCGTTGCGCACGGCTCGTCAACCGGGCGTTGTCGCCGGCCTGCCGGAGCGCCTCCATGAACCCGATCGCCGCGGCTTGGGCGTGGCGGTCGACGTGTCCGACGGTGGTGTCGCCGATGGAACGCTTCGGCACGTTGATGATCCGCTTCAAGGCCACCTGGTCGTCCGGGTTCACGATGGCTCTGAGGTACGACAGGACGTCCTTGACCTCGCGACGGTCGTAGTACTTCAATCCGCCGACGACCTGATACGGCAGCCCGAAGCGCACGAACAGCTCTTCCAGGACGCGACTCTGGGCGTTGGTCCGGTAGAACACGGCGATGTCGGAGAGGCGGATCCCCCGCTGCTCGAGGAGCTGCACCTCCTCGGCGACGAACGCGGCCTCGTCGTGTTCGTCCTGACCCTCGTAGGTGGCGATCCGCTCCCCCGAGCCGCGGTCGGTCCACAGACGTTTCGGTTTCCGTTGCCGGTTGTGGTCGATCACCGCGTTGGCGGCGTCGAGGATCGTCTGGGTCGACCGGTAGTTCTGCTCGAGGCGCACCACCTTGGCGTCGGGATAGTCGCGTTCGAACTCCACGATGTTGCGCAGGTCCGCCCCGCGGAACCGGTAGATCGACTGGTCCTGGTCTCCGACGACGCAGACGTTGCGGTGGACGTCGGCGAGGAGCTTGACGAACAGGTACTGCGCGTGGTTCGTGTCCTGGTACTCGTCGACGAGCAGGTACCGGAACCGTTCCTGATAGGTGGTGAGCACCTCAGGGAAGGCTTGGAACACCTCGACGGTCAGCATCAAGATGTCGTCGAAGTCCAACGCCGAGGCTTCGACGAGGCGCTGCTGGTAGAGGCGGTACACGTCGGCGACCTTCTCGTGGTAGAAGCCGCTGTCGCTGCCGGCGAACGTCTCGTAGTCGATCAACTCGTTCTTGGCGTTCGAGATGGTGGCTCGGATCGACCGGGGCGGGAACCGTTTCGGGTCCATGTCGAGGTCCTTGACGCACATCGTCACGAGCCGCAGCGCGTCCGACTCGTCGTAGATCGAGAACGACGACCGGTACCCGAGCTTGGGCGCCTCCCGGCGGAGGATGCGGGCGCAGGCGCTGTGGAAGGTCGACACCCACATGTCGTTGGCGACCGGCCCGACGAGGGCGGCGACCCGGTCCTTCATCTCGGTCGCCGCCTTGTTCGTGAACGTGATGGCGAGGATCGAGTAGGGCGACACGCCGACGTCGCGGATCAGGTGGGCGATCCGATGGGTGAGCACGCGGGTCTTGCCCGAACCCGCTCCGGCGACGACGAGCACCGGACCGTCGACCGCGGCGACCGCCTCCCGTTGGGCAGGGTTGAGGTTCTCCAGGAGGGCGGACTCGGGCATGGCCACCGAGTGTACCGAAGCTCCGCCGGCGAACTACATCGATGTCACCCGGCGCCGGGAAGCGGCTACCCGGCGGTTTCCGCCCGTTCGATCAGCTCTCGCAGCGTCTCGGCGAGGACGCCCTCCCTGAAGTCGGCCTTGTCGAAGAACGCGTCGACACCGGCCTCCTCCGCCCGCTTCCGGTCCTCGTCGGTGGCGACGCCCGACAGCATCACGATCGGGATGGCACCGAAGCGACCTCGGACCATGTGCACCAGCGCGACCCCGTCCGCTCGGGGCATCGAGAAGTCGACCACGATGGCGTCGATGTCGCGCACGGCGAGCACCTTGAGCGCCTCGGAGACCGACCCGGTCGTGTAGGTGGCGAAGCCGCTCGAGCTGAGCGCCGCCGCCAGGACCTCCTGCACGCCCTTCGAGTCGTCGACGATGAGGATGCTCCGGATCGGCCCGATCGGCTTGGCTTCCACGACGCTGTGGCGTTCGGCCAGGCGGGCGGCGTCGACGAGGAGCACCACCTCGTCGCCGCCGAGCAGGGCGGCGCCCGTGACGAAGTCGGGTCCGCTGACGAGGGGACCGAGCTCCTTGGCGGCGACCTCGCGGGAACCGATCAGCTCTTCCACGCCGACCGCGATCGCTCCGGTGGGGGCGGACACGATGACGAGATGGGTCGGCAGGCCCGACGGTTCGGTGCCGACCAGGGTGGCGAACAAGACGACGGGGATCTCCTTGGCCTTCCACACCATCTTGGATCCGCCGGCGACCACCGAGGCATGGGCCGCGCCGAGGGGCATGACCGCGTCCACTGCCGTCTCGGGGACGCCCCAGTGCTGGCGGCCGGCGCGGACGACCAGCGCCTTCTGGAGGGCGCGATGGGTGGGCACGGTGAGGGTGACGATGGTGCCCTGGTCGGGATCCGACTCGATCGTGAACGTCCCGTAGAGCTCCTCGGTGACGGCCCGGACCTTGGCCAATCCCGTGCCGTCGCCGGCCAGGTCGTCGAGCTGCGGGCTGGTGGAGAACCCGTCCTTGGTGAGGACGCTGCGGAGCTCCTCCTCGCCGGCGTCGTCGCCGGCGAGACCCTCGGCCTGGGCCCGCTCGGCGACCGCGCCCCAGTCGATCCCGGCGCCGTCGTCGGCGACCTCGACGATGAGCTTGCCTTCCTCGACGGCGACGTGGACGGAGATCGAGCCGGTGGGGGGCTTGCCGCGCTCGGTTCGCACGTCGGGGAGCTCGATCCCGTGGGCGATGGCGTTGACGACGAGATGGCGGATCGGTTCGCCGATCCGGTCGGCGATCTGCCGGTCGACGAGGACGTCGTCGCCGACGAGCTCGAGGGCGACCGCCTTGCCGGTCTTCTTGCCCAGGTAGCGGGCGAGCTGGGGGAGGGTGCTGGTGACGGTCGACAGCTTGACGGAGGCCAGGTCCAGCGCCTCGTCTTCCAGCGTCCTGGTGGTCTCGACCAGGGTGCGCAGCGCCGCCGCGATCTCGGCGGTGTCCTCGCCGACGGTCGTTCCCGAGGTGAGGGCGACGAGGGCGTCGGCCCGCTTGGAGGCGGCCTCCAGCTCGAGGCTCACCCCTGCCAGCTCGTTGATCATGCGGTACAGCTGGCCGGCCTTGACGACCACGGACTCGGCGCTGGCCCACGTCTCGAGCGCTCCGAGGAGCCCGCCGAGGTCGGGGGCGTGCGCCGGGGCGACCCTCTCGGCGATCTCGACGTCGGCGACCGGCGCCCCGTCCTGCCGGTCGTCGGGGTCGAACACGGCCAAGCCGGCGGGCTCGGGGACGGGGTCGAGGTCCCATTCGGGGTCGAACTCGACGGGGGCATGTTCGATGTCCACTTCGATGACCGGGCGGGGCTCGGGTCCGACGGCCTCGACGCTGAACTCGAGGAACGCACCGGAGGCCTCGTGGTGGACGACGTCCCGCGGCTCGTCCACGGCCGCGGCGACGTGCTCGGGTTCCGACGGGACGGGCTCTTCGACGACGTCGGCGGCCGCCTCGTCGGCGTCGCCTTCCTCGCCGTCCTCCGCGGCTCGGTCCTCCTCCCCCGCGTCCTGGTCGTCGTCCTCCGCGTCCCGGTCCCCCGCCGCCGAGGCGACGTCGCCGTCGACTTCGTCGACGACCTCATCGGGTTCCTCCTGGATCTCGGCGAGTCCCTCGAGCGACTCGAGGGCGGCCGCAGCCTCCGGATCGACCGCATCGTCCTCCGGCTCGTCGAGCCGGTCGGCATCCTCGACGGCGACGGCGGGCTCCTCGCCGTCATCAACGCCGCCGGCCGGTTCCTCGGCGACGGCGGCCGCGCGCGGCTCGAACGGGATCACGACCGCCCCATCGCCGTCGTCGGCGTCCTGGGTCGCCTCGTTCGCGTCGTCGCGGAGCGGCAGCGGCAACGCGTCGGGGAGGTCGACGCCGTCGAAGGCCGCATGGACCGCCAGCATGGGGTCGACCAGCAGGTCGGGATCGTCGACGGCATCGGGGAGGGCCTCGGCGAGGTTCCGGAGCGCCGCGGCGAGTGCCGGGAACGGCTCGACGGCGCCCTGGTGGATCCACCGCCAGACGTCCTCCAGCATCAATCCCGCCAGCGAGACCGCCTCGTACCCCATGACCCGGCCCGTGCCCTTGATCGTGTGGCCTTCGCGCAGCATGGAGCCGGCCAACTCGTCGTCGGCGGCTCCCATCTCGATCGCGTCCGCCCCTTCGACGAGCGTTCGCGACCGTTGCGCGATCTCGTCGACGAACATGCGATGGAGCTCTGGATCAGTGCTCCAGGACACCCGAATCCCCTCTCACGTCTGCGCCTTGCGGCTCTCAGGGTTCATCGGCATCGCGCCGGCGCACTTGAGGCGGCCGTCACGCCGCCGAGGACACGAGGGTGGGAAGGGTGGCGACCCGCGGCTCGGCTTCCTCGCCCGTCGCCGCCGGGAGGATCAGCGTGAACGTGCTGCCCTTCCCCGGGCCTTCCGAGTGGAACTCGATGGTGCCACCCATCGCCTGGGCCAGCCCCAGCGAGATGGGCAACCCGAGGCCGGTCGAGTCGACCCGCTGCTGGGCGACGGTGGTCTGCTCGAAGGGGGTGAAGACCGCGGGCACGTCCTCCGGCGCGATGCCCGCACCGCTGTCCTGGACCTCCACGAAGACCTTGCGGGCGACCGAGCGGGTCCGGATCCAGATGCCGCCTTCGTCGGTGTACTTCACGGCGTTGGACAGGAGGTTGATCAGGATCTGACGGAGGCGCTGCGGATCGGCCCGACACTCGACGCCCGGTTCGAGATCGAGCGACATGTCCAGGTGCTTCTCGTCCGCGAGGGGTCCCATGTGCCTGGCGATGTCCTTGATCATCTGCTCGGTGTCGACGTCGACGACCTCGATGTCGATCTTCCCCGAGTCCATCCGGGCGGCGTCGAGGAGGTCGTTGACCATGGTGAGGACCTGGGTCGCCGACGACCGGATGTCGCTGGCCATGGCCCGCACGAGTTCGGGGTCCTGCTCCTCCTCCTCGATGAGCGTCGAGAACCCGATGATGGCCGACAGCGGCGTCCGCATGTCGTGGGACAGGGCGGCGAAGAACTTCGCCTGGGATTGGGCGGAGCGGGCGATCTCGGCGTTGGTGTCGTGGATCTGGGTCGTCCACTCCTCGATCACCCGGTGGGCGATCTCCTCGGTGTGCTCCTCGAGGACCCGGAAACGGAACGAGGCGCTGGCCAGGAGCCCACCGAGGGCGGCGAGGGCGAACGGGAAGAAGTCGATGATCCACGTGACCGGCTGGGCGCGCCGGAGGTCGACGATGGAGGCCGATCCGGTGGTGGCGCTGCCGACGACGAGGGCGACGAGGGGGAAGATCGACCCGACCAGGAACCCGATCAGGACCCCACGGATGATGGTCTTGTGTCTCCGATCCATAGCGGCGTACCCGTCGGCAGGTCCCTCGAGGCCTTGAGGACTCTCCGGGGTCCGCTCGGTCACCGGGTTCAAGCGACCGACGCCGGCCGGCCGGCCCCGTGCTCGGGGACCGCCGTTCGGGGGATGGTGAGACAGAAGGTGGTTCCCTCCGGTCCGGTCGTCTCCAACCAGAGGTCGCCGCCGAGGGATCGAGCGGCGCGCCGGGCGATCGCCAGGCCGGCGCCGGTTCCCGGCAGCCCGAGATGGTCCGTGCCTCTGACGAACAGCTCGAAGATCCGTTCCCGGTCGCCCTCGGCCACCCCGATGCCGTCGTCCATGATCACCAGCGACGCGAACCGGTCCCCGGCGTCCACGAGCACCCTGATCGACGGCCGCTCGTGGTCGTTGTACTTGGCGCCGTTGTGGATGAGGTTCTGCAGGATGGCTCGCAGCCGCGATGGCGGAGCCAGCAGCTCGGCGACGTCGCCCACCACCCGGACGTCGATGGGCTTGCCGACGGCTCGTTCCACGTCGCCGGCGACCTCGTCGACGAGGCCACGCACGTCGACGAGCGCCGGTTCGGGGTCGGCGTCGCGCCGCATCCTCGCCAGCGACAGCAGGTCGCCGATCAGCTCCTCCATCCGGGCCGCGATGTTGCCCACCCGAGCGAGGTACTCGCGTCCCTCCTCACCCAGGCGATGGCCGTCCGATTCCTCCAAGAGCGCGACGAACGCCCGGATCGTCTTGAGAGGGACGGCCAGGTCGTGCGATGCGGAGAACGTGAACGCCTCGAGTTCCGCGTTGAGCTCCTCGACACGGCGCTGTGCCTCCGCCGCGGCCGCAGCCCGGATCTCGAGCTCCAGGCCGGCGATGCGCTCCCGCTGGATGGCGGAACGAAGGGCGTCCTCGTGGGCCCGGGTGGCCAGATGCGCGTCCACCACGCTGTCGAGGACCGGCCGCGGGAGCACCGACCAGCGGCGATCTCCACCGGACCGCTGCCGGACGATGATCTCGACCGACGCCGCCCACACATAGGCGGCGACGAACACCGCCAAGGTCGCCACCCGCAGCGCGACCGGCGTCGATCCCGGAACCGCGGTGATCGCCACCCCCGCCGCGAACGCCGCCACCCCGAGAGGGAACAGCGACATCGGTCGAGGCCGTTCAGGTGACATCGATCGGGAACAGGGCGTCGAGGTCGACGGACGTTCCCATGTTCCCGTCGAGTGCGGTCCGCAAGGTGCGCAGCAGGAGGTCCTCGGTGAGGTCGTTCTTCGACACCACCGCGGCGACGCCGGCGGCCATCGCCGTGCTGGTGAGGGTCTGGGTCTTGTGCCCGGTCAACATGACCACCGGGATCCCTCCGGTGAGCGTGGAGCGCCGGAGGCGAGCGGCGACGGTGACCCCCGACGCGGCCGGCATCTGGTAGTCCAGGACGATCACGTCGGGGCGGGACCGGTTGGCCGCCATCTGACCCTGGATCCCGTCGGGGGCGATCGTCGTGCGGAACCCCGCCCGGCTCAGGTACACCGACAGGAGCCGGGCGAAGTCCTCGTCGTCGTCGATGATCAGCACGTGCTCGCTCATTCGTCACCTCCCTCGACCATCACGAGGGAAGGCCGACCACCGGATCGCATGTCCTCGGCCGAAGCGAGGATCGCGCCCCGGTAGGCCACGACCCGACGAGCGATGTCGTCCGGATCGTCGGCCACCACGATGCGGCGGCCGTCGATGAGCGTGACGACCGTGTCGGGCGTCCGCTCGATCGACTCGATCAAGTCGGCGTTGAGGAAGATCTCTTCTCCTCGCAGCCGGTGGACGGTGATCATGCGTGCCTCCCATCAAGGGTCGAGATCGAGATCATCGCTTCATGTTGACCAGATCGGCCAGGACCTCGTCGCTGGCGGTGATGATCCTGGAGTTGGCCTGGAACCCGCGCTGGGCGATGATCAGGTTGGTGAACTCCTGGGCGAGGTCCACGTTGCTCATCTCGAGGGCACCGGCGGCGATCGTGCCCTTGCCTCCGCCCCCGGGGACGCCGATCAAGGCCTGACCGGAGTTCACCGAGGCGGCGAAGTGGGATTCGCCGTTGCGAACGAGACCCGACGGGTTGTTGAACGTCGCCGTGGCGATCTGGGCAAGGAGCTTGGCCTCTCCGTTGGAGAACACCCCGTTGATCGATCCGTCGGCGCCGATCGAGAAGTCCCTCAGGAACCCGATCGGGTTGCCGTCCTGGTTGACGGCCTCGGCGTTGGCCACGCCGCCGTACTGGAGGAGCGGCGCGCTCCCGGCGAGCTCCACCGTGAAGTTCAGCGGGTTCGCGCCGGGGGGCGTGTAGCCCGACACCGTGAAGCTGGTGGGTCCGGCGAGCGATCCGTCCGGGTTGAAGCTGATCGAGGCGGTCGACAGCGTCACGGCGTTGCCGTCCACGGTGGCCGACACGTCCCAGTCGTTGGCTGCGGTCTTCTGGAACTCGATCAGCAGGTTCCTCGACTCGCCGAGGCTGTCGATGATGTCGATCGAGGTGCGGTGCACGTCGCCGACGGCCGTGTCGGCGGACAGGTTGCCACCCACCTCGACGAGCGTGGTGAGGTTCGGCTCGATGACCTGGGTCAGCGGAAGGGTGATCGGCGCGACCGCCACCTGGTTGTCGATGTTGCCGGCGCCGTCGGCGGTCCAGCCGAGGACCATCATGCCGCCGGGGGCGACGATGTTGCCCACCTCGTCGAACCGGAACGTGCCGGCCCGCGTGTAGACCCGTTCGCCGCCGCCTTCGAGCACGAAGAACCCGTCGCCCTGGATGGCCAGGTCGGTGGGCCGGCCCGTGACCTGCGTCGCCCCCTGCGTGAAGACGGCGTCGGTCGACGCGATCTTCACGCCGAGACCCATCTGGATGGGGTTCGTCCCGCCGCGGTTGACGCCGGCGCCCGACGGGCCGCCGAGCGTCTGGGCGAGCGCTTCCTCGAACGTGACCTGGGAGGACTTGAAACCGGCGGTGTTGACGTTGGCGATGTTGTGGCCGACCACATCCATCATCGTCTGGTTGGACCGCAATCCGGAGACCCCGGAGAACATCGATCGCATCATCGGCGCATCACTCCTTCGTGATGGTCGTCTCCGTCCCTAGAGAGGATCGGCTCCGATCCGTGGAGCGCTGCTGGTACGAGCGTGCGGCCGGTCTTCCGTTCCGCTCGCCGGGTCCCGTCGGCCGTCACCACGGCCGGTTAAGCGGAAACGTGGGGCGAGGAGGCGACCACGGTCGCCGGCACCCGCGGCGGGCCGGCCGTGACCAGGAACGCACGACCGTCGAGACGGTCTCCGATGCCTCGCGTCGGTCAGGAGGCGGCGAGGTCCGACGATTCGATGATCGTGGGCTCTCCGGGCTTCGCCTCGACGCGGAGGCGGTTGATGCCCTCCATCAGATCGGTGGCGTCGCCGGCGAAGGCGCCGTCGATCAGCACGACCGACAGACGCGGGGTGAGGCGGGTCGGGGCGTCGATCGGGCCGGGAGGCATCGTCCGGAGGTTGGCGTCGATCCTGCCCATCACCACGCCCGCACCGTCGCGGCTCAGATCGGGCAGGACGGCGGCGAAGGTCCGCTCGTCGATCCGCCCGACCGTATCGGACTGGCGCAGCGCCGCCGAGATCATCGCTCCGCAGTGGCGCAACGCGTCGTGGAGGGCCTCTTGGCCCGCGCCCTCGGTCGTTTCGATGCCGTCGGCTTCGATCAGCATGATCCCGAACGGCTCGGCCGTCCGACGATGGCGAGCGAGCTGCTTCTCGAGGGTCTGCATGATGCCGGTCAAGTTGGGCAGGCCCGTGATCACATCGGTCGCGGACAGCATCTCGAGCTGCAGGCGGAGCAGACCGAGTTCGGCCCGCTGGCCGGCGATGATCTCCTCGAGCGCGGCGATCCGTTCCATCGCCTCCTGGGCCGAGGCGGTGGATCCGTTCATCGGGATCCCCGCGGGTCCGTTCGTTCCACCGTTCATGTCGACTCCCCTGAGCTCGGCCGTTCCGTGACGGCACGTTCCATCGATATACCTCTACCTACCTCGGCAGCTCGCCGCCGAACTTAAGGAGCAACGTCCCTGCGGCGCCCCGTTCCTCCTTAAGCGGCGGTCTCGACGGCCGACCGGAACCACGATGGATCCACAGCTCCGCCTCCAGCAGTTGACGCGTCTCGCAGACATCCTGTGGTACGAGCGCCGTCTCATGGAGTACCTCCTGTTCAAGCTGGTGACCGCCAACCTCATGCTCAACGCCGACGACCAGCGGTTCATCGCACCGGCGATCGGGGAGGTGGATCGGATCATCGCCGAGATCCGCAAGACCGAGACGGACCGGGCGGAGATCGTCTCGAGCCTCGCCGCCGAATGGGGTGTTCCCGCCGCGTCGGTGACCCTCGCCTACCTCGCCGTCAACGCACCCGAGGAGCTGCGCGAGGTGTTCGAGGACCATCGCAACCGCTTCCTCGCCCTCACCGGGGAGATCGAATCGGTCACCAAGGAGAACCGACGCCTGGCCACCCTCGGCCTGTCGGGGATCGGCGGCAGCTTCGGGATCCTCGCCGACGGGGACGGCGATCCGGGCCTCTACGACGCCTCCGGTCGCCACCGCTCCGAGCGACAGGCGAACCCGGCGCGGATCGACGAGGTGCTCTGATGAGCATGATCAGCCTCTACACCGCCTTCTCCGCCCTCCAGGCCGCCCAGGCGGGCACCGACACGGCCTCCAACAACGTCGCCAACGCCGGGACCGCCGGCTACACCCGCCAGCGTGTCGAACTGGCGAGCCGTTCCACCTACCAGAGCCCGGTCGGCCCGATCGGCACGGGGGTCGACGTGATCGACATCTCCCGAGCCCGGGACCGGTTCGCGGATCGCCGGGTGTGGGCCAACTCGGAGGTCGCCGGGAGGTTCGCCGCGATGTCGGGACTGCTGGGCACCATGGACGAGATGACGATGGAGCCCGAGGGAGGGATCACCGGCGCCCTCGGGGATCTGTGGGCGTCGTTCGAGCAGCTCGCGCTCGATCCGCCCGACACCGCGGCCCGCCTCGACACCATCGCGGCCATGGACGCCGTGACCGCCCGGATCAGGGACCTGGCTGGCTCGTGGACCGCCCAGATCGATCGGGCGGGCGTCGAGTTGCGCGACACCGTCGGTGAGGTCAACACGCTCCTGCGCGACCTCGGGCCGCTCAACGTGCAGATCCTCGATGCGGCCACCGTGGGCGCCCCCAACGACCTCCTCGACTCCCGGGATCGGATCCTCGACCGGCTCACCGAACTCGCCGGGGTCGCGATCAGCGACAACGGCGACGGAACCGTTCGGGTCTCGTTGAACGGGCTGGCGCTCGTCGACGGCAGCACCGTCCACCAGATCGCCGTCGACGGTTCCTACGCGTTCACCGACGACTCGGGCAACCCGTTGAACCCCGGCGGGGCGCTGGCCGGCTACGCCGAGTTCCTCACGAACGACGCTCCGGCGCTCATGTCCGGCCTCGACACCTTCGCCGCCGACCTGGCCGATGCCATCAACGCCGCTCACGCCGCAGGGTTCACCCCGTCGGGAGCGGCCGGCGGTCCCCTCCTGACCTACACGCCGGGGGCGGCGGCCTCCACCATCGCGGTCGCCGTCACCGATCCTTCCCAGATCGCCGCCGCCGGCAACCCCGGGCCGCCGGTTCCGGCCTTCGACGGCACCAACGCCGACGCCATCGCGGCGCTCCGCGACGCCGCGGTCGCCCTCTCGGGAACGACGACGATCGACGGCGCCTTCCGCCAGGTCGTCACCGACGTGGGCAGCCGCGCTCGGCTGGCGGCCACCAACGCCGAGTCGTCCCAGAACCTGCTCCGCACCGCTCAGAACATCCGCGAGTCGCGCCAAGGCGTGTCCCTCGACGAGGAGATGGCGGACCTCATCCGGTACCAGCGTTCCTACGAAGCGGCGGCGCGGGTCATGACCGCCGTCGATCAGCTCCTCGACACGCTCGTCAACCGGACCGGGCTCGTGGGGAGGTAGCGCATGAGGATCACCCACCGCTGGCAGTTCAACGAAGCCATCCGACGGATGGGCGCCGGCCAGTCGGCCGTGGCCGACGCGCAGCGGCGCCTCGCCACCGGCAAGTCGTTCGATCGGCCCTCCGCCGACCCGATCGGCATGAGCCAGGCGATGGAGCTGCGATCGGCGCTCCGCGTCAAGGAGCAGGCCGCCACGAACGCGGCCGACGGGGAGATGTGGGTCAACGTGGCGGACTCGAAACTGCAGACGGTGTCCGAGCGGCTCCAACGGGCCAAGGAACTGGCCGTGACCGGGGCGTCGTTCGCATCGGCCGAGGAGCAGCAGGCCATCGCCATCGAGGTGGCCGAGATCCGCGACCAGCTCGTCGAGATCGCCAACGCCCAGCACCAGGGCCGCCGCATCTTCGGCGGGTTCGGGGCCGGTGCCCCCGTCACCAACATCGCCGGAACGTGGACCTTCACCGGCGACACGGGAGCGGTGATGCGTCGCATCGACGACGACGAGACCGTCCAGGTGAACGTCACCGCGGACGACGTCTTCGGCTTCAACGCGGGCACCGACATCTTCACGGTGCTCGACGACTTCGAAGCGGCCGCGTTGGCCGGCGATCAGTCGGCGATGGGAGCCGCCATCGCCGACATCGACGCCGCCCTCGAACGCAACCTCGGCGCCCTCGCCCGCCTCGGATCGGCCGGACGACGCATCGACGCCGCCCAGGATCGGTTCCTGGAAGAGATCAACACGCTTCGCAGTCAGCTCTCCCAGATCGAGGACGTCGACATCTCCGAGGCGGTCATGGATCTCAAGCTCAGGGAAAGCGCCTACCAGACGACGATGGCGGTGTTCGCTCGATCGAGCCAGGCGTCCCTCGTCGACTTCCTTCGATGACGGAGATCTCGGCGCTACCCTGCACCCCGACCGCTCCCACTGCAGATCGGTGACCATGGAAGACAAGATCATCCGCTTCCCGGGCGGTATCCCCGGGTTCCCCGAGCTGGAACGGTTCGTGCTCGTCGAGCTCGCGCCCGACTCGGCGTTCTACGAGCTGCGCTCGGTCGACGATCCCGAGATCGCCATGCTGGTCACCGTGCCGTGGCTGTTCGTGCCCGACTACACCCTGGAGCTCTCGTCCGAGGACGAGGCCGATCTCTCCATCGAGCGACCCGAAGATGCCACGGTGTTCTGTTCGGTGACCTTCGACGCCGAAGACGAAGGCGCGCTCTACCTCAACCTCCTCGGCCCGTTCGTCGTCAATGCCGCCGAGCGCATCGGCCGGCAGGTGGTGCTCTCCGACAGCGGCTATCCCGCCAGGGCCCGATTCGAACTGACGGCCGCCTGATGCTCGTCCTCACCCGTCGCCCCGGAGAATCCATCGTCATCCAGAACGACATCGTCATCACGATCGTCGAGGTTCGCGGCGGTCAGGTGCGGATCGGGATCGACGCTCCCCGCAGCGTCCAGGTCCATCGGGCCGAGGTGTACGAGCAGGTCAAACGGGAGAACCTGGCCGCCGTCGAGCATGCTGCCGAGGCCAAACGCCGCTTCGCCGAGACCCGACCCGATCAGGTGAAGCGTCGCGACGACGGCGGCTCGTAGCGTCCGTCTTCCATCGCGGCCTCCAGGCCGGACAGTCCCTGCTCGATCCGCGCCAGCCGCTCCTCGACGGCGCCGCGACCTCGTTCCCTGAGCCGGTTGACGTCGTCGACCTGGGCGAGGAGTTCGCTCCGGCGACGCTCGAGCGGTTCCCTGAGACCCTCCGGCGCGACCTGGGTGAGCTGGGTGAGGGTGAGTTCGTTGGCGAAGCCGAGCAGATCGCAGATGTCGGCGACCATCATCGCCCTCGCCAGTTCCATGGCACCGAGGTCCTCCTCGGCTTCCACGACCTCGTCGGCAGCCCTGAGGAGGTAGACGTCCTCGGCGGCCTCGGCCAGGACCGTCGCCGCCGCCAGCTTGTGCACGAGCCTCTCGAGCATGCTCCGCTCCTCGTCGAGCAACGCGAGCAGTGCTCGCATCCGCTCCTCGGCGCCACCGGCGGTCGCCGGTGACGGTGGCGGCACCTGATGTGGACCGATCAAGCCGGACACCGCGTCACCGAGGGTCATCGGGCGCTCCTCCACGTGAGACCGCGCCACGACCGGCGGGAGGCGCCCGCCGGGATCGACGCAGGTGCGATGAGGTGGCTCATGTCCCCGTTCCTGTCGGCCGGAACGGGGCGATGTTTACGTGACCGAGACCTTCACCGCACCAGGCTCCCGCCGACAGGGTCGGCAGATCCGCCGGGTTGCACGGATGCAACGGGTCGGCAACAAGGAGGTGCGCCGTGGCAGGATCCGCAACCGAGCTCGAGGCCCCGCCGGAGACCGCCGCGGCCGAAGAGGCCGAATCCGCTCCGGCGTCTCCCGAGACCGAACCGGCCGTCGAGATCCCCACCCTGACCCTCTACTCGCCGTGGGCGCCCGATCCCCTCAGGTCCCGTCTGGCGGCCTACGGCTACGAGCTGGTCGACGACGACGAGGCGAAGAGCACCGCCGCGGCCGTCGTCGTGGCCACCCGCTATGCGCCGCCGGAGGCCGTCTCGCAGATCTGCGCCATGGAGACGACCGACATCCCGGTCATCGTCCTGACCCATCCCGCCGGCGAAGCGACGGCGGCGGCGCTGATGGCGTGCGGCGGAACCGCCATCGTGGCCGAAGGCAACGAAGAGGCGATCCGGCTCCACGTCGAGGACGGCTCGCCCGAGGAGGACGTGCTCGAAACGTACGCGCAACGTCTCGAACGACTCGGCAACGGCGACGCGGCGCCGGTGGTGTTCGACCGGGATCCGGCATCGAACCTGCCCGGCCCGGCCGCCCTCGCCGAACGTCTCGCCGCGCTCAGTCAAGCCGGGACCGTTCCCCGCTACGGCGCCGTGAAGGTCCTCGGCTCGCCGACGGGGCGCCTGGGACGCGAAGCCACCAAGCTCCTCAAGCGGCGGCTCGGATCCCAGATGCAGCAGGCCTGCCGGATCCGAGGCGCCGACATCTTCTCGGTCGGCGACAACGAGTTCGCCGTCCTCGCCGAGATCCTCGCCGCCGACGAGTTCGCGTCGTTGGGACACGAGATGTCGTCGATCGCGTCGACCTTCGCCCCCGACCGTTCGGCGCCGCTCGTCCTGGCGATGGGCCACGCCGGGCCGGAGACCGGCTCCGACGTGGCCACGGTCCGGGAGCTCGCCGAGCGGGGACTCGCCGCGTGCGTCGACGGGAGCCTGGGCGAGCGCATCGTCGGCGCCGACAGCCTCACCCGGGTCTTCTCCGCCACCACCGAGCTCGAAGCCCTGCTCCAGGCCGTCGACGTCGTGGAACAGGACGATCCGTCGGGGCCCGGGCACGGGCTGCGGGTGGAGCGGATCGTCGCCGACCTCGCCCAACGCCTCGGGTTGGAAGGACGCCGCCTGGCGGCGGTCCGCCTCGCCGCCCGGCTCCACGATCTCGGCAAGATCCACGTTCCCGCCGACGAGCGGTTCCCGGAAGGCGACGACGGGTCGGAGGCCTACCGGTCCCATCCGCGGCTGGGAGCCGACATCGTCCGGATCCCGGCCGGGAACGTCGTGGCCGACACCATCGCAGGCCACCACGAGCACTGGGACGGCACGGGCTTCCCCGACGGGACCGAAGGGACCGACATCCCCTTCGAGGCCCGCATCCTCGCCGTCGCCGATGCGCTCGATCGCTGGTCCTCGGCTCCGGATCCGACCCCCGAGGCCCTGACCAGGATCAAGGACGAAGCCGGATCGCGATTCGATCCCACCGTCGTCGCGGTCCTCGAGGATCTGTGACGCCGGTCAGTCCTCGACGACGACGTCGGAGGCCCGGCGTCGGGGAACGGCCGCCTCCATCGAGCGAGCGAGGATGGCGACGCCGAGACGCCCCAGCCAGGTGACGACCATCACCGCGACCAGAACGATCCCGGCGCGGGTCGCCGCCTCGGGAAGCGACAGCTGACCCTTGATCAGCATCAACCCGATCGGGGCGAGCGCGAACAGACCCAAGATGGCCGAGATCTGGCGCATCCCCACGGTCATCGCCTCCCGACGAGACGGCGCACCGCGAGGGCGACATCGACGGGGCGGGCCCTGACCATCCCCGAGGCGAACCCGTCGACCGTCCCGTATCCGAGTGAGCCACCCAAGGTGCTGGCGAGATAGATGGCATCGATGACGCCACGGTCGCCCGACCACGACACGACGAGCGGATCGTCGACGAGGAGCTCACGCCACGGGTCCTCCCCCACCACCAGATGCAGCTTCCGGTCGCCCCGGACGAAGCGCAGCCAGTCGAGGTCCCGCTGGTCGTTGGAGACGACGGCACAGACCGATCCCGAGTAGGGCGGCATGCCGGGCGGGTTGACCAGTGGCACGTCGAGCGGCTCGGCGAGACGGTCGGCGTGGGCGCCGACGATGAGCATCGGAACGTCCGGCAGCGCACCGCACAGCGGTGCCACCGCCCGGGCGATCGCACCCACCCACGCCAGGTCGTCGCGCGGGTCCAGCCCCTTGGTGGCTTCCACGATCTCGGTCGGGAGGCCGATCCGCGCCAGGGCCGTGGCGCTCCAGTCGACCCGTCCCATCCCTTCGGGAGCCTCGCCGTCGTCGGCTCGCCAGTCGGGCGGCCCGGACTCGGCGGCACCCCACACCGGTGCGGTCGCGTGGGCGGTCTCGGTGCCTCCGGCCTCGGTCGCCAGCCACGCCGCGGGCGCGTCGGGCTCGATGTCGGCATCGATCGGGGAGCTGACCATCATGACCGGCACGGACGGAGCGACCGTGTCGGTGGCTCCGGTCGCGGCCGCGGCGGCCTGCGCCATCGGGCCGACCGGACGCGGGTCGGGGCCCGCCGATCCCTCGGCGTCGACGGGAGGATCGATCGGCGGGTCGATCATCCGTTCCCGCAGGACCTCGCGGAAGTCGGCCTCGCCGCCATCGGCGACGTCGACGAGCGCGTCGATGGCACCGGCGACACCCGCCATGGCGGCGGGCACCCGGGCGGTGACCTGTACGAGCTCCTTGGCGAAGAAGCCACCGAGGCCTCCCTTGTGGACCTTCTGGGCATCGACGATCTCGGCCTCGGGTCCGAGACGCTGGGCGACTTCGGCCAGGGCGGTCTCGAGATCCGCGGCCTCGACGACGATGTCCTCAGGCGACTGCTGGGTGTGCATCATTCACTCCGATCACTCCGACGGCGATGAGTTCGATATCTGGGGGAAGCTCCGGGTAGGCGAGAACGGCGAGGTCGATGCTCATGGAGGTGACCGTGCGCTGCAGCGGTCCCCGCAGCGCCGAGCCGCACACGATGGCGGCAGGGACGTCCTGACGGGCGGCGTCGGTGGCGCAGCGTTCGATCTCCCGCTGCAGACCGATGAGCCGGTTGGCGTCGATGGCGAGCAGCGACGTCCCGTCCGCGTCGCGGATCGACTCGTGCAGTCCGGCCTCGAGGCCGGGCTCCAACGTGATCACCCCCAACTTGCCGTCCCGAGCGATGCCGGTGACGATCGCCCGGCCGACCGCGACCCGAGCGGCGGCGACGAGCTGCTCGACGTTCCTCGTCTCGTGGGCCTTGGCGGCGACCGCCTCCACGATGGGGCTCAGGTCCCGGATCGACACCCGGTCGGCGAGCAGGCCGCGCAGCACTTCGTGGAGCAGGCTCAGCGGCAGGAACTCGGTCCCCACCTCGTTGGCGAGAACGGGCTCTTCGAAGCGCAGGCCTTCGACGAGCCGTTGCACGTCCTGGCGGGACAGCAGCGACGGGGCGTTGGTTCGGACCACCTCGGCCAGGTGGGTCACCAGCACCGAGGCGCGATCGACGACGGTGGCCCCGGTGGCCGCAGCGGTGGCACGCGCCGATTCGGGCACCCAGAACGCCGGGAGACCGAACACCGGCTCCACGGTCTCGATGCCGCCCAGCCCGCGCAGCTCCGAGCCGGCATCGATGGGCAACGCCAAGATCTGGTCGCGGGGAGCGAGACCCCGTCCGACCTCGGTGCCCCGCAGAACGATCGAGTACGTCGACGGTGGCAACGATGCGTCGTCGCGGGTACGGACGAGGGGCATGACGATGCCGAGCTCGAGGGCGATCTGGTGGCGGAGCGCCCGTACCCGTTCGAGGAGATCTCCGCCCTTGGCCGCGTCGATCAGGTCCAAGATGTCGTAGGACAGGCGCAGCTCGAGCGGCTCGATCCGCATCTCACCGATGATCGCCTCGGGCTCCTCCGGGTCGAGGGAAAGCCGTGGGGTCTCGTCATCGGCGTCGGCGGCCGCCTCGTGGTCGTCGTCGGAACGCCGTGCGGCGACGAGGTACAGCACGCCGGCGACGGCGAAGAAGGGGAGCTTCGGGAAGCCCGGGAGCATGGCGAGTCCGGCGACCGCCACCGCCGCGTAGATGAGCGCCCGCCGGCTGCCGAAGAGCTGGATCCCGATCTGTTCGCCCATGTCGGTCTCGGTTCCGACCCGGGTGACCAGCAGACCGGTGCTGATCGAGATGAGCAGGGCGGGGATCTGCGAGACCAGGCCGTCACCGACCGACAGGAGGACGTACTGGTTGACGGCGTCCCCGAAGGAGAGACCGAGGGACGCCATCCCGATGGCGAGCCCGCCGATGAGGTTGATCGCCACGATGATGAGCGACGCGATGGCGTCGCCCTTGACGAACTTCGACGCTCCGTCCATCGCACCGTAGAAGTCCGCCTCGGCGGCGATGCGCTTGCGGGCCTCACGGGCCTGGTTCTCGTCGATGAGCCCCGACGCGAGGTCGGCGTCGATCGCCATCTGCTTGCCCGGCATGGCGTCCAACGTGAACCGGGCCCCCACCTCGGCGACCCGCGTCGAGCCGTTGGTGATGACGACGAACTGGATGACGATGAGGATCAGGAACACGACGAGCCCCACCACGATCGACCCGCCGACGACGTAGCTGCCGAAGGTCTCGATGACCTTGCCGGCGTCGCCGTTGAGCAGGATGAGCCGGGTCGACGAGACGTTCAAGGCGAGGCGAGCCATCGTGGTGATCAACAGCAACGACGGGAAGATGGCGAAGTCGAGGCTGTCCTTGAGGAAGATCGTTCCGACCATGATCAGGATCGCCAGGGTGATGTTCGCCGCCAGCAGCACGTCGAGGACCCGCGGCGACACCGGCACGACCATCAACAGGACGATGGCGACCAGCGTCAGCGGAACGATCGTCGAGGAGCGGATCTTCACGCGACCCTCCTCCCCCGGCGCCGGTAGGCGACGGCGAGGACCGTCGCCACCGCCTCGAACAGGGCAGCGGGAACGAAGTGGTCGAGCTTGACGGTCCGGAACAGGGCCCGGGCGATGGGTTTGTTCTCGACCACGACGATGCCATGGCGGTACGCCTCCCGCCGGATCCGGGCGGCGACCGAGTCCGCACCCTTGGCGACGACCTTCGGCGCGGGATCTCCCGGCCCGTAGCGGAGCGCGACCGCGAGATGGGTCGGGTTCGTGACGACGACGTCGGCGGAGGCCACGTTGAAGATCATGCGGTTCCTCGACAGCTCGGCTGCACGCCGCCTCCTTTGCTGTTTCACCAACGGGTCCCCTTCGGAGGTCTTGTGCTCCTCCTTGAGTTCCTGCTTGGTCATCTTGAGTTCCTTCTCGGTCCGCCACCAGGTGACGCCGTAGTCGGCGCCGGCGATCGCCACCGCCAACACCGTGGCTCCCACGACGATCTTCCAGGCGATCGCGGTCACATTGCCGACGGCGTTGCCCAGCCCGTAGGGCACCAGCGGCCCCGAGAGCGCCGCATGGAGCGGCGCCCAGACCACCAGGGCGAGGAGCCCCAGCTTGAGGAGCGTCTTGACCAGGTTCCAGCCGAACACCGACGGCTTGAACTGCTGGAGGCCCTTCTTCGGCGACAGGTTCGACAGCTTCGGCTTCATGGCCTTGGGCGCCAGGGAGAACCCGACCTGCATCACGCCGCCGACGATCCCGAAGACCGTGGCGAGCCCGAGGACCGGCAGCAGTCCGAAGATCACCATGTCGACGATCGCGTCCTGGACGCCCAGGGTGATGCGGCCGGTCCCACTGAGGATGAGCAGGTCCCTGGCGGCGACGAGGAGGCGAGGGGCCACGAGCGGGAAGAGGAAGCGGACCGAAGCGACGAGCACCACCAGGGACAGGGCGACGCCGACCTCCTGGCTGCGGGCGACGCGCCCCTCACGGCGCGCTTCCCGGCGTTTGCGGGGAGTCGGCTTCTCGGTGCGGTCCTGGGACCGGTCGCTCATGGTGGCTCCGCGTCGGCGTTCGCAGCCGTTCCATGGCGTTCGGTGCCCGCTCCATGGGCACCGGTCCAGTCGGCATCGAACGGGTGGGGTTTAGGAACGGAGTCATCCCGCGGCCATGCCGTTGACGACCTGGGCGAAGGCGTCACGCATGACCCGCATCGCCCCGTCGAGGGAGTCGGGCATCAACAAGACGATGACGCCGACGCTGGAGAGGGCGATGATCAGCTTGAGCGGCAACCCGACCATGAAGACGTTCGACTGGGGAGCGAATCGCGAGGCGATGCCCAGCACGAGCTCGGTGACGAACAACGCGGTGACCACGGGCATGGCGAGCTCCAGGGCGGCGACGAACGACCGGGAGAGCAGCTCGATGGCGGCAGCCGCCAGGTCCGGCGACAGATCGAGCGAACCGGTGAGGCCGATCGTCTGGAAGGAGGCGGCCATGCCCTCGACGACGAGCCGGTGCCCTCCGATGGCGAAGAAGATGGTCAGGGCGATGATGTTGAAGGAACGCCCGAAGGGCGCCGACCGGTTGGCGGACAGCGGATCGAACACCTGGGCGATCGAGAGCCCGGACGAGAAGTCGACCATGGCTCCGGCCATGGTGAACAGGTGGAAGATCAGCCCGGTGACGAACCCGAGCACGATCCCCACGGCCAGGTTGGCGATGAGCCATGCGATGAGCGTGCCCATCGTGTGGGGGTTGGCGCCGTCGCCCGCGAAGAAGAAGCCGAGCACCGTGACGAAGGCGATCCTGCCCGGCATCGGGATGGCCTTGGAGTAGATCGGCGAGGCGACGACGAAGCCGATCATCCGAGCCATCGCGAGGAGGGTCCCGAAGACGAAGGCGGCCTCGACGTCGATGTTCATCCGATACCCGGGATCAGTCCCCACAGGGCGCGGACCCAGCTCGTCATCTCACCGATCATCCAGTTGCCGCCGAGCAACACGACGAGGCCGGCGGCGAGCAGCTTCGGGACGAAGGTCAGGGTCATCTCTTGGATCTGGGTGATCGTCTGGATCACGGAGATGACGACCCCGACGATGAGGGCCGCCATGAGCACGGGGCCGGCGATCTTGCCGGCGATGACGAACGCGTCCTGGGCGATCTGGAGGACCTGGGCGTCGGTCACGACACCGCTCCGACCGATTGGACGACCGAGCCGATGATCAGCGCCCAGCCGTTGACGAGGACGAACAGGAGTAGCTTCAGCGGCAGGGAGATGAACACCGGAGGCAACATCACCATCCCCAGGGCCATCAGGACCGCCGAGACGATCAGGTCGATGATGAGGAACGGCACGTAGATCAGGAATCCGATCATGAACGCCGTCGTCAGCTCCGACACGACGAAGGCCGGGATCAGCGTCGTCAGCGACACGTCCTCGGGCGTCTCGGGCTTGTCCTTGCCGGCGAGACCGATGAACAGGGCGAGGTCCTCTTCGCGGGTCTGGTCGAGCATGAAGCTGCGGAGGGGCTCGGTGGCGATCTCGATGGCCGTGGACTGGTCGATCTCGCCGGCGAGGAGCGGATCCACCGCGTCGGCCTTGATGGTGGACAGCATCGGTCCCATGACGAACAAGGTCAGGAAGAAGGCCAAGCCGATGAGGACCTGGGTGGGCGGGATGTTCTGGATCCCGACGGCGTTGCGCGTCAGGCCGAGGACGACGACGAACCGCGTGAACGACGTCGTGAGGAGCAGCAGCAACGGCACCACCGAGGCCAGGGCGAGCATGATGACGATGAGGACCGCCTTCGAGATGCCTCCGTCCTCCGAGTCGATGCTGATGCCGACATCGGGCACCGCCGGTGTCTCGGGAACGTCGGGGACGGTCAGGACCGTCTGGTTCTCGGGGACGCCGACGACACCGGCGGCGGGCGGCTGGTCGGGAACCTGGGCGAAGGCGGCGCCCCTCGGCATCCCGACGAACGCGGCGACGATCAGGAGGAAGGCTGCGACCCTACGGGGTGGGAACACGCGGCCTCCAGGAGGTCCTCGTCGGTTTGCGCACCGTCATGTGCTGCAACCGGCGGACGAGGCCCATCCCTGGCCGTTCCGTTCCTTCGTCGGCTTCCGTGCCGTGTGCCACCGCGGGCGCCGGGGTCCGATCCAGCTCCGAGATGACGTTGATCCCTCCCTCGCCGACGCCGACGAGGAACCGTCGGTCGTCGACCTCGACCACGGCGACCCACAGGTTCTTCCCGAAGGCCGCCTTCGCGCCGATGCGGAGATCCGCGCTGGTGCCGGTCGTGCCGGATCGGCGAGCCCACCAGTACGCCCCGAGCGGGACCGCCAGCACCAGCAGGAGCGCCGGGATCGTCCGGCCGATGACCTCGCCGACGTTCATGGCCGAGCGACGACCTCGGTGATCCGAACGCCGAGCTCCTCGTCGACGACGACCACGTCGCCCTTGGCGATCAGGGTGCCGTTGACGAACACCGAGACCTCGGCGTCGGCGGTTCGATCCAGGTCGATGATGCTGCCCTCGACGAGGGCGAGGAGGTCCCTGACCCGTAGCTGGGTGCGGCCCAGTTCGACGCTGACCTCCATCTGGACGTCCGCCAGGACGCTGAGCTCCCGCAGCGACGCGGACGCCGGCGGAGCTCCGGCGAGGTCCGGGAACGATGCCGGAGCCACGCTCGGTGACCCGGGGGACGCGACCGGACCGTCCCCGATCCGGGCCACGAGCGTGGGCTCCAGCAGCCAGTGCATCAGGTACGAGCCCTGCGCACCGGCGATCTCGATGGCAACGTGATGTCCGCCGGCGGAGAGGACCTCGGCGGCGGCCACGATGCCCGAACCTTCGACCTCGACCGGGCCGCCGGCGGCGCGGCCGAGGGCCTCGGCGGCGGCGGTGACGATCCCGGCGAGCGCCGCTTCCTGATCGGGCATGGCGTCGGCGGGGACGACGACGACCAGCGCTCCTTGGACCGCTCCGGCGAGTTGGGCGGCGACGGCGACCGCGGCGTCCGGATCGAGATCGACGGTGCCGCCGACGACCGGGGTGGCGGCGTCGATGTCGAGGCCGGCCGCGGTGGCCCATGCCTGGACGGCGTCGGATGCGATCGTGGCGAGGGTCGCCTCGATGTCGGGGGTGATCGTGTCGGTGGTCATCGTGCGCTCCACTGTGTCAGCTGTAGGGCCAGGTTCTTGCCGTTGCGGCCGATCCGGCCGCGGAGGATCTCCATCTCGGCGACCCGCCCGACGACCTCCTCGTCGACCCGGTGGTCGAGGGTGAGCACGTCGCCGGGTCGCAGTTCGGCGAGCTGGGCGGCGGCGACCGTGGTCGGTCGCAGCTCGATGCTGAGGGTCACCGGTGCGTCGACGAGACGGTCGGCGACGGGGGAATCGGGGATGCCGGCCTCCAACGCCGGGAGGCGATCGTCGGCGACGGCCGCGTCGGCCCGTTCGGTGATCGCATCGATGACCGCGGGCGGGTACGCGACGGTGAGCAGACCCTCGGCGCGGACACCCTGGACGATCGACAAGGAGAACGACAGGATCGTCATCATGTCCGACGGGTTGGCGGCCTGCAGGAAGTGCGGGTTGTACTCGATCCCGCCGAGGGCGGGCTCGATCTCGATGAGCGGCTCGAGGGTCTGACGGACCGGCTCGACGAACATCTGCAGCAGGTCCTCGATGATGGACGTCTCCAGGGCGGTGGGGCGCCGGACGATCGTGGAGGTCCCGTTGCCACCGAGGAGCCGATCGACGAGGTTGAGCGCCATCTGCGTGCTCATCTCGATCAGTACCGAACCGGGCAGCGGTGGGGTGGCCATGGAGCAGAGCACGGTCGGGTTCGGCGCCGACCGCACGTACTCGTCGTAGCTCACCTGATCGACCGACATCAGTTCGATGCGGACGAGCGAGCGGAGAGCGTTGGACAGCTCGTTGCCGAGCGCCCTGGAGAAGACCTCGTGTAGCAGCTCGAGGCGCCGGACCAGCTCCTTGGCGATCGCGCCGGTGGCTCGGAAGTCGAACGGCGCGACGGTGACCTGGTCGCCCGGTCGGAGCGGCGTGTCGGTCGTCGGTGCTGCGGTCACGGAGTGCCTCCGGTCGAAGGTGTCACGCCATCAACCGTCGGCAGGGACGCCTCCAGATGAAGGACCCGTCGGCCGTCGCGGCTCGGAGGAACCCACGCCGCCGCTCACTGAACGAGGACCTCGGTCAACACGACCTCCATCACCTCGGTCTCGTCCCAGATCTCGCCGGCAGCCGCCGTCAGCTCGCTTCGGAGGCGATCCAGGCCGCCGTCGCCGAGGAGCATGTCGGACGTGTACGCCGAGATGATGCTGACCGCCCGATCCTTGAGCAGCGCGATCTTCATCCCCACGATCCCCGAGTCGGCGCCCATCGGGAGCACCACGGCGAAGGTCACTCGGGCGTAGCGAGGTGAGCCGGGATCGGCCAGGTTCACCGTCAACGTCTCCCCTTCGATGACCGAGCCGATCTCGACGACGGTGGTCGTCGTGACGGCGGTCTCGTCACCGCCGCCCTTCCCGAACATGAAGAAGCCGGCGACCCCGACGAGCACCACGACCGGTACGACGATCATGATGAGCTTCTTCTTCCCTTTCTTGGGCGCTTCTTGTGCCGGCGCCTCGGCGACCTCAGCCACCATCGCCATCACCTCCGTTCGTGGTGTCCTGGAGCCGGGCAACGTCGGCAACGACGACCAGCTCGACCCTGCGGTTCTTCGCTTTGCCTTCCTCCGTCTCGTTCGAAGCCCGAGGTCTGAACTCGCCGTATCCGGTGGCAGCCAGCCGCTGCGGATCGATCCCGTACTCGTCGACGAGCAGTTTCAAGACCGCCAGGGCGCGATCGGCAGACAGGTTCCAGTTGTCGTAGCCGCCCCGCCCGTGCAGGGGCACCGAGTCGGTGTGTCCCTCGACGAGGATCTGGTTCTCGAAGGAGTCGAGGCTCGGCGCGATCGCGGCGATGATCTCCCGCCCCTGGGCACCGAACGCGGCCGATCCGCTGGCGAACAGGACGTCGTCGGTGGCGACGGCGATCACCAGGCCTCGGGCGCCGAGTTCGAAGTCCACGTTCTCGTCGAACCCCGCGGCCTGAAGCGCCTCCTTGACGGCGTCGCGCACCCGCACCAGGTCCTCCAAGGACGTGAGGTAGTCGCGGACGTCCTCCTCGTCGATCTGGTCTTCGGTCGGCACGTCGGCGGCGACCTTCGTGTCGACCTCGGGCCGCCCGTCGAGCAGACCGTCGCCGTCGAAGCCCTCCCGGTCGCCGACGGGCTTGTCGCCGTACGCTCCCCCCACGATCCCGGTGCCCTGGGCGAGGAGCCCGTTGGCGATCGCTTCGTTGCCGAAGGGATCCTGGAGGCCGGCGACGAAGAGCATGAACTTCTGCTCGTCGACCCTCGAGATGGCGTACAGCATCACGAAGAACGCCAGCAGCAGGGTGACGACGTCGCCGTAGGTGGTGAGCCACCGCAGCGGATTGTCCTCTTCGGGTGGTCGGCGGTTCCTGGCCATCAGGCGGCCTTCCTCTTCGAACGTTCCTGGTGGCCCACGCGGGCCTCGGGGATGAGGTAGGACTCGAGGCGCTCGACGAGGAGCCGGGGGCTGGCTCCGGCCTGAATGGCGAGGATGCCGTCCATGGCGAGCTCACGCTGTGCCAGTTCGAGGGCGTTCAAGCGTTCGAGCTTGGCGGAGATGGGGAGGAACACGAGGTTGGCGAAGATGACGCCGTACAGGGTCGTCAACAGGGCCACGGACATGCCGAGCCCGAGCTGGGCAGGGTCCGAGAGGTTGCCCAGCATGTTGATGAGCCCCACGACGGTCCCGATCATGCCCATGGTCGGGGCGTAGCCACCCATCGCCTTGACGATGTTCATGCCGGTGCGGTGCCGATCGTCGAGCGCCTGGATGTCGATCTCCAGCATGTCCCTGATCGTGTCGGCGTCGACGCCGTCGACGACCGACTGCAGACCGTTGCGGAGGAAGGGGTCTTCGATCCCTTCGAGCTTCGATTCGAGGGCGAGCACCCCTTCCTTGCGGGCCACTTCGGCGGCTTCCATCAGCGTGTCGACGGTGGCCGAGGCGTCCGGTTCCTTGCCGGTGAACGAGTAGATGATGACCTTCGGCAGCTTCTTCAGGTCGTCCATCTGGAACCCCGACATCGACACGCCGAGCGACCCGACGAGAACGAGCACCAGCGACGAAGGGCCGATGAGCGCGCCGAACGAGTTCCCGTCCATGATCGTCGCCACGACGATCGCGAGAAGGGCGATGACGATACCCAGGATGGTCGTCATCGGAGGTCCCCCGGGATCCCGTCGATCCCATGCAACGCAACGACTTCGGCGGTACCGTGATCGAGGATGTCGTCGGCGTAGGCCAAGATCGAGGCGCGAACGTGGCGGATCCGGTCGATGATCTCCTCAGGGGAGTCGGTGACGAACATCCGCCGGCCGTTGGCGAGGACGACGACGGTATCGGGAACACGTTCGATGGCTTCGATGAGATCCGCGTTGACCAGGATCGATCGACCCTGGAGCGGTGATACGGGGATCACTCGGCACCTCCTTGTGCACGCTCATCCAATTCCCTTTGGATGTGCTCATCGTTCGTCGCTTGCACCTGATCTGTCGGCTCCGCCGGGCCCGACGTAAGGGCCCACGGTCACCGTGGCGCGGTGCCCTTCAGGGGGTCGGAGCGGTCACCTTCAGGACGTTGTCGAGCGGGATCTGGGAGCCCTCGACATCGAGGATCGGACCGTCGGCGGTGAACCGAACGGACCCGACGATCCCCACGACGTTGCCGCCCGACGGATCGAGTGCGGTGACCTCCTTGCCGACGACCGACATGGCCAAGGTGACCTGCTGGAGCCCCATCATCTGCTGGTTCGATTCGCTGATCGCCTGGAGCGTCTCGACGGACGTGAACTGGGCGGTCTGCTGGAGCATGGCGGCGCCGTCGTTGGGGGCCATGGGGTTCTGGTAACGGAGCTGCGCCACCAGCAGCTTGAGGAAGGCGTCGGATCCGAGCTGGCCGAGCGCACTGGATGCGGCGTCCGATCCGGGGGTGGAGGCCGCCGCTGCGGCGGCGCCTGTGGCTTCGATGTTCATGGGGTATCGCCTCTCTCGTCAGAGCCTGAGATCGTCATCGGTCGTGTCGCGGGTCCGTGTCCGAGGGCCGTCGATGGGCCGGCCGGGTCGTTGCTCGCCGGGTCCGGTGTCCCGGCGACGCCCACCCCCGCCGAGGTCGAGCCCGCGTTCGGCGAGCGCGGCGTCGAGGGCGGGGAGCCACGCGCGTACGGCGCCTGGGAGTTCCGGCCGGTCGGGTGCGGTGATCGTCACCGTCGTTCCACGTACGGTCACCGCGAGGCGGACATCGTCGAGCTCGGGCATGTCGATGATCACGCGCTGGGGGAGCCTCCGGGCTTCGACGAGATCGGCGATCTCGACGATGCGTGCCGCGAGCGCCGACACAGGGGCGGAGGCGGGGACGGTCGGTTGGGGACCCGTCTGGGTCGGGCGCCCGGCGTGGATCCGCCCACCGGCCGACTCTGCGGTCAACGAGGTCGGCGGGGCCGCATCGCCGCCGCGACGAACGTCGTGGCGCCCGAGACGGGCCCGAAGCCGGGCCAGTGCCTCGTCGACGTCGCCCGCCACAGGCCGAACCGCGGGGGGCGCGGGCGCCCCCGCACCCGCATCGCCGGGAGGGACACGGGCGGGATCCACCGGCCGGGAGGTTCGCACGGAGGCCGTCCGATCCTCACCGGGGGCGTCCGGTGCGCCGGGGTGCACGAGCGGCTCGGACTGGGCCACCGAGGCAGGCGCCGAGGCGGAGGGGGCATCGATGGTCCCGTCGGGGTCCGGCCCGTCGACGGGCCCGGCATCTGGGGCGTCGCCGGGTGCACGGATCGGGGTCACCGTCGCGAGCTCCCCCATCGACACGTACCCGGACACGGTCGTGGCGACGGTCACGACCTCGTCGGGGCCGTCGCCGACCGGCCCGGATCGTTCGGGTGCAGACGGCGTCTCCGGTTCGGCCTGCGTGGTCGCCGCCGGGACCGCGTCGGGCTCGGGCGGTCCATCCTCGACGACGGAGAGGGACGGGGGCGGACCCGCCGGCGACGAGGTCGGATCGGGGGCCGCGCGGGGCACCTCCGGGACGGGAGGACCGTCGGCAGCGACACCGGTATCGCGGCGCGCGTCCGGCGAAGCGACGTCGGCGCCGCCCAGCGCGGAGTCGCCGATCGCGACGCCCAGCGCCGCGGCAGCGGACCCGACGACGCCGTCGCCCTCGAGCCATCCGGAGCCGCCGCCGTCGCCGCTCGCCGACGGCTCGTTCTCGGCATCACGGTGGGGGGCCCGCGAGGCGAAGCCGGGAGCCAGATTGCGCCCGAGGGAGCGCTGCAGCATCTCGGCGAAGGCCGCCGATCCTTCCTCGGCCTCGGCGCCCTCCTCCGGGCCTGTGACGCCGACGGGGTCGGGCAGGCGGGGGAACTCGATCACGGGTGCGTACCTCCAAGTCGTCGATATCGAGAGACGAGCCGGTCGACGTAGCCGCCGGGTTCGTCGATGTAGGGATGGCCTCCGTTCTGCCGAACCGCACCCGGGCCGGCGTTGTACGCCGCCGCGGCGAGGTCGAGACGGCCGAACTCGGCCAGGTTCCGGGCCAGGTACCGGGCACCGCCTTCGAGGTTCTGGACCGGGTCGGAGGGGTCGACACCGAGCTCGGCGGCGGTGGCCGGCATGAGCTGGGTCAGGCCCACGGCGCCGGCCGGGGAGACCGCGTCGGGACGGAACGACGACTCGGTCCACACCAAGGCGGCCAGCATCCGCGGATCGATGCCGGCGTCCCTCGCCGCCTCCTGGATCGATCCGATCCAGGGCCGTGCGGCCTCCGGCAGCCGCATGGACCAGTCGGCGATCGCGCCGATCCCCGCGCCGGCGGCCACCCCGGGGGCGAGCTTGAGGCGGGTCCCGAGGATGCCGACGGTCGGAACGCCGAAGACCGCGGATGGCTTGGTCGACGCGACCGGGCCCGCCGGACCACCGTCGGCTGCGGCGGAGGCGAGGACGCTGCGGAAGTCCCGCGATGGCGGAGCGACCGCATCCATGCGCCGACGGATGGCAGCGATCCGGCCGGCGGCGGCGGCGACGTTCCCGGTCATCGGGACCTCCGGGATCTGAGCGACAGCAGCAGGTCGTCCATCGCTCGTTCCGAGGCGATGACGGCCCGGAAGGCCGCGGCCTCCTTCTTCTTCTGCTTCAGGCGGTCGGCGGCTTCGAGCTCCTCGTACGTGGCGCGCCATCTGGCCGTGTGGTGCTCGACCAGGGCCCTGGCTTCCTCGTG
Source organism: Acidimicrobiia bacterium (assembly GCA_027036355.1). Taxonomy (GTDB): domain Bacteria; phylum Actinomycetota; class Acidimicrobiia; order Spongiisociales; family UBA5794; genus JALSQW01. Next base: position 1,062 of record JALVQZ010000125.1, on the reverse strand, counting down.
CGCTTCGGCCGCCGCCTGGAGGCGCTCGTGGGACGTGATCCCCGTCAACTGGAGGGCCCGCAACTGGACGGCCGACAGCGTCCCGGGAAGGCCCGGCGCTCCCTCGAGGCTCGCCTTGAGTTCCTGGAGCCTGGCGTACGCCTCGTGCTGGTCGGCTCGGGCCCGTCCCATCTCGCCGCGAGCTTGTCGCTCCTTGATGGCCCGGACACGGAACAGCACGTCGAACGGGTTCCTGTTCCTGGTCATGACCGCTCGTCTCCGAGGAACGGCGCCAGGGCTTCCAGACGCGCCCACGAGTCCTCGAAGGACGGACGGTCCGATGGCGCCTGCTTCAGGAACTCGACCAGGTGCGGCTTGGCGGCGAGACCGAGATCGGCACCCGGGTTGGTTCCCGGCACATAGGCGCCCACCTCGACGAGGTCACGGACCTCCTCGGCCGCCGCCAGCGCTCCCCGCGCCCGGGTGACCAGCTCGATGCGTCGAGCGTCGACGAGTTTGGGGGCGAGGCGGCTGAGGGACGCGAGGGGATCGATCGCGGGGTAGCGTCCGGCGTGGGCCAACCCCCGGTCGAGCACGATGTGCCCGTCGAGGATCGACCGGGCGGCGTCGGCGATCGGGTCGTTCATGTCGTCGCCTTCGACGAGGATCGTGTAGAAGCCGGTGATCGTGCCGCGTTCGCGCGGCCCGGCTCGCTCGAGGAGGTGCGCCATCTCGGAGAACACCGACGGGGTGTACCCGCGTGCGGTCGGAGGCTCGCCGGCGGCGAGACCGACCTCCCGGCGCGCCATCGCCAGTCGAGTGAGCGAGTCCATCATCAACAGCACGTCGGCGGCGCCGTCGGCGAACCATTCGGCGATCCTCGTCGCCAGGTGCGAGGCGCGGATCCTCACGAGCGCCGGCTGGTCGGACGTGGCGACGACCACCACCGAACGCTGCATCCCTTCGGGGCCCAACTCGTCCTCGATGAACTCTCGCACCTCCCGGCCCCGTTCCCCGATGAGGGCGAGGACGGTCAGGTCGGCGGTGGTTCCTCCCGCCATCATGCCGAGCAGGGTCGACTTC
>JALVQZ010000124.1 GCA_027036355.1 Acidimicrobiia bacterium | reverse complement strand
CGGTGTCGGTGGCCCCGGCGGCCACGTAGGGTTGCCCGGCCGGTGGAGCCGGGTAGCGTTCGGACGGTGTCGCCGGCGGGCGTCCGGCTCCGAGCTGATCCATGGAGACGATTGTATGACCTCGAAACCGCTACACGGACGAACCGTCGACGTCGTGGAGGTCGGGTCCGATCCGATCGACCCGGCGGCGGTCGTCGGCGCCGTCGCTTCCCCGGCGGCGGGGGCGACGGTGCTGTTCCTCGGGACGGTTCGTGACCACTCTCCGGGGCGGGAGGGCGTCACGCATCTCGAGTACGAGGCGTACGGGGAGGTCGTCGAGCCGAAGATCGCCGAGATCGTCGCCGAGGCGCGCGAGCGCTGGCCGTTGTTGGGCGTCGCCGCGGTGCATCGGGTGGGTGAGCTGGCGATCGGCGAGGTGAGCGTGGCGGTGGCCGTGTCGTCGGCGCATCGGGCGGATGCGTTCGCTGCGGCCAGGTACGTGATCGACGAGCTGAAGTCCCGGGCGCCGATCTGGAAGAAGGAGCACTGGCCCGGCGGGGCGGAGTGGGTCAGGGAGGATCACGTCCACTGACGCCGCCGGGCGGTGGCGGCTCCGGCGGGCCTCGTCAGCCGCGGCCGCCGACGATCATCTGGGCTGCCTCGCGGACCATCGGGTTGCGGTCCGTGGCGGCGGTTCGGAGGGCGTCTTCGACGTCGTCGCCGTCGAAGACGGTGAGGGCGACGACGGTTCGTCTCCGGATCTGGGGCGGCGCGTCGCGAACGAGCCGGAGCAGGGTCGGCAAGGCCCGCTCGTCCTCGAGCGCGCCGAGGGCGGCGACGGCGGCCTCCGCGACGAGCCGGTTCGGATGTCCGGTGACGTCGATCAGCCACGGAACCGCTCCCGGGTCGCCTCGCTCGCCGTAGGCGGTGGCGACCGCTTCGACGACCCGGGGATCGGGGTCGCTGCGGGCGTCGAGGAGGGCACCGGAGGCGATGTCGCCGGCGATCGTGGCGATCGCTTCGACGGCGGCGGCCCGGACGCCTGGGTCGGTGTCGTGGCGGGCGAGGGAGGCGAGAGGCTCGACGAGATCGATCCGCCCGGTGCACGAGGCGGCGGCGAGGCGTCGCACGTTCCTGTCGGGGTGGTCGAGGTAGGTCTCGGGGTGGTGCACCAGCGCGGCGAGGTCGTGGCGGTCGTCCATTCCCGAAGCGTACCGAGCGGTGCTCGAGCTGGGACGTTCGGCCCGGGTCGCGGAGCGCCGGTTGTGGTAGACACGGAGAGGATCACCGAACGCGACGAGGGAGGTGGAGATGGATCTCAACGGGATCGAGATGACGTGGTTGGGCCATGCGGCCGTGCGGTTCAGGACCGGGGACGGTTCCGTGGTGCTCGTCGACCCGTGGCTGGAGGGGAACCCGGCCTGCCCGGAGGGCGCCCAGACCCCTGAGCGGGTCGATGCGATCTACCTGACCCACGGGCATTTCGACCATTTCGGTTCGACGATCCCGCTCGCGAGGGCTCATGGTGCTCCGGTGCATGCGATCCACGAGATCGGCGTGTACCTGGAGGCGAACGGTGTCGAACAGGTAGTCGGCCTCAACTACGGGGGCACGGTCG
>JALVQZ010000123.1 GCA_027036355.1 Acidimicrobiia bacterium | reverse complement strand
CGGGGAGGCGATCGAGGTAGCCGGTCACCTTCCCGAAGTGCTCCTCGGAGGCCAGCGGTCCGATCTGGGTGGCCGGATCGTGGGGGTCGCCGACGACCATGGCCTCGGCGGCCTCGACGAAGCGGGAGACGAACTCGTCGTAGATCGGACGCTCCACGTACAGGCGGCTCCCGGCCAGGCACACCTGGCCGGCGTTCGTGTAGATCGCCTTGATCGACCACTCCACCGCGGCGTCGAGGTCGGCATCGGCGAACACGAGGTTGGCGCCCTTGCCGCCCAGCTCGAGGCTCACCGGCGTCAGGTTCTTCGCCGCGGCCGCCGAGATCGCCCGGCCGGTGTTCGACTCGCCGGTGAAGGTGATCCGGTCCGCCAGCGGGGACGTCGTCAACGCCTCGCCGACCGAGTCCGGGCCGAAGCCGTGGACGACGTTGAGGACCCCGGGCGGGAACCCGGCCTCGAGGGCGAGCTCGGCGAGGCGGGTCGCCGACGCCGGGGACTGTTCGGCCGGCTTGAGGACCACGGTGTTGCCCCAGGCCAGGGCCGGGGCGATCTTCCACGACTCGAGCATCAGCGGGAAGTTCCACGGGGCGATCGCCACGACCACCCCGGCGGGCTCGTAGCGCGTGTAGGCATGGTGGCCCGAGTCCATGGGGTAGGTCTCGGCGGCCGACATGCGGGCATGGTCGGCGAAGAACCGGAAGTTGAGCGCGGTGCGGGGTACGTCCTTGGCCAGCATCGCCGAGATCGGCTTGCCCATGTCCCGGGTGTCGAGCTCGGCGAGCTCGTCGGCGTGGGCCTCCACGAGGTCGGCCAGGCGATGGAGGAGCACGCCGCGTTCGTTATAGCCCATGCGGGGCCAGGGGCCCTCGTCGAAGGCGCGCCGGGCGGCGGCGAGGGCGGCGTTCGCTTCGTCCTCGCCACCGAGGTCGACCTCCGCCCAGGGCTCACGGGTCCACGGGTCCACGGTCGGGAACGTCGCGTCCGACGCGACCTGCCGGCCGTCGATCACATGATGGATCCGTTCCATGGCGCCTCCGGGTCGGGGTGGTCAGGCTACCCGGTCCCGCGCCACCATGTGGAACGGATTCCCGTATGTCGGAACGACTCTCAGGGGATGGCGTGCACGGTCGTTCCGAGGTCCGCCCACTCGAACAACCAGGCGGCCTTGGCGTCGGCCTGGCGCACGCACCCGCCGGACCGGAACGTCCCCAGCTCGTCCTCGGTCTGCATCGGGCGGCCGTTCGGGTAGCGAGGGATCGCATGGAACCCGTACGACCACTTGTTCCCGAACGTGCCTGGCCGAACGAATCGCACCATGTGCTTCATCGTGATCCCGCCGTAGGGCGCATAGGCCTGCACCGACTTGGAGAACACCGAGTACGTGCCGTTGAGGGGGATGCCCTTACGGCCCGACACCAGGTACGTGTCGACGAGCCGTTCGTTCTCGTCGATCAGCCAGATGCGCTGCTGCGAGTTCGAGTAGATGATCCGCTTGCCCGACCCGACGTCCGGGTACGGCGGCGGCGGAGCCGGCGGCTCGTCCCCGCCAGGCAGCGCCCCGAACCAGCCGGCCAGCGGTGCGACATGCGACGACCCGTACTGGACCTCCACCCCGCCGGGCAGATGGAAGACGCCGGTTCCGGGGCGGAACACCGCCACCGCATCGGCGCCCGGCCCGAACGTCCCCGCGATCGCCAGATCGCCTCGGTCACCGATCGCGACACGGCGGGATGCCGGGCCTTCGGCCAGTCGGTCCGACAGGTACGCCACCTGCTCCGACGGCCGGTACACCCCGACCGAGTCGACGCCGTCGCCGTCGAAGTCGCCCACGAACGGCTCGTCGCCCGGATTCCCCAGGAGGAACGAGAACTCCGCCGCGCCCAGACCGGCGTCGGCCGACCCGAGCCGGTTGATCACGTACACCCGCGCCTCCGACGGACGCCAGATCGACACCGTGTCGCAGCCGTCGCCGTCGAAGTCGCCGGCCAACGGCACGTCCCCGGGGTTCCCGAAGAAGAACTTGACATCCGCGACGCCTTGGGTGTTCGCGTTGCGCAGGTACACGTACCCGTCGGACCGGCGGTACAGGCCCGGGGTGTCGACCCCGTCGCAGTCCCAGTCGCCGACGAACGGCACATCCCCGGGATCCCCGTAGTAGAACCGGGTCGTCTCGCCGGTGGCCGGATCCCGCAGGTACCACTCACCGGTGCGCTGATCCACCACCCCGAGACCGTCGCCGGCGGCGAACGCCGTCCCGGCAAGGATGGCGACGAACGTGACGGCGAAGCCGGCCACCACCATGAGGCGTCGGACGGTACTCATCGGTCTCCTCCTCGATCTGAACTCGGCCGCAGGGGCGTTGCCTGGATTATCGGAGGCACCGCGGCGGTCCTGAAGCCGCCGAAAGTCCCGGATTCAGGCCGCGAGGGGAACGACGTACCGCCAGATGGCGACGAAATGCAGCGCACTGGCGGCGACCACCAGCACGTGGAAGGCTTCGTGATACGAGAAGACCCTCGGCCACAGCCGGGGACGGTTCGTCACGAGGAACACCATCCCCACCGTGTAGAGGACCCCACCGACGGCCACCAGCACGAGCCCCGGCCAGGCGAGCTTCTGCACCATCGGCCACGCGAACAGCACCCCCACCCAGCCGAGGGCCGTCGACATGCCGACCGACAGGCCCCCGGGGAGACGGGGGAAGAACGCCTTCTGGACGATCCCGGCCGCCGTGATGCCCCACACCAGCCCCAGGACGATCCAACGCAGCGGCGGATCGAACACGATCAACGCGAAGGGCGTGTAGGTGCCGGCGATCAGCACGTAGATCATCGAATGGTCGAGCCGCTGCATCCGCTTCTTGGCTCGTTCCCGCCACGGGATCGAGTGGTACAGCGAACTCGTCGTGTACAAGGCCACCAAGGCGATCCCGAAGACGATCACCCCGACCCGTGCCCGCCACGTCTGCGCGTGGAGGATCAGGAACGCCGAGGCGACCACCGACGCGATGGCCGCACCGCCGTGGAGGAACCCCCGGACGGGGTTCTGCATCTTGCCGAGGGTCCAACGGGGCAGGTCCATGTCGGCAGCGTATCGCGATCGGTCGGCCATGGACAGCCTGTCGGCAGCAGGGGGCCGTCGCGACAGCGATAATCCCACCATGGCCAGACCCATACGGATCGCCAACATCTCCGGGTTCCTCGGCGACCGCCGCACCGCGGCCGCCGAACAGCTCCATGGAGGTCCGGTCGACGTCCTCGCCGGCGACTACCTGGCCGAACTCACCATGGCGATCCTCGCCCGGCAACGGATGAAGGACCCGTCGGCGGGCTACGCACGGCAGTTCCTCGACCAGCTCGAGGACGTGCTCGTCGAGGTCGCCGACCGTGGGGTCAAGGTCGTCGCCAACGCCGGCGGGCTGGCCCCCGAACGCCTGGCCGATGCGGTGGCCGCCATGGCCGAACGGCTCGGGGTGACGATCCGGGTCGCGGCGGTCACCGGCGACGACCTGATGCCCCGACTCGACGAACTCGCTGCCGCCGGCCACGACCTCGGCCATCCAGGGCGCCCCATCCGACCCATCGCCGCCAACGCCTACCTCGGCGGGTGGGCGATCGCCTCGGCGCTCGACGCGGGAGCCGACGTCGTCGTCACCGGGCGAGTGTCGGACGCGTCGCTCACCGTCGGGCCTGCCGCGTGGTGGCACGGCTGGCGCCGCGACGACTGGGACGCCCTCGCCGGCGCCGTGGTTGCGGGCCACGTCATCGAATGCGGCGCCCAGGCGACGGGAGGCAACTACAGCTTCTTCGCGGAGATCCCCGGGCTCGAACACCCCGGGTTCCCGATCGCCGAGGTCGCCGCCGACGGATCGGCGGTCGTCACCAAACATCCAGGGACGGGAGGCGCGGTGACCATCGGGACCGTCACCGCCCAGCTCCTCTACGAGGTGGGGGCGCCCCGGTACCTGAATCCCGACGTGGTCGCCCGTCTCGACACCGTCGAGCTGTCCGACGACGGGCCCGATCGGGTGCGTCTGTCGGGGGTCCGCGGCGAACCGGCCCCGGCGACGACGAAGGTCGCCTGCATCGGGGTCGAAGGGTTCACCAACGCCGTCACGTTCGTGCTTCCGGGTCTCGACATCGACGCCAAGGCCGACCTGGTCGAGCGGTCCCTGTGGGGTGCGCTGGGCGGCAGGGAGCGGTTCGCCAGGGTCGAGACCCGGCTGGTGCGCACGGACCGGGACGATCCTCCGATCAACGAGGCCGCCTTCGCCACGTTGACGGTCGCCGTGGTCGATCCCGACGAGCGCAAGGTGGGCAGGGAGTTCTCCGGCGCTGCGATCGAGCTGGCGCTGGCGTCGTACCCGGGCTTCACTCTCACCGCCCCGCCGCGCGGAGCCCGCCCGGCGGTGGCCTACTGGGCGGCGGCCGTCCCGGTTCCCGACGCCGCCGTGCACATGGACGCTCGGGAATGGACGGTCGCCGGCGGCTCCGTGACGTCACCGGCGGACGACATCGAAGACCAGGCGGTCGAACCCGTCGCGGAGTGGGAAGACACGGTCACCGTGCGAGCGCCGATCGGGCGGATCGTCGGTGCCCGTTCGGGGGACAAAGGAGGCGACGCCAATCTCGGTGTGTGGGCGCGGTCGGATGAGGCGTATCGATGGCTGGTGTGGTTCCTCGATATCGACCGGTTGCGGTCGCTGATCCCCGAAGCCCGAGAGCTCGAGATCGAACGCCACGTCTTGCCGCGGCTGCGGGCCGTCAACTTCGTCCTTCATGGCCTGTTGGGCGAGGGTGTGGCGTCGTCCCTCAGGGCCGATCCGCAAGCCAAGACGCTCGCCGAATACCTCCGCGCCAAGCTCGTCGACATCCCCGAACGCCTGCTCGCCGTCTAGACATACGCCGAACCCAGGGTTCGCAGCGCCCTGTGGGGGCTTCCCCAACCCTGGGTTCGCAGCGCCCTGTGAGGGCTTCCCCAACCCTGGGTTCGTAGCGCCCTGTGGGGGCTTCCCCAACCCTGGGTTCGCGGTGACGGGTCAGGTCTTGCGGGTGCGTTTGATGCCGGCGGCCTTCAGGACGGGGGCGGGGACGCCCGCCTCGCGCCAGGCCGCGTACGAGATGCCCTTGCGCTCGGAATAGGACGCCGCGTACTCGACGAA
>JALVQZ010000122.1 GCA_027036355.1 Acidimicrobiia bacterium | reverse complement strand
GCACATGGGGCCGGGGTGGGGCCCATGAGGTTGGCCGGCCCCATGTGCCGGTAGTAGCGAGGCCACGGCTGGAGGGGCGCCAACAGCGCGTCGATGAAGGCCTCCTCGTCGTCGATCGCGAGCAGCGGGTTCGCTTCCTTCTCCCGACCGATCGTCGAGACCGTGATCCCGGCGCCCGAGGCGGTGCAGAACGATCCTTCGCCGTGGGTGGGGTACAGGCCGACGTCGTCGGGGAGGGCGGCGAGTCGTTTCATGGTGAGGAACTGGAGCTTCGCCAGCCCCCGGGCCCGATCGATCCCGAGCAGGTCGGGGCGGCCGAAGGAGTCGATCAGGAGGCTGCCGCCGGAGAACAGGGCCACCGGTTCACCGTCCACGAGCACGAGGTAGCTGAGATGCTCGGGCGTGTGGCCCGGGGTGTGGAGTGGCCGGATCCTCAACGATCCGGCGGTCAGGTCCTCGTTGTGGAAGGCCGGGAGGTAGTCGGTCCATGCCACCGCGCCGGAGGCGGGCACCACGACCTCGGCTCCCATCCGGTGGGCGAGGTCCCTGCCGCCCGAGACGTAGTCGTTGTGGAGGTGGGTCTCGAGCACGAACCGGAGCTCGGCGCCGGTGCGCGCGACCGCCTTCTCGAAGCGATCGACGTCGCGTTGGGGGTCGACCACGATGGCGATCCCGTCGTGGTCCAGGATGTAGGTCGAGTCACCGAGGCCGGTGGTCCGGATCTGTTCGATCTGCATCGCGGTCGTCTCCTCAGGCGAGTCCCTTGAGCATCAGGTTCCAGTACATGAACGGTAGCCCGTACCGTTTCAAGAGCCACATGTCGTAGCGCTCCTTGGCGGTGTCGAAGGGCATCGACGGGTCCGGCTGGTTGTCGTAGTCGAACTCGGCGAGGAGGAGCTTGCCCCGGGCGGTCGTGATCGGACACGACGAGTAGCCGTTGTACCGCTTGTCGCCGCTGCGTCCTTCCATCGCGGCGAGGAGGTTGTCGATGACGACGGGGGCCTCCTTGCGGACCGCGGCGCCCGTCTTGGCGGTTGGAGCGTTCGACGCGTCGCCGAGGGCGAAGACGTTGGCGTAGCGGGTGTGCTGGAGCGTGCCGGGGTCGACGTCGACATAGCCCAAGGGTGTGCCGTCGGACAGCTTGGTGTCCTTGAGCCAGTCGGGGGCGGACTGGGGAGGGACCGCGTGGAGGAAGTCGTAGCCCATGGTCTTGCGGACCGGCGCGGCGCCGGAGCGGTCCTCGACGGTGACCTCCTTGGCTGCACCGTCGATGGCCACCATCTCGTGCTGGAACATGACCTCGATGCCGTAGCGGTCGACGACCTTCTCGAGGACCTTGGCGAACTTGGGAACCCCGAAGAGGCCATCGCCGGGGAGCACGAAGGTGACGTCGATGTCGGCGAGCACGCCCTGGTCCTGCCACCAGTCGGCGGCGAGGTACATGATCTTCTGGGGGGCGCCGCCGCACTTGATCGGTCCGTCGGGCATGGTGAAGATGGCCCGTCCGCCGCGCAGATCCTTGAGGAAGTCCCAGGTCTTGGGGGCCAGGTCGTAGCGGTAGTTGCTCGATACGCCGTTGCGTCCGACCGCATCGGGGAGGCCGGCGACCTTGTCCCAGTCGAGCTGAAGGCCAGGAGCGACGACGAGGTAGTCGTATTCGACGCCGTCGCCGCTCGCCAGGGTGACCTGGTTCTGTTCGGGGTCGATCGTGGCGACGGCATCCTTGATCCAGGTGACCCCCTTGGGCATGACCTTGGCCATCGGGCGGGCGGTCTTGCCGACGGGCTCGACGCCGCCGCCGACGAGGGTCCACAGCGGCTGGTAGTAGTGGGTGTCGGAGGGCTCGACGATGGCGATGTCGTCTTGGCCCTTACGGCGGAGCCGCGCGGCGGTGGTGATGCCCGCGGTGCCTCCGCCGACGATCAGGATCCGATGATGCGCCGTGGACGGCATGGTGGGGGTCCTCCCTCTTCGGCTACTTGTCCGGACATGCGGACAACAGGGTCGCACGCTATCGTCACCGTCGAGGCGCTGTCAACCAGAAGGCGGGATCTCGTGCCGGAACGGATCACCCTGGATCGGTCGAGCCCGCTGCCGCTGTGGGCCCAGGTGATCGAGCGTCTCCGGCCGGAGATCGGCTCGGGCCGCTACGACGAGACCTTCCCCTCCGAGCACGACCTGATGGCTCGCTTCGGGGTGAGCCGTCACACGATCCGGGAGGCCCTGCGGCGTCTCGAGTCCGAAGGGCTGTTGGTCCGCAGGCGGGGGAAGGGCACCTTCGTCAACCGTCCCGAGTTCCGTCAGGACCTGGGCACCTTGTACTCGCTGTTCCGGACGATCGAGGCCCAAGGGGTGGAGCAACGCAGCCGGGTCCTGGAACTGCGCCTGACGGAGGCCCCGACGGTCGCCGAGCGCCTCGAGCTCCCCGCCGACGAGGTCTTCGTCTACCTTCGCCGCATCAGGTACGCCGGGGACGAGCCGCTCGCGCTCGACGAGGCATGGCTTCCCGCCGAATGCGCCGATCCGCTGCTCGACGCCGACTTCGAACGCACCGCGTTGTACGACGAGCTCGAGCGTCGCTGCGGGATCGTGCCGATCGCCGGCTCCGAGACGATCGAGCCGGTGGTCGCCAGCGCCGAGGAGTGCGCCCTCCTCGGCGTGCCGCCGGGGACCGCGGTGCTGGCGCTCGAACGGAAGACCCGGACGGTCGACCGCACCCTCGAGTGGCGCCGCACCCTCCTGCGGGGCGACCGCTTCCGGTTCGTGGCCGAATGGTCGACGGGCGTCCCGCCTCGCCCGCAGCTCACCGTGTCGGCCTGAAGCGGTCCGGTCGGCGGCAATCGGGCATCGCCCGGGTCCGGGAGGCCGGCAGGACTACTCGAACCGGCGCAGTCGCAGCGAGTTCGACACCACCGACACCGACGAGAACGCCATCGCGCCGGCCGCGATCATCGGGTTGAGGAAGCCGAGGGCCGCCAGCGGGATCGCCGCGGTGTTGTAGCCGAAGGCCCAGAACAGGTTCTCCTTGATCGTGGCGAACGTCCGTCGGGCGAGGCGGAGCGACAGCACCGCCAGCATCGGGTCGCCGCTCATCAGCACGACGTCGCCGGCTTCGATCGCCACGTCGGTTCCCGACCCGACGGCCATGCCGAGGTCGGCTTGGGTGAGGGCGGGAGCGTCGTTGATGCCGTCGCCGACGAAGCCGACGGAGAGGCCTTCGCTCTGGAGGCGTCGGATCTCGTCGGCCTTGTCGCCGGGGAGGACCTCGGCGATCACCCGGTCGATCCCGATCTGGGCGGCGATCGTCTCGGCCGTCCGCCGGTTGTCTCCGGTGAGCATGATCACCTGGACGTCCAGATCGTGGAGTCGGGCGACGGCCTCTGCGGCGGTCTCCCTGACCGTATCGGCCACGCCGAGGGCACCCCGGACCTCGCCGTCCCAGCCGGCGAGGAACGCCGTGTGCCCTTCCCGTTCGATCCGTTCCATCTCGTCGAGGAACCGATCGGGGACGAGCAGCCCGCGATCGGCCATCAGCTTGGGCTTCCCGACGGTGACCTCGACGCCGTCGACCTCGCCGACCGCACCCATCCCGCGCAGGGAGGTGAACCCGGCGACCGGTCCGAGCACGACGTCGCGCTCTTCGGCGCCGAGGGCGACCGCCTTGCCGATGGGATGCTCGGAGGCGGCTTCGACGGAGCCGACCAGGTACAGGAACCGCTCTGCCGGTTCGTCGGTGACGACGTCGGTGAGGGTCATCGCCCCTCGCGTGAGCGTGCCGGTCTTGTCGAAGACCATCACATCGACGCCCTTGGCCCGTTCGAACACCTCGGCGCTCTTGAACAGGACGCCTCGTTCCGCGCCGCGTCCGGAGCCGACCATGATCGCGGTGGGGGTGGCCAGGCCCATGGCGCACGGGCAGGCGATGATCATCACCGCCACCGCGTTGCGCAGCGACTGGGGGAAGTCGCCGCTGATGGCCAGCCAGACGACGAAGGTGACGATGGCGATGGCGATGACGGCAGGCACGAACACCGCGCTGACCCGATCGGCGAGGCGCTGGACCGGCGCCTTCGACGCCTGGGCTTCCTCGACGAGCCGGACGATCTGGGCGAGGGCCGTGTTGCCGCCGACCTTGGTGACCTCGACCTCGAGACGCCCCTGCTGGTTGATCGTGGCGCCGAAGACCTCGTCGCCCGGCCCCTTGTCGATCGGCTTCGATTCGCCGGTGAGCATCGACTCGTCGATGGCGGAGCTCCCCGCGAGGATGACACCGTCGACGGGGATCTTCTCGCCGGGGAACACGACGACGACCTCACCGGGGGCCACCTCGGCGGGATCCACCATGACCTCGGTCCCGTCGCGGACGACCCGGGCCTGCTTGGCGCCGAGCTCGAGCAGCTTCGTGATGGCGTTCGAGGCTCGGCCCTTGGCCTTGGCCTCGAAATAGCGTCCGAGCAGGATGAGGGTGGTGATGATGGCGGCCGTGTCGAAGAACACGGGGGCGTCCGCGAACATCGCCCACATCGAGTACACCCAGGCGGTGACCGTGCCCATGGTGACGAGCGTGTCCATCGCCGGGCTCTTGGACTTGATCTGCTTCCACGTGGCCTGATGGAACTGGCGGCCGAACCAGAAGACGACGATCGTCGTCAGGACGGCTTGGATGGCGACGTTCCAGAAGCCGTCGGGAAGGAAGAAGGCGAGGACGAAGACCGGGATCGTGAACGCCGAGGCACCGAGGACGGCCCGCTTCTGGAGCTCGATCTCCTCCTCGTAGCGGCCGGCGAGGTCGCGTTCTTCGCCCTCCGCGAGGGGCGTGATCTCGTAGCCGATCTTCTCGATGGCCTCCTTGAGGTGCTGGATGTCCACGACGTTGGGGTCGACCACCGCGCGGGCCTCCTGACCTGCGAAGTTGACGACGGCGTTCTCGACGCCTTCCTGCTTGGACAGGACGCGTTCGATGCGCAACGCGCACGACGCGCACGTCATCCCTTCGACGTCGAAGCTGATGGTCTCGCTCTTGTCGGTCATGGTTCCTCGGTTCCCCGGCCGGAGCGGCCGGTCGGTGACTCGGTCAGGCGACGGTGCCGGCGACGTCGTAGCCCTGTTCCTCGATGGCGGCGACGATCTCGTCGAGGGTCGTGGAGTCGGCGTCGTAGTCCAGGTCGACGGTCTTCTCCTCGATGTGGACCTCGACCTTCTCGACCCCCGGCAGGGGGGCGACGGCGCCCTCGATCGAGGACTTGCAGTGGCCGCACGAGATGTCCGGGACGGAAAGCGTCTGGGTGGTCATCCGATGTCTCCTTTCGGTCCGGTGACGCCGGGGGCGTACCGGAGGGTCTCCATGAGTTCGTCGACGATCTGCTCCGAACGGCCCTCCTCGACGGCGTGGAGGACGCACGTCTCCACGTGGTTCTGGAGGAGGATCCGGTTCACCGCCTCCAGGGAACCCTGGACGGCGGAGACCTGCTTCATGATGTCGGGGCAGTACCGCTCCTCGTCGACCATGCGCATGACGGCGTCGAGATGGCCGCGGATGGTCTTGAGTCGGTTCATCGCCGACTGCTTGTGATGTTGTTCCATCGGGCCAGTATACCCCACCCCCGGTGGGGTAACGCCGTCGGCGGAGTGACCCCGCGGCGATCAGTTCAGGAGGAGCTTCTCGATCCGTCGAGCGGCCGCCACCGACCCGATCGCTCCCATGGCGACGAGGACACCCGCATGGGCGAGCAGGACGGGCCGGATGATGCCCAAGGTCAGGCCGCGGATCAGTTCGACCCCGTGGTACAGCGGCGAGAGCTGCGTGAGGACCTGGATCGCCGGTGGATAGATGTCGAGCGGATAGAACGTCGCCGAGAACAGGAACAGCGGCAACGTCACGAGGGTCACCATGTCGAGGTCCTGCCAGCTCCGCATGTACGACGAGGCGGCCATCCCGACCGCCGAGAAGGCGTAGCCGATGAGAAGGGCCGCGGGGAGAGCGAGCAGACCCCACCAGGATCCGATCAGCCCCATGGCCACCATGACGACGAGGAACGCCACGGCGTAGATGCCGCCGCGGACGAGCGACCAGCCGATCTCCCCGGCGGCGACGTCGCCGGGTTGCATCGGGGTCGACAGGATCGCGTCGTAGATCTTGCCGTACTTGAGCTTGAAGAAGATGTTGATCGTCGACTCGAAGATCGCCCCGTTCATCGCCGAGGAGGCCAGCATCGCCGGAGCCACGAAGGCTTCGTACGGCACGGCCACCCCGCCGGGTCCGGTGACGTCGCCGGCCAGGCGTCCGATGCCGACGCCGATGGCGAACAGGTAGAAGACCGGTTCGAAGAACCCCGAGAGGATGACCGGCCAGAAGGTCTTGGCCACCAACAGGTTCCGTTCGAGGAGTCGCACCGCTCGCCGCGAGGTCCGGGCGGGGACGGGAACCACGCGGGCGACGAGCGTGCGGCCCGTCATCGGACGAGCCGGCGCCGGAACGCGACGACGGCGAGGACGCTTCCGACGACGATCCAGGCGGCGAGGTACAGGACGGAGACCGCGGGAGCGACCCGCGGGGTGATGCCCAGGGCGATCCAGCGGCTGAGGGCGACGGCGTGGTAGAGCGGAACGGCGTTGGCCACCGGCTGGAGGAACCCGGGAAGCTGGGAGACGGGGAAGAACGTGCCGGAGAACAAGAACATGGGGACGATGCCGAACCGGAACAGGTTGCTGAGGCCCGTGTCGTGTTCGAGGCGGGCCGTGTACGCGGTCACCGGAGCCACGGTGGCCACCCCGACGAGGAGGGCGGGGCCGACCGCCAGCAGGGCCGGACCGAGCGGCGTGACCCCGAAGGCCGCCATCACGACGGCGAAGACCACCGAGACGAGCAGGACCCGGGCCGCCGACCAGAGCAGGTGGCCGTAGACGAGGCTCTCGATCGACACCGGTGTGGCCAGGATCGCCTGGTAGGTCTGGCGCCACTTGAACCCGGCCATGACCTTCCAGGCACCCTCCCCGGCGCCGGTCTGCATGGCGGTGGCGGCCAGGAGGCCGGGAGCGAGGAACGCCAGGTAGGAGATGCCCTCGAGGCCGCCGGGGGCGTTGCGGTCGACCAGGGTGCCGAGACCGACGCCCATCGCCAGCAGGTACAGGATCGGGTTCAGGAACGAGGTGACGACGCTTCCTCGCCAGACCCGACGGTAGACCCGGGCCTCGCCCTCGAACACCCGAAGGGACAGTGGGGTCGACATCACTCGACCAGTCTGCGTCCGGTGAGGTGCAAGAAGACGTCCTCGAGGGTCGCTCGCCGCACGAGGAAGCTGTCGAGGAGGTCCTCCATCGTCTCGACCTTGGCGACGGTCGTGTCGGTGTCGCCGGTGTACAGCAGGACCCGATCGGGCAGGACCTCGACGCGTTGGGCCATGCCCGCGTACCGTGCCTCGTCTCCGGCCGGGACGTCGGGTCGGAATCGCAGCTCCACCACCTCTGGTGTCGAGTAGCGCTCGATGAGCTGCCTGGGGGAGCCTTCGGCGACGATCCGTCCCCGGTCCATGACGACGAGCCGGTCGCAGAGCTGTTCGGCCTCGTCCATGTAGTGGGTGGTGATGATGAGCGTCACACCGCGTTGTTTGAGGCGGTAGAGCCGATCCCACAGGGCGTGGCGGGCTTGGGGGTCGAGCCCGGTGGTCGGTTCGTCGAGGAGCAACAGTTCTGGGTCGTTGACCAATCCGCGGGCGATCGTGAGGCGTCGCTTCATGCCTCCTGACAGGGACTCCACCCTCGCGTCGCGTTTGTCGGTGAGCTGGGCGAAGTCGAGGAGCTCTTCGATCCGGTCGCGGATGACGGTCCGGGGCAGATCGAAGTACCGACCGTAGATGTAGAGGTTCTCGGTGACGGTCAGCTCCATGTCCAGGTTGTCCTCTTGCGGAACGACGCCCAGGCGGGAGCGGATGGTGGGTCCGTCCCTGGCGGGATCCATGCCGAGGACCGTCAGGGTGCCGTCGCTGAGCGGGCTGACCGCGGCGATCATCTTCATGGTCGAGGTCTTGCCGGCGCCGTTCGGTCCGAGGAACCCGAACGCTTCGCCCGGCGAGATGGCGAAGTCGATCGCGTCGACCGCGACGAAGTCGCCGAACCGTTTCGTGAGCCGGTGGGCCTCCACCAGGGACGTGGACATGCCACGAGCCTAGGAGCCCGTCGAGCCGGGCGGGCGATCAGCGGCTCAGGTCGACGAGGGCGCCGGTGCGGGTCACGCCCTTGGTGATCTTCAGGCGATGAGGCCCGGCGACCACGACGACCGAGACGTCGCCGAGGGCGCGCACGGCCCGTTGCTGGATGACGACGGGGAGGTCGTGCAGGACGTGGGCGGGGGTGATCACGAGGCTCTTGGCGGTGGCGACGTCGAGAACGTGGCGTCCGGGACGGTCGACGATGTCGATGTCGGGCCGGGAGCGGAGAACGTCGTCGAAGAGTTCGGGGGATTCGGTGACCACCGTCATCGGGAGGTCCCTGGGGTATCGGGCGCGCAGCCCGACGTCGAGCGCGAGCACGGAGTCTTCGTGGAGCCATGGCGTCGTCGGGTTCCCGGGTACCACGATCACCTCTCTCCATGGGCGGAGGACCCGCGCCGCGACGGATCGGATCGGCAGCAGTTCGCCGAGGGCGTCGATGTCGGCGCCGAGGATGTAGTCGGCGCGGCGAGGGCCCTTCCAGGACAGCACGACGAGCGAAGCTTCGTGTTCCTCGATCAGGTGGATGGTGCCTTCGACGAAGGACTCGTCGACACGGACGAGTCCGTCGCTGTCGAGACCGAGGGCCGAGGCCCGGGCGACGGCGTCGTCGACGAGGGCCCGGGCCTGCGGCTTGCTCCCGGGCTCGGTGACGGCGAAGGGGATCACCAGCCCGTCGTCCGGTCTGGCGAGCTCGCCGGCGAACCGGATCAACGCGTCGGGGTCGGAGGCTTGGGGGCGAACGTCGACGAGGACCCGCTCGCCGAGGGCCGCCGGAGGCGGCGTCGGTCGAGGGACGCGCCGGATGAAGAACCGTGAGCCGTAGGAGGTGATGAGGGCGGTGGCGACGATGGCGAGGACGGCGCCGTTGACGATCTCCTGCTGGAGCAGGCCGAGGTTGGAACCGACCTGGGCGATGGCCAGGGTGGAGGCGGCCTGCCCGAAGCTGAGGGACGCCATGAGGCCGATCTCGTCGATCGAGAACCCGGCGATGGCGCCGGTGGCGGCGGCGGCCACCGTCTTGCCGACCACGACGATGGCCGTGAAGGCGGCGGCGATGGCGAGGGTGCGGGCGTCGACGAGCAGGCTGGGGTCGATGGTGAGGCCGATCGAGACCATGAACGCGGGAACGAAGATCGTGTCGCCGACGAACTCGAGCCGTTCCATCAGCAGGCCTTGGGAGGGGACGAGGCGGTTCATGCCGAGTCCGGCGAGGAAGGCGCCGATGAGCCCTTCGATCCCGCCGAGGACGGCGATCGAGGCGCCGCCGGCCATCCCGACGAGGGCGAAGACGAACCGTTGCGCCCGGCTGCGGCCGACGCGAACGAAGAACCATGCCGACAGCTTCGGCAGCGCCCACATCGCGTAGCCGACGAGCAGGGCGCCGGCGAGCCACACGGGCATGGACGGTTCCGGCGCCGAGGCGCGGACGCCGGGGCCCGGTTCGATGGCGATGACCACGCTGGAGGTGGTGACGGCGAGGACCGTCAGCGACATGAGGTCGAAGGCGACACCCGCGGAGACGGCGGCGGTGACGGCCTTGTTGTCCTGCAACCCGGCGGCGCGCACCGCCGGGTAGGCGACCAGGGTGTTGGAGGCCCACATGGCGCCGATGAGGGCCGATCCGAGCAGCGAGAGGCCGAGGAACTCCGTGCCGATCCAGAGACTGATACCGAACGGGATGACGAAGCCGAGGATGCCGTAGAGGACGGCGTTGCGGCGGTTCGCCTTGAAGGCGCGGATGTTGAACCCGAGGCCGACGAGGAACATGAGGTAGAGGATGCCGACGGCTCCCAGGTCGTTGACGAACCCGTCGGGGTTCAGCCAGGCGAGGACGAAGGGCCCGACGATCATGCCTCCGGTGATGAGCCCGATGAGCGCCGGGATCCGGAACCGTTCGGCGACGATGGGGCCGAAGACGACGATGGCGAGCAGGACGAGGAGGTTGCCTTCGATGCTCTCGATCACCCTTCCTCCTCGGTCGGCCGGCCGCCATTGTCGCAGGCGCGTCCGGGTCGAGTTCCACCAAGAGACGGCCCACCCCCACCCGGGGAGGGGTATACTGCGAGGACGTTCCGAGGAAAGGACCACGCAGATGCACAAGCTGATCGACCCCGTCTGTGGCATGGAAGTCGGACAGGATGCCCTCCGAGCCGAGGGATACGACGACGTCGCGTTCTGCTGCCCGGCCTGCCGGAAGCGGTTCCTCGACGATCCGACGGCGTACTCGACGGCGGCCGGCGATGGCGGGGGCTGCTGCGGTGGCGGAGGCCACGGGCACCGAAGCGATGCCGTCGAACGCCCGCAGGAAACCGCGACGGTGACAAGCGACACCGGCGGAGGCTGCTGCGGTGGCCATGGGAGCCACTGACCTCCCCGACGCGGCACCGGTCGTCCGGCAGGAAGCCGTCACCCGGGCGTACGATCGGGCGGCCCGCTTCTACGACATCTACGACGCCCCCATGGAGGCGTTCGGGACGCGCCGGCGCCGCCGGCGGCTCCTGCGGCGGGCGACCGGACGCGTGCTCGAGGTCGGGGTCGGAACGGGACGCAACCTCGAGCATTACCCGCACGGGGTCGAGATCGTCGGTATCGACGTGTCCGAAGGGATGCTGGAGCGGGCCCGAAGGCGGGCCGCGGGCCGATCCGGCGTCACCCTCCTCCACGCCGACGCCCAGGACCTGCCCTTCGCCGACGACAGCTTCGACACTGCCGTGGCGACCTGCGTGTTCTGCTCGGTGGCGGACCCGGTCCGGGGACTGCGCGAGCTCAAGCGGGTCGTCCGCCCGTCGGGGCGGGTCCTGCTCCTCGAGCACGTGCGTCCTCGCAACCCCATCTTGGGCAAGATCGCCGACCTGCTGTCGCCCCTCACTCGACGGATCTTCGGGTTCAACGTCAACCGTCGAACCGAGGACAACATCGCTGCCGCCGGGCTCGAGATCGTCGACGTCCGACGCTCCGGCGTGTGGCGTGAGATCGAGGCCCGGAGCCCTTCCCCATGACGGCACCGGGCCGGGAGCCAGCAGTCGCGGAGGCGGGGGCGTCGGGGCCGACGCTCGCCGCTCGGCACGTCGCCAAGACCTACCGGCGGGGGCCGATGTGGCGGAGGACCCGTGTCCCGGTCCTCACCGACGCCTCGATCGAACTGTACCCGGGGGAGATCGTCGGTCTCGTCGGGGAGAACGGAGCCGGCAAGTCGACGTTCATGAAGATCCTCGTCGGTAGCCTCGATCGCGACGGAGGCGTCGTCGAACGCGTCGGTCGGATCGGATACTGCCCCCAGGAGCCCGTGCTGTACGAACGGCTCACGTGCGACGAGCACTTCGAGCTGTTCGGTGAGGCGTACGGACTGGACGCCTCCACGACGGAGCGCTCCCGCTCCGAGCTGTACGACGTCTTCGACTTCGGCCGCTACAGCGCGACGCGGGTCGAAGAGCTGTCGGGCGGGACGCGAGCCAAGCTCAATCTCGGCCTTGCACTCCTGCCCGACCCGGAGGTACTGCTCCTCGACGAGCCGTACGCCGGGTTCGACTGGGACACCTACCTGCGGTTCTGGGATCTCACCTCCCGGCGGCGGGCCGAGGGTCGCTCCGTGCTGATCATCAGCCATTTCGTCGCCGATGAGGAACGGTTCGATCGGATCGTCGAGCTCCGGGAAGGCAGGACCGTCGAACGATGACCGCCACGGTCTCGCTCGTGCGCCGGTTCCTCGTCGACTACGGGCGGCGTCCCCTCAACGTGGTGTTGCTGGTCGTCGTTCCGGTCGTGTTCGTGGCTCTGGCGGCAACGGCCATCGTCGACTTCGTCGACGTGGTCGGTGGACCGGCCGATCCAGACGTCCTTGCGGCGCCGACCGCGGGATGGGCGGCGGCGTTCCTCGCCGGCGTCGCAGGGTTCTTCCTCGTCCAGGGCTCCCGTGCGCCGGACCGGAGGCTCGCCGACGCAGGGATGGGCGGAGGACGTGTTGCGGTCGCTCGGCTCACCACCGGGTTGCTCCTGGCCTTCGCCGCCGCTTTCGCTTCCCTCGCCGCTCTGGTGGTTCGCACCACCGTTTCGGATCCCCTACGGGCGCTCGTCGGCACGGCGATGTTCGTGGTGATCTACCTCGGTATCGGGGTGGCCGTCGGAGCGGTCGTCGCCGATCCCGTGAACGGATCCCTCCTCGTCGTGTTCGTCTGGATGATCGACGTCTTCCTGGGACCGGCGATGGCGGGAGGGTCGGTGCTCGTCGCCCGGGTGTTCCCGACCCATTTCGTGACCCTCGTGACGATGAACGCGGCCTCGGGTCATGCCGGTCCCATCGGCGACATCGGATGGGCCCTCGTGTGGACCGTCGGGTCGGTCGTCGTCGCCTTCGCATTGTTCGCCCGGACGACCGGGACCCGCCTACTGGACCACCGTCCGCATCTGCCTCCCCCCGTGCGGAGGGTCGTCGCCGCCTTCGGATATGGACTTCGCGACTATCGCCGCAACACGGTCATGTGGGTGCTCCTGGCGCTCCTCCCGGTGGGGTTCATCACGCTCAGCTTCTACGTCACCCCGGCCGATCCCGCCCCGGTCCGTCTGGTCGAGGACGGCGTCGAAGCCATCCGGGTGCTGTCGATGGCCGACGTCCACGGTGCGATCATGGTGCCGATCACGGTCGCCTTCCTCGCCGGGCTGACCGGTCTGTTCGTCGTGCAGGGCTCACTCGAGGCCGACCACCGCCTGACCCTGGCGGGGTTCCGACCGCGGGAGATCCTGGCGGCTCGTTTCGGGATCATCCTGCTCGGAGCCGCCTTGACGACCGTCGTCTCGCTGGCAACGACCGCCATCGACTTCCGACCCGCGCAATGGCCGGCGTTCGCCTGGTCGAATGTCCTCGTCGCGATCACCTACGGCCTGGTCGGTGTGCTCATCGGGACGCTCTTCGGGAAGCTCGGTGGGCTGTACGTCATGTTCCTGTTGCCGTTCATCGACGTCGGCCTGGCCCAGAACGTGATGTTCTCGGCCGTCCCACCGGACTGGGGTCGGTTCCTGCCGGCTCGCGGGGCGGTCCAGATCCTGGTCGACGCCGCGTTCACCTCGAGCTTCGACACGGCCGCGTCGCTCGTGCTGGCCTCGGCATGGATCGTCGCTCTCGGGCTGGCCGCCGTGTACACGTTCCGGCGGATCACCTCCCCGAGTCGGGTCTGAGGCGGGGCCACGAGGGGAGCGCCGAAGGGGCCGAACGGGACCGGGAAGCTCCTACCCTTGTCGCCATGGAGATCTTCGACGACGTCGTCGCCGCCATCGGCAACACGCCGCTGGTGCGCCTCGGCCGCATCCATCCGCCCGGCAACCTGGTGGCGAAGCTCGAGTACCTGAACCCGGGAGGGTCGTCGAAGGACCGCATCGCCCTGGCGATGATCGAACGGGCCGAGGAGCTCGGGCTGCTCCAACCCGGGGGCACGATCGTCGAACCCACCTCGGGCAACACCGGGGTGGGCCTGGCCATGGTGGCCGCGCTCAAGGGCTACCGGCTCGTCGCCGTCATGGCCGACAAGCAGTCGAAGGAGAAGCAGGACCTCCTCCGGGCCTACGGCGCCGAGGTGGTGGTCTGCCCCACCGACGTCGCCCCCGAAGATCCCCGCTCGTACTACTCGGTGGCCGACCGGCTCACCGCCGAGATCCCCGGCGCCTACCGGCCCGACCAGTACTCGAATCCGGCCAACCCACAGGCCCAGTACGACACGACGGGACCCGAGATCTGGCGTCAGACCGACGGGCAGGTCGGGATCTTCGCCGCCGGGGTCGGCACCGGCGGCACGATCACCGGTGTCGGGCGGTACCTCAAGGAACGCAACCCGGAGGTGATGGTCGTCGGCGTCGATCCGGAGGGCTCCATCTACACCGCCGCCTCCGACGACGACGTGACGACGTACCTCACCGAAGGGGTCGGGGAGGACTTCTGGCCCGACACCTTCGATCCATCGATCGTGGACCGCTACGAGATGGTGACCGACGCCGAGGCGTTCGCCATGACCCGTCGCCTCGTCGCCGAGGAGGGGCTCCTCGTGGGCGGGTCCGGCGGGATGGCCGTCGAAGGTGCGCTGCGGGTCGCTCGAGAGTTCCCCGACGAGCTGGTGGTGGTCGTCATCCCCGACTCGGGTCGCAACTACCTGGGCAAGATCTTCGACGACGACTGGATGCGCGAACACGGGTTCCTCGAGGGCTGAGCCGCCGAGGAACTCTCCGCTCCCGGTCGCCTACCGGAACGTGTCGGCGGCCTCGACCTCCGCGGCGAAGCCGTCGAGCTCCCCGAGGGTCGGTTCGCTCGTCCACACCTGCACGCCGGAGAGCAGCTCCGCGTACCGCTCCTCCTGACCGGGACGGATGACCGCCCGGATGGGCACGTCCTCGGCGAGGACGTTCTGGTAGCGCTTGAGGATCGCCCGATGCATCGGTCGATCGAGGTCGAGCTGGAAGATGACCCCGTGGGCCTGCTCGACCATCTCGCAGCGGTCCTTCAGGATCGGACAGAGCTGCCGCTCGTGTGGTCCGTGACAGACCAGCACCGGGTGACCCAACCGCTGGAGGAACTCGACGTCCAAGGTGGCGTCTCCCGGCGTGACGTCGAGGATGATCCCCTCGGCCATGGTCCACCTCCTTCCTGATCCAGTGTGGACTCCGGCGGATGCCGGGAGGAAGGGCACTTGGACCCTAAGGCGCAGTCGAACGCATACCCCCAC
>JALVQZ010000121.1 GCA_027036355.1 Acidimicrobiia bacterium | reverse complement strand
TGGTGGCGGAGCCGCCCGGGGGCCGGACGGTAGGGTTCGACGATGGAGGTCGACGATCTCGACCATCGGATCGGCGAGGTGTACGCAGGCCGCCGCTGGATCCTGACCCCCGATGTCGCGGCGGCGGCCGCGCCGCTGGTGACCTACCTGAGCGAGCGGGGCGCCGCCGGCGTGATGGTCGTCGCCGCCGTCGAGGGCGTCGGCGAGCTTCCCGACGCCGACGCCGTCTTCTTCACCCGAACCCGGGGCGACACGGTCATGACGGCGATCCGGGCGTTCCTCGCCTCGATCGAGGAACCGTCCGCCGAGCTCCTCGCCGCCGTGGACGTCTTCGATCCGGCCGGCGAGGCGATGGTCCTCGGCGGAGGCTTCTCCCGACGGCACCGGATCGCCGGGCGGCCCGTCTACGGGGCCCGCCCGGCCGCCTGGGGGGCGCTGGAGGACAAGATGATCGTCGACGATCTGTGGGACGCCGCCGGAGTGACCCGGGCGCCGTCGAGGATCGTGCCGGTCGCGGCCGCCCCCGAGGCGGCCCGGGAGCTGGCGGGCGACCTGGGGACCGTGTGGGTGGCCGACAACACCGAAGGCTGGCACGGCGGCGGTGAGTACCTGCGGTGGGTCCGCAGCCCCGACGACGTTCCCGAAGCCCTCGCGTTCTTCTCCCGATGCGCCAACCGGGTGCGGGTGATGCCGTTCCTCGATGGGATCCCCTGTTCGATCCACGGGTTCGTCACCGACGGCGACGTGGCCGTGTACCGACCCGTCGAGATGCTCATCTTCCGGCGGACCGACCGGCCGGGTCTCGTCTACGGCCGGGCCGCCACCTTCTGGGAGCCTCCCGCCGAACTGAGCGCCGAGATGCGGGCGGCGGCCCGCCGGGTCGGCGCCGAGCTGCGGCGCCGCGTCGGCTACCGGGGCGCCTTCGGGATCGACGGCGTCGCCACCGCCGAGGGATTCCGGCCCACCGAGCTGAACCCGCGCACGAGCATCGGGCATTCCCTCCAGGCTCAGGCGGCAGGGCTCCACTACGGCAGCATCGACCGATGCCATGTCGCCGGCGACCTCGACATCGACGCCCGGTGGCTCGAGGCCACGATCGTCGACGCCGCCACGCGCCGGCGCTCGGGGGTGTCCATCGTTCCCCTCGAAGGCCGGTACGCCGAGGCGGTCGTCGGGGTGAGGTTCGATGACGAGGGGGCGGCGGCGGTGGACCTCGACGAAGCCGGCGACGAACCGGAGGTCGATGCGACGATGCGGATCGGGCCGTCGGCGTTCGGCTCGGTGCTCATGGTCCACTTCGACCCGGAACGGACCCCGGTGGGCCCATCGGCGGCCCCGCGAGCCCTCGCCGCCGTCGAGCTGGCCGAGGAGCTGTGGAGGATCGACGTCCCGCCCCTCGCCGCGGCTCCCGACCTCACCGCCCGGAACGTCCCCTCAGGGCAGGTCGAGGTCGACGGTGACGCCGTCGCTGGATAGGCCGAGGGCGTCGATCGCGCCCACGAACAGCTCCACCATGCCTCCCGGACCGTCCGAGAGGGCGACGTCGAAGGCCTCCCAGGCGTCCCCGCCGGCGGCGGTGGCGACCGACCGGTCCAGGTCCAAGGTGCCGTCGGGATCGCTGATCCTGACCCGGACGGCGGTGCTTCCCGGTTCGGTGTAGCCGGCCACCCGAAGCGGGTACAGGTTCGGGCCCGGGGGCGGCGACGTGAGGACGACCCCGCCGGACCGTCGAGGTCTCGACAGGATCACCGCCCGGTTGGCGCCCGGCCGAAGATCGACCACGATCTCGGCGGGTGACGCCGAGACGAACCCGCGGGCTTCGACCACGGTGACCGGAGCGAGGTGGAACTCGATCGTCAGGCGCTGATCGGTGGAGCGGACCACGTAGATCCGCTCGACCAGGTCGGTGTCGGCCAGCGTGTCGGCGATGGCGCTCGACCGCACCTCCTCGGGGAGCGTGACCCGGACGATGCCCGAACTCGGCACGACCGACACGCCTGCAGCCCCGATCGTCGACGCCGGGGCGCCCGACGCGGTGCGGAACCCGATCCGGAACCGCTCGCACCCGTCGGCCACGGACCAGTCGATCGCCGCGACGACCGCCGCGTCGCCCTCGTCTCGTCCGAAGGCCGACACCAGATCCGAGGATCCGAACGGTGCATCGGTCCCGGTGCATCCCGGCGGGTTCGGTGCCGTGGTCGTGGGGGAGGTCGTGGTCGAGGTGGTGGACGGCGGCGTGGAACCCGCCGGAGACGCCGGTGTGCACGCGGCCGCCACCACGGCGAAGACCGCGACGAGCGCGAAGGATCCGACGGCGCGGCGTGCCTCGATGGTCGACTGCATGTCCTAGTGATAGCGCCTCGGCGGCGTTTGCCGCGCCTTGGCCGGATCGGCACGGCGACCCCGGCCGTGCCGTCATGCGGGCCGGTTGCGTTCATGCCGGTGGTCGGCCAGGGTGCTCGCATGGTCGAAGCACCCGGCGGACCGGACATGCGGACGTTCTGGATCGTCTGGGCGGGCCAGCTCGTGTCGCTGATCGGTACGAACCTCACGTTCTTCGGGCTGTCGGTGTGGGTCTTCGAAGAGACCGGGTCGGTGACCCTGCTGGCCACGGTCCTGCTCGCCTCCCAGCTCCCGGCCATCGTCGTCGGGCCGGTGGCCGGGAGCCTCGTCGACCGGTGGGATCGACGCCACGCGATGATCCTCGCCGACGCGGGAGCCGCGATCGGAACGGTCGCGCTCGTCGTGGCGTACCTGATGGGAGGCCTGACGATCTGGACCATCGCGGTGGCGGTGGCGGTTGCCGGGTTCTTCCAGGCGTTCCAATGGCCGGCGTACCACGCGGCGATGGCCGTCATCGTCCCCAAGGATCGGTTCGGGCGGGCGTCGGGCATGGTCCAGCTCGCCGAGGCCGTCGGTCAGCTCGGTGGACCGCTCCTGGCCGGCATCCTGCTGGTGGTCGGTGGGCTCGGGGCGGTCTTCGCCGTCGACGTGGTGTCGTTCATGGTCGCGGTCGGGACGCTGCTCGCCGTTCGGTTCCCGCGTCCGCCACGTTCCGACGTCGGGGTCGAAGGCACCGGAACGCTGTGGCACGAGACCCGGTTCGGGTTCCGGTACCTGTGGGAGCGTCCGGGGTTGTTCGGTCTCCTGGTCTACTTCGCGGTGCTCAACCTCGCGTTCGCGTTCTTCGGCCCGCTCTTCATCCCCCTCGGGCTGTCGATGACCTCCGCCGCCGGGCTCGGTACGGCCTTCTCGATCGCCTCGGCGGGCATGCTGGCAGGCAGCGTGGTGGCCGGCGCCTGGGGCGGCCCGCGACGCAGGGTCCTCGGCTTGGTCGTCGCCGGCGCGCTCGTGGGGATCGCCTTCGGTTCGGTCGGTCTCCGTCCCTCGATCGTCTGGGCGACCGCTGCGGCCTTCGTCGGTTTCGTCATCCTTCCGACCGGCAACACGGCCAGTCAGGCCCTGTGGCTCGCCAAGGTGGAAGCCGACATGCAGGGACGGGTCGCAGCCATCCGGCGCTTCTTCTCCCAGCTGATGGTCCCCATCGCCTACGTCGTGGTCGGTCCACTCGCCGACCGCGTCTTCGAGCCGGCGATGGCCGACGGCGGCCGCCTGGCCGGGATCCTCGGACCCATCTTCGGGACGGGCCCCGGACGGGGCTACGCGTTGTTCTTCACGGTGATCGGCCTCGCCGTGCTCGTGATCTCCGCCATCACCTACGCGGTCCCCGCCGTTCGCCACCTCGAGCGGGACATCCCCGACGCCGTCCAGGACCCGGACGATCCGGCGAGCAGCGTTCGGGGCGTCGATGACGACGCGGAGCTGTGATAGGTTCGACCGATGCCACATCCGCCCCCGGATCCAGAGCTCGCCGTCGCCTACATCGAGGGTCGCCGACCCGATGGTCCACTGCTCGCCGAAGCCGCCAGGCTCCGGGACGAGGGCAAGGGCCGGACGGTGACGTACTCCCGCAAGGTGTTCATCCCGCTGACGACGATGTGCCGGGACACCTGCACCTACTGCACGTTCGTCAAGCCGCCTGGAGGAGGCGGGGAGTACCTCGTCCCCGACGACGTCATGGCCATCGCGCGGGCCGGAGCTCGCCACGGCTGCACCGAGGCCCTCTTCACCCTCGGTGATCGTCCAGAGGATCGCTGGCAGGCCGCCAGGGACTTCCTGGCCGGCGTCGGGCACGACTCGACGATCGACTACGTCAGCGCGATGACCGAGCGGGTCGCCGCGGAGACACCGTTGTTCCCGCATGCGAACCCTGGCCTCATGTCGGCCGACCAGCTGCGTCGGCTTCGCCGGTCCAACCCGTCGGTCGGCCTCATGCTGGAGAACATCTCTCCGAGGCTGCTGGAGCCGGGCGGTCCCCACCACGGATGCCCCGACAAGGACCCGCAGCGCCGCATGGCGACGATCGCCGCCGCGGGTCGCGAACGGATCCCCTTCACGACCGGCATCCTCGTCGGCATCGGCGAGACTGCCGGCGAACTGGTCGACAGCCTCTTCGCCCTGGAGCGAACCCATCGCACCTACGGGCACATCCAGGAGATCATCGTCCAGAACTTCCGGGCCAAAGCCAACACCAGGATGCGTCACCGGCCGGAACCGACCCCGGAGGTCTTCCGTCGGGTGGTCGCGGTGGCGCGATGGATCATGGGATCCGAGATGAACATCCAGGTTCCGCCCAACCTCTCGGAGGACTTCTCCATCTACCTCGACGCCGGGATCAACGACTGGGGTGGGGTGTCTCCGCTGACCATCGACTGGGTGAACCCGGAGGCGCCATGGCCGCAACTCGACCGGCTCGACGCGGTCACTCGCGCCGGGGGCTTCGATCTTCGGGCCCGGCTCCCGGTCTATCCCGAGTACATCTCCGAGGAGTGGATCGACGCCGGGCTCCTCGCCAAGGTCTCGGCCGCCGTCGACGATCGTGGCTACGTGCGACCCATGGAAGGAGCCCGCCCATGACCATCTCGTTCCTCCAGCTCCGTCCTGCCGACGTGGTCAACGAGCTGTGGGCCACGACCCGCCGGAAGGAAGGGACCACGACCGTCGAGGTCCCGGCGCTCACCGCCGAGGCCCGGGCGGGGAGCCTGGCGGGCGGGCTGCTGCCGGTCGCGACGTCCATCGCCCCGGTCGCACCGGCCGCGTGGGTG
>JALVQZ010000120.1 GCA_027036355.1 Acidimicrobiia bacterium | reverse complement strand
CGACGCCCACGATCCGACCCATGGAACGCGGCGACATCCCGGCGGTGGCGGCGCTCGAACGGGTCGTGTACCCCGAACCGTGGTCGGCGCGGGTGTTCTTCGACGAACTCGCCCAGGCCAACCGGACCTACCTGCTGGCGACGGACGCCGGCGGCGAGGTCATCGGCTACGGGGGGCTCCTCCTCGTCGAGGAGGACGCCCACATCACCACCCTGGCGGTGGATCCGGCGGTTCGTCGACAGCGTCTCGGCACCCGGCTCCTGCTGGCCCTCGTCGACGCGGCGTTGTCGCGTGGCGCTCGTCATCTGACCTTGGAGGTGCGCGAGTCGAACGTCGACGCCCAGCGGCTCTACGAGAGGTTCGGTTTCCATCCCGTCGGGCGCCGGAAGCACTACTACCCGGGGGAGGACGCCCTCGTGATGTGGGCGATCGACATCGACACGCCCGAGTACGCGAGGCGACTGGCTTCGATCCGTGAGGACCTCGGGGAGGCGGCATGAGCGAACCGATCGTGCTGGGCATCGAGACGAGCTGCGACGAGACCGCCGTCGCGGTGGTGGAAGGCATGACGATCCGCAGTTCCGTGCTGGCGTCCCAGACCGACCTGCATGCGCGTTTCGGTGGCGTGGTGCCCGAGGTGGCCGCTCGGGCACATGTGGAGGCGATCCGGCCGCTGGTGCATCAGGCGCTGTCGGCGGCGGGGGTCTACTCCGATCAGATCGACGCCGTGGCGGCGACCCGGGGGCCGGGCCTGGCGGGGGCGTTGATGGTCGGCTTCGGCTTCGGCAAGGCGTTGGCGTGGAGCCTCGGGAAGGCGTTCTACGGCATCGATCACATGGAGGGACATCTGTTCGCTCCCCGGCTCGAGTTCTCCGACTACGGCCCTCCGGCGGTCGTCCTGCTCGCTTCGGGTGGTCACAGCCAGATCGTGCACTTCGCCGAGTGGGGCACCTACGAGACGATGGGACGGACGATCGACGACGCCGCCGGCGAGGCGTTCGACAAGCTGGCTCGGTTCATCGGGCTTGGCTACCCGGGCGGGCCGGCCATCGATCGCGAGTCCGAAGGTGGGGACCCGCACGCCGTCGCGTTCCCGCGTGCCTTGCGGGACCGGCCGTACGATTTCTCCTTCTCGGGTCTGAAGACGGCGGTGGTCACGTACCTCGAGCAGGCCAAGGAACGCGGGACGTTGCCGTCCCGGGCCGACGTCGCGGCGTCGATCCAGGAGGCGATCGTCGATGTCCTCGTCGACAAGACCTTCAACGCCGTCGAGACGACCGGGGTGCGTGCTGTGGGAGGAGGCGGTGGGGTGCTGGCCAACCGACGACTCCGGGAACGGATCGCGAGCGAAGCTCGGCGGCGGGGGGTCGAGGTGTTCGTGCCGTCCGGAGCCTTGTGCACGGACAACGGAGCGATGGTGGCTGCCGTAGGCGTCCAGCGGATCCGCGACGGGGTCGAACCGACGGCATGGCCCGCCGACATCGATCCGGGGTTGGCGTTGGGGACGTGAACGGCGGGGTCCGTGTCGGCCGGATCGCCGGGGTGGATGTCGTCGCGGATCTGTCGGTCTTCGGGATCGCCGCGCTGGTGGCATGGCTCGTCGTGGTCGACCTGCGAGTGTCGCTCGGACCGGTGTCGGCCGGGGGGACGGTGCCGGCCGTGGTCGTGGTCGTGGTCGGGTACCTGGCGTCGTTGACCGCGCACGAGCTCAGTCATGCCGTGGTCGCGCGACGGCGCGGCCTCGAGGTTCGCGGGATCCACCTGTTCGTCTTCGGCGGGTCGACGGTCGTCGATCCCGACGCCGAGCACCCCGCCGACGAGTTGGCGGTGGCGGCGGCCGGTCCCTTGATGTCGCTGGTCGCGGCGGCGGTGTTCGCCGGCGCCGCCGCGGTGGCCGCGCCGTGGCCGACCATCGGTCGGGCGTTCGAGCTCCTGGCCGTCATGAACCTGGCCATCGGGGTGGTGAACCTGCTCCCCGGCTTCCCGCTCGACGGAGGACGGGTCTTGCGTTCGTTCCTGTGGGCCAGGAGCGGTGATCGGGCACGGGCGACGGATCTCGCGATCCGGTTCGGCCGGATCCTCGGGCTGATGCTCGTCGGCGCCGGCGTGTACACGTTGATCGCCGGCCGTCTGCCCGTGGGAGCGTTGGCGGCGCTGGTCGGGTGGTTCCTGACCCGGAGCGCCGACGCGGCGGGGCGCCGGGAGCGCCTGTTGGCGAGGGTCGACGGGTTGACGGCGCTCGACGTCATGCGGCCGGTGTCCGCATCGGTGCCGGGTTCCATGACGGTGGCCCAGATGCTCGACCTGTACGGCGTCGGCCCGCGGTTGCGGAGCCTGCCGGTCGAGGTGGACGGTCGGGCCGTGGGTCTGGTGGGCGAGCGCGAGGTGGCGGGCTTGCCGCCGGATCGCCGCCCGACGACGTCGGTCGCGTCGGTCATGAGCGAGATCGGGCCGGCCGATGTCGTCGATCCCGGGATGCCCCTCGACGAGCTGCTGGGTCGGCCGGCGGGCCGTACGGGCAGGGCGGTCGTCGTCGACGACGGCGAGGTCGTGGGGATCATCGAAGGCCCGGATCTGGGAGAGGTGTTCGACGGATCTTGAGGGATCGTCCCGGCGCGACGGCAGCCGCGAGAAAGGGTTAGCACTCAACGCCAGTGAGTGCTAATCTTGGCAATCGTAAGGACCGACTGCCAATTCACCTCAAAGGAGGGGTCGGATGAAGTTGAAGCCGTTGGGCGACCGCGTCGTCGTCAAGCCCAAGGAGGAACAAGAGGCCCGCACGCCGAGCGGGATCGTGATCCCCGACACGGCGAAGGAGAAGCCACAGCTCGGCGAGGTCCTCGCCGTAGGCCCCGGAGAGTGGCACGACGGAGAGCGGATCCCCTTGGACGTCAAGGTCGGTGACATCGTCTTCTACTCGAAGTACGGAGGCACCGAGGTCAACGTCGAAGGAGACGAGTACCTCGTCCTGTCCAGCCGCGACTTGCTCGCCGTAGTCGAATAGGAGGTAGCCGAGAACATGGCTGCGAAGGATCTGAAGTTCAGTGACGAGGCCCGTCGGGGTCTCCAGACCGGCGTCGACAAGCTCGCCGACGCCGTCAAGGTGACCCTCGGCCCCAAGGGCCGCAACGTCGTGTTGGAGAAGAAGTGGGGCGCACCCACGATCACCAACGACGGCGTGACGATCGCCAAGGAGATCGAGCTCGACGACCCGTGGGAGAACATGGGCGCCCAGCTCGCCAAGGAGGTCGCCAACAAGACCAACGACGTCGCCGGCGACGGCACGACGACCGCCACGGTGCTCGCTCAGGCGATGGTGCAGGACGGCCTGCGGCTCGTCGCCGCCGGGAGCAACCCGATGGAGATGCGCCTCGGCATGGAAGAGGCCGTCAACAAGGTCGTCGAGGCGATCGAGGAGATGGCGTTGCCCGTCTCCGCCGACGACCATGCCGCCATCGCGTACGTGGCTGCCAACTCGGCCGCCGACCGGGTCATCGGTGAGCGGATCGCCGACGCCATGCAGAAGGTCGGCAACGAGGGTGTCATCACCGTCGAGGACAGCCAGACCTTCGGCGTCGAGCTGGAGTTCACCGAGGGCATGCAGTTCGACAAGGGCTACATCTCCCCGTACTTCATCACCGACCCGGATCGTCAGGAGGCGGTGCTCGAGGATCCGTACATCCTCATCGCCAACACCAAGATCTCGAACGTCCAGGACCTGTTGCCGGTCCTCGAGAAGGTCATGCAGGCGGGCAAGCCGCTGCTGATCATCGCCGAGGACGTCGAGGGCGAGGCGCTCGCCACCCTCGTGGTCAACAAGATCCGCGGCACGTTCCTGTCGGTCGCCGTCAAGGCTCCCGGGTTCGGTGAGCGTCGGAAGGCGATGCTCCAGGACATCGCGATCCTCACGGGCGGCACGGTGATCTCCGAGGAGGTCGGCCTCAAGCTCGAGAGCGTGACCGTGGACCTGCTCGGTCGGGCTCGCAAGGTCGTCGTGACCAAGGACACCACGACCATCGTCGAGGGCGCCGGAAGCGCCGAGGACGTGCAGGCTCGCATCAAGCAGATCAAGAAGGAGATCGAGAACTCCGACTCCGACTGGGATCGCGAGAAGCTCTCCGAGCGTCTCGCCAAGCTGTCGGGCGGCGTTGCCGTCATCAAGGTCGGCGCGGCCACCGAGGTGGAGCTCAAGGAGAAGAAGCACCGCATCGAGGACGCGATCATGGCGACCCGGGCGGCGGTCGAAGAGGGCATCGTGCCCGGCGGCGGTGTCGCGCTGCTGCGGTCCGACGCCGCGGTCGACAAGCTGCGCGGCGGTACCGACGACGTGAAGGCGGGTCGCCAGATCGTCAAGCGTGCCCTCGAGGCGCCGCTGCGTCAGATCGCGTACAACGCCGGCTACGAAGGCGGTGTCGTGGTCGAGCGGGTGCGAGGCGAGGAGAACATGAAGTTCGGGTTCAACGCCGCCACCGGCGAGTACGAGGACCTGATCGAGGGCGGGATCATCGATCCGGCCAAGGTCACGCGGTCCACGTTGCAGAACGCGGCTTCGATCGCTGCGCTCCTCATCACGACCGAGGCGCTCGTCGCCGAGCAGAAGGAAGAGGCGCCGGCCATGGCCGCCGGCCACGATCATGGCGGGGACATGGGCTTCTAGCCCACGGTGTCCACGTGACGGCGATGGTGGGGCGGCTCTGCCGCCCCACCATCGCGTCCGGCTCACCGACAGCCGGGTGGATCCGACGCGGCGGCGTCGGGTTCGATCCGGACGTCGAGCAGGGTGGCGCCGGCTCGCAGCGCCGCCTCGACGGCGTCGGCGGTGGCGCCGGAGGCGAACAGGAAGGCGAGATAGCGGTCACCCTCGGGCAGGGGCGTGACGAGGGTCCCGGGAGCGACCGTGGGTTCGAAGGCGGTGATGCCGTCTATGGCGAGGACCGCATCGACCCGCTCGAACCCCACGAGCACGCCCGGTTCGGGGACCGGGACCATCAGGACCCCCGTTGCGGACGTCGAGGGGCGGCTCCCGGAGCGGGGCAGTCCGAGGGCAGAACGGATGATCACCCCCTCCATGGTCTCGCCGAGCAGGCCGAAGGTGAGCGCTCGGCCGCAGAGCCCGCCGATGGGCCGGGCGGCGAGCTCGATCATCGCCGGGCCGGTGTCGGGGATGCGCAGCT
>JALVQZ010000119.1 GCA_027036355.1 Acidimicrobiia bacterium | reverse complement strand
CCGCGCAGCTTGCCGATCTTCTCGTCGATCTCCTTGATCGCCGGCGGGAGGTCCTTGCGCTTCATGCGCATCCGGCTTCCCGCCTCGTCGATCAGGTCGATCGCCTTGTCCGGCAGGAACCGGTCGGCGATGTAGCGATCGGCGAGGTTGGCGGCGTTGACGAGCGCCTGGTCGGTGAACTTGACGCGGTGATGCTCCTCGTACGAGTCGCGGAGACCCTCGAGGATCTTGATCGTGTCCGCCACCGACGGCTCATCGACCTGGATGGGCTGGAAGCGCCGCTCGAGGGCCGAGTCCTTCTCCAGGTACTTGCGGTACTCCTCGAGGGTGGTGGCGCCGACCGTCTGCAACTCGCCGCGGGCCAGCATCGGCTTGAGGATGCTGGCGGCGTCGATGGCGCCCTCGGCGCCGCCGGCCCCGACGAGGGTGTGGATCTCGTCGATGAACAAGATGATGTCACCGCGGGTGCGGATCTCCTTGAGGACCTTCTTCAGGCGCTCCTCGAAGTCGCCCCGGTAGCGAGAGCCGGCGACCAACGCACCGAGGTCGAGGGTGTACAGGTGCTTGTTGGCGAGGTTGTCGGGCACCTGACCGTCGACGATCCGCTGGGCGAGACCCTCCACGATGGCGGTCTTGCCGACGCCGGGCTCGCCGATGAGGACCGGGTTGTTCTTCGTCCGCCGGGACAGGACCTGCATGACCCGTTCGATCTCGGCGCTGCGGCCGATGACCGGATCGAGCTTGCGCTCCCTGGCGAGCTGGGTCAGGTTGCGGCCGAACTGGTCGAGCACCGTCGATCCGGTGGACGACTGCGCTTCGCCGCGGCCGCCGCCGCCGGGATGGGAACCCGACGACTCCTCACCCTGGACCCCCGACAGGAGCTGGATGACGGTCTGGCGGACCTTGTGCAGTTCGGCGCCGAGCTTCTGGAGCACCTGGGCGGCGACGCCCTCACCCTCCCGGATGAGCCCGAGCAGGATGTGCTCGGTGCCGATGTAGTTGTGACCGAGCTGGAGCGCTTCGCGCAGCGACAGCTCGAGGACCTTCTTGGCCCTGGGGGTGAACGGGATGTGGCCGCTGGGCGCCTGGGAGCCCTGGCCGATGATCTCGATGACCTGGGTGCGGACCGCTTCGAGGCTGATGCCCATGCTCTCGAGGGCACGAGCGGCGACACCTTCACCTTCATGGATGAGTCCGAGCAGGATGTGTTCGGTGCCGATGTAGTTGTGGTTGAGCAGTCGCGCTTCTTCCTGGGCCAGGACGACGACCCGGCGGGCCCTGTCTGTGAACCTTTCGAACACGCTCTTTAACCTCTGTTTCACTCGGGGTCGGCACGTGCCGACGCCTCGTCGAGTATAGGTCCCGACCCCCCGTAGTCCGGGGTCGTTCGCGCCGGTTCCGACGATCCCGTCGGCGGGATGGCCGCTCCCACAAGGAGCAGGTGACCGGCGAACCGAACCCCACGGTCGTGGGGATCGGGGCCTCCCGCTACGGGCAACGGCGAAGCTACCATCGGCATTCCCTCCCCCATGGAGCCACCTTGGACGGTCCGATCTTCCAGGATCTCGTTCCCATCCCCCGGGTCTGGGAACGCCTCGAGCGGGTCGAGACGCGCCTCATGGAGGTCACCGAGTCGCCCGGTTCGCCGTTCCTGACCGACATCGCGCAGCATCTCCTCAAGGCCGGGGGGAAGCGCTACCGACCACTCCTCGCCCAGGTCGCCGCCGAGCTCGGACCCGAGACCGGCTCGGCACCGGTCGAGGCCGGCGTCGCCGTCGAGCTCGTCCACGTCGGATCGCTGTACCACGACGACGTGATCGACGAGGCGGAGGCCCGGCGCGGCGAGGTGTCGGTCAACCACAACTGGACGAACACGGTGGCGATCCTCGCCGGCGACTTCCTGCTCGCCCGGGCCTCGGAGGTCGCGGCTCCGCTCGGCGAGGAAGCCGTCGCGCTCATCGCCCGGACGTACGCCACGTTGTGTGAGGGTCAGGTCCAAGAGCTCCAGTACGAAGCCGATCTCACCCATGGCGTCGAGGGGTACCTCCAGGTCATCGGGGGCAAGACCGCGAGCCTGATCCGCACGTCGGCCCGCCTGGGGGCGATCACCGCCGGCGCCGACCGCGCGGATGTCGAGGCGATCTCCGAGTGGGCATGGGAGATGGGCCTGGTCTTCCAGATCGCCGACGACGTGCTCGACCTGATCGCGTCGGACGATTGGCTGGGCAAGCCGGCCGGCTCGGACATCGGCGAGGGCGTCTACACCCTTCCCGTCCTGCTGGCCGCCCACGGCCCCGACGGGGAGCGCATCGCCCAACTGCTCACCCCCGAAGCGCCGACGGATCCGGAGGCGATCGCCGAGGTGATCGGGCTCGTGGTCGACGGCGGGTACGTCGACCGGGCGCTCGACGACGCCGTCGAGCGGCTCCGCACCGCCGAGAAGGCGGCAGACCGGATCGCCGATCCGGGCCTGCGTGAGGTCCTGAGCAACCTCGACCGCTACCTCCTCGACCGGGTCGAGCTGGCTCGCGGGTGACGCCCGGCGCCGTCGTGCTCAGGTCCGCTCGGGCCGCATCGCCGGGAACAGGATGACCTCCCTGATGCTGGCCTGGTCGGTCAGGAGCATGACGAGGCGGTCGACGCCGATCCCGAGCCCGCCGGTGGGCGGCATGCCGTACTCGAGGGCACGGAGGAAGTCCTCGTCGATGGGATGGGCCTCCTCGTCGCCGGTCGCCCGCGCCGCCTGCTGCTCCTCGAACCGGCGACGCTGATCCAGCGGATCGTTCAGCTCGCTGAACGCGTTGGCGAGCTCCCGACCGGCGACGATCAGCTCGAAACGCTCCGTGAGGCCGGGTTCGCTCCGATGCGCCCGGGCCAGCGGGGAGATCTCCACGGGGTAGTCGTAGACGAAGGTGGGCTGCACGAGGGTACGTTCGACCTGTTCCTCGAACACCTCGTTGACGATCTTGCCGACGCCCCAACTCGGATCGACGGCGATCCCGAGGTCCTCGGCGAGGTCGGCGGCCGCGTCGCGATCCATGGAGAGCTCGAACCGCACCCCGGTGACGTCGGCGACCGCGTCGAGCATCGTCACCCTGCGCCACGGCGGGGCGAAGTCGAGGGTGTCTCCTTGGTAGGTGGCGAGCCGGTCACCGAGGACCTCGTCGACGACCTCGACGATGACGTTCTCCACGAGGTTCATGACGTCGTGGTAGTCGGCGTACGCCACGTAGGCCTCGAGCATCGTGAACTCGGGGTTGTGGCGCGGCGACAAGCCTTCGTTGCGGAAGACCCGGCCGAGCTCGTAGACCTTCCCGAGCCCGCCGACGATGAGCCGCTTCAGGTGCAGCTCCTCGGCGATGCGCAGGTACATGTCCTGGTCGAGGGCGTTGTGGTGGGTCACGAAAGGTCGAGCGAGGGCTCCGCCGGCCTCGATCTGGAGGACCGGGGTCTCCACCTCCAGGAAGCCGCGGCGGTCGAACGCTCGCCGGAGCTCGCGCACGATGCGGCTCCTGACGATCGCGGTGTCCCGCGCCCGCTCGTTGACGATCAGATCCACGTAGCGGCGGCGGTGCCGCTCCTCGACGTCCTGGAGGCCGTGCCACTTCTCGGGCAACGGACGGAGCGACTTGGCGAGGAGCACGAAGCGCGCCACGGCCACCGACAGCTCTCCCCGCTTGGTGGTGATGACCTCCCCTTCGACGCCGATCCAGTCGCCGATGTCGAGATCCCGGAACCCCTCGAGGTCCTCGTCGCCGAGGATCTGGCGTTGGGCGAACAGCTGGATCCGGCCGGTCTCGTCCTGCAGCACGCCGAAGACGAGCTTGCCGATGTCGCGCCGGCCGACGAGCCGCCCGGCGACCCGGACGACCCGACCGGTGCTGGAGCCCGGTTCGAGGTCGGCATGGTCGGCATGCAATTCGGCGGCGGTGACGTCGGGGGCGAACGCGCCGACCGGATAGGGCTCGATCCCCGCGGCCCGGTACCGCTCCAGCTTGGCGAGCCGCTGCGCCGTCAGCGGATGGGCACCGAGCTCGGATGCGTCGTCGGCGAGCGTCTCGGGCCCGTCGGTGGTTGCCTCGCTCATGGATCCTCGCGGTTCAGGGTGTAGATGATCCGGAGTCCCTCCAAGGTGAGGTACTCGTCGACGGTCTCGACGCTCCGGCAGTGCGGCACGATGGTAGACGCGAGGCCCCCGGTGGCGATGCGGGTGGCGTCGGTGCCCAGCGCCTCGACGAGACGTTCCATGATGCCGTCCACCAGTCCGGCGTGCCCGTAGATCGCCCCGGACTGGATGGCCTCGACGGTGCCCTTGCCGATCGGGCTGCGTGGTGGAACGAACTCGACCGTCCGCAGGGCAGCCGTTCCTCCGATGAGGGCGTTGGTCGAGATCTCAAGTCCGGCGGCGATGGCCCCGCCCTGGTAGTCGCCGTCCGGTCCGACGACATCGAAGTTCGTCGACGTGCCGAAGTCCACGACGACGACCGGTGCGCCGTATCGGGCGCGGGCGGCGACCGAGTTGACGATGCGGTCCGCCCCCACCTCCCGCGGGTTGTCGATGTGGATCGGCATACCCGTGCGGACACCGGGCTCGACGACGACCAGGGGGCCGTCGCTGAGGGCGGGTCCGACCAGCCGGAAGGTGGAGGTCAGCGCCGGCACGACCGACGACAGGGCGACGCCGGCGATGTCGGACCGCGCGAACCCGTCCATCCCGAGGACCCCGAGGAGCTCCCACCGGAGCTCGTCTGCGGTACGGGTCCGGTCGGTGCCGAAACGCCAATGCCCGACGATCTCGTCACCGTCGAACATCCCGAGGGCGGTCTGGGTGTTGCCCACGTCGATGGTCAGCAGCATGGCTCCTCCTCGTACAGGACGCTGCGGCGCTCGAGGCGCCGTCCCCGGTCGACGACGAAGCGGTCGCCCGCCACGTCGATGTGGACGTTGTCGATGAGGCGGACACCGCCGACGGTGGCGGCGGTCGCC
The DNA here is from genome assembly GCA_027036355.1 of Acidimicrobiia bacterium. Taxonomy (GTDB): domain Bacteria; phylum Actinomycetota; class Acidimicrobiia; order Spongiisociales; family UBA5794; genus JALSQW01. Next base: position 191 of record JALVQZ010000119.1, on the reverse strand, counting down.
AGGACGGCGGGCCGGTCGAGGGTCGCCATCGGCGCGAAGCGATCCTGGGACACGAGGACCAGGTCGTCGATGGCGATGTCGGGCGTGCGACCGATCTCGTCGTGGGCGACCCGCTCGATGACGGCGGGCGAGCGTTCGCCCGCCTCGATGGCGTCGGCGGCCGCGAACAGGCCCCTGCTCAAGGCGACGGC
>JALVQZ010000118.1 GCA_027036355.1 Acidimicrobiia bacterium | reverse complement strand
CGTTCGTGATCGGCAGGGTCGACCTGGAAGGCACGGTGATCGAACACGAACGGGGCTACCGAGCTGCCCGGGCCACCGTCCGGGCGCTGGTCGTCGTCGACCGGGGCGCGGTGCGGTTCACCGACGGCGCCGACGCGATCGGCCGGGTGTTCGCCGAGCCGGCCGAGGCGCCGCTGGTCGCCCCCCTGGTCCGGACGTCGACGGAGGAACGGTTCGACAGGATGATCGAGCGCCGGCTGCAGCCGCCGGCAGGGAGGTACGAACGATGGATATCGGGAGACAACGACGGGTGATCGTGGTCGAGCCGCTCCGGCTCGACGACGGACCGCCCACCGGCGACGACGCCCCCGACGGCGAGCCGACGGGCGCCGGGGAGCGGGCGGGCGCCGGGGGGATGCCCGAGACGGTGCCCGCACCGGTCGACGAGACGGACTGACCGACGGAGGACCCCGGGGTTCGGGTTCTCGTCACACCCTCTCGCTACGTTGGATGCATGGACGAGAGCAATCGCGACAACGGGGGTCCTCCGGGACGCCGGCCGCAGCGACGGGACGGTTCGGGTCCGCCCGCCGGGTCCGATGCCGACGGGTTCGACGCCCCGTTCGACGACGCGCTCGACGCCGACATGGTCGACGCCGATGGCGTGTGGTGGGCGGATCGGGTCGAGCCGGACTGGGAGGCGTTGGAGGCCGCCTGGGCGGCCGACGGCGGCCGGGCCACCCTCCCGAAGGGGGTCGAGTCGATGGCGCCGGGGATGCTGCTGGCGACCGTCGTGGCCTCGGTGAACCCGTGGGGCCTCGCCGACGGGGACCGGATCCGGTTGTGCCAGGCGCTGCGCCGGATGCTGTCGCATCACGAAGGGAGACTGTTCGCGGCGATGGCGTCGGTGGTCGACGCCGCCGCGGACCACGCCGTGCTGCCGGACGGCCGCCACGACGAAGCGTCGGCCGCCGACGACGCCGCGGTCGAGTTGGCGGTGGCGTTGCGTCTGACCCGCCGCGCCGCCGACAACGACGTCCATCTGGCTCTCGAGCTGGACCGTCGACTCCCCCAGGTCCGTGACGCCCTCACCGCCGGGGACCTGGACCGGCGCCGCGCCGGGGTCCTGGTCCACGGCACGACCCATCTCTCCGACCACGGATCCCGCCGCGTCGTCGACGGCCTGTTGCCCCATGCGGCCGGGTGGACCGCCGGCCAGCTCCGGGTCCGGCTCCGCCGCGCCTGCCTCGCCGATGACCCCGCCGGCGCCGCCGCCCGGTACCGCGTCGCGGTGGAAGACCGCCGGGTCGTGATGACCGCCACCGACGACGGGACCGCCCACCTGTGCGCCTTCGACCTTCCCCCCGACAAGGCCGCCGCGGCCCGACGCCGCATCGAAGCCCTCGCCCGTAGGTTGCGGCGCATCGACCCGGCCCGCACCCTCGACCAGCTCCGCGCCGACGTCCTCGTCGACCTCCTCTGCGGCGATCCCGCCACCGCCGGCCGGAACGGTGCCGGCAGCGGCGGGGTGCAGGTCACCGTCGACCTCGACACCCTCGCCGGGCTCACCGACACCCCCGCGAACCTCGACGGCTACGGGCCCGTCGTCGCCGATATCGCCCGCCG
>JALVQZ010000117.1 GCA_027036355.1 Acidimicrobiia bacterium | reverse complement strand
GAGCACCATCCAGGGACACTGGCCGAGTTCATCGTCGTTCCCGAACGCAACGCCGTGCAACGACCGGCGGGTCTCGACCCGGAGATCGCCGGGTCCTTCGGGCTGGCCACCGGCACCGCCTACCGCATGCTGCGCCGCGCCCGCCTGAAAGCCGGCGACGTGCTCCTCGTCGTCGGTGTCGGCGGTGGCGTCTCCAGCGCGGCGATGGTGCTCGGTCGGGCGATGGGCGCCCGGGTGTTCGTCACCAGCCGCAGCGACGACAAGATCGCCTGGGCCGTCGAACACGGCGCCGAGGCCGGTTTCGACTCCTCCGGCGAGTTCGCCAAGGCACTGAAGGCCACTGCCGGCCGCGCCGCCGACGTCGTCGTCGACAACGTCGGGCCCGCCACCTGGGGTCAGACGATGCGAGCTGCGGGGCAAGGGGGACGGATCATGGTCTGCGGCTCCACCTCCGGGCCGAAGGTCCAGATCACCATGCCGGTGCTGTTCTTCAAGCAGCTCGAGATCGTCGGGTCGACGATGTTCACCCACGGCGAGTTCGCCGAGGTGGTCGACCTCGTCGGCTCGGGCGCCGTCCGCCCTCCCATCGACCACGTCTACGACTTCGCCGAGCTCCCCGAGGCGCTCGGCCGCATGGACGCCGGCGACCAGCTCGGCAAGCTCGCCTTCCGGGTCCGCTGAACCTCAGGTCTCGACGTCGAGGGCGATGAGGAGGTCGCCGGCGTCGACCCGATCCCCGACGGCGACCAGCACCTCGCGAACGATCGCCCGGGACGGCGCACGGATCGAGTGCTCCATCTTCATCGCCTCGACGACGACGAGGACCTCGCCCTCGGCGACGACCGCGCCGGGTTCCACCGGAACCGACAGCACGGTGCCCGGCAGCGGCGACACCGGACCCGAACCCGCCTCGTCGGCTCGGTGCTCGACGAAGCGCCGACGGCGGACCCACGTCACTCCGCCTGCGGGCCCGGTCACGGTCAGCCCCGACGAGGCCTGTCCGGCCACCGACACCCGCCGCCTGGTCCCGTCCACGACGAACGCCAGGTGCCGCCCGTCGAAAGAGATGACCTCTACCTCGATCCGGCGGCGCTCGTCGGGGCCGAGGACGCCTTCGGCGTCGGGTTCGGGCCAAGGACCGACGGCGACGGTCAGCGAATCGTCGCCACGCCACCATTCCTCCACCGGCGTCGGATCCCCGGACGGATCGTCCCACACGGACCGCTGACCCATCGTGGCGACGTTGCGCCATCCGGGCGGTGCGACGTCGCGGTGGGGGTCCGAGGCGCGGTCGTCCCAGGCGACGCAGATGGCGGCCGCGACCACCAGAGCCAAACGCTCGTCACCTTCGGGTCCCCGAGATGAGGCGATCGCCGGGTGCGCGTCGAGGAACCCGGTGGTCGTGTCCCCGGCGAGGAACCCGGGGTCGTCGAGGATCGCCACCAGCGCGTCGCGGTCGGTGGCGACGCCACCGATCTCGGCCACCCGGAGCGCCTTCGCCAGCTTCGCCGCCGCCTCGGCCCGGGTCGGAGCGTGGGCGATCACCTTGGCCAGGAGCGAGTCGTAAGCCGTCGACACCTGCGAGCCCGGCCGGACACCCGGATCGACCCGCACCCCGTCGCCGAAAGCGAAGGCCGTCAAGGCCCCGGCCGACGGCAGCCACCCGGCTGCCGGATCCTCGGCGACGATCCGGACCTCGATGGCATGTCCGTCGAAGACGATGTCGTCCTGGGTGAAGGGCAACGCCTCGCCGGCGGCGACACGGAGCTGGAGCTCGACGAGATCGAGACCGGTGACCGCCTCGGTGACGGGGTGCTCCACCTGCAGGCGCGTGTTCACCTCGAGGAGGTCGACGGCGCCGTCGTCACCGACGAGGAACTCGACGGTCCCGGCGTTGCGGTAGCCGACGGTCCGAGCCAGCGTCACCGCCGCATCGAGGAGCGTGCGGCGAAGGTCGGCGTCGATCCCCGGCGACGGGGACTCCTCGACCAGCTTCTGGTGGCGGCGCTGGATCGAGCATTCGCGCTCGCCGAGATGCACGACGTGACCGTGATGGTCGCCGAGGATCTGCACTTCGACATGGCGGGCCCGCTCGATGTAGGGCTCGATGAACACCCGGCCGTCACCGAAGGCGGACTCGGCTTCCCTGGAGGCGGCTTCGACGGCGCCGGGGAGTTCGGCGGCCGATCGCACGATCCGCATCCCCCGGCCGCCGCCGCCGGCCGCGGCCTTGACGATGACCGGCAGATCGACCTCGTCGGGGATGGACCCCGGCGCTGCTTCCACCGCCACGGTGGTCGGCACGCCCGCTTCGATGGCGAGACGCTTGGACGCGACCTTGTCCCCGAGCAACGCGATCTGGTCGGCCGGGGGTCCCACCCAGATGAGACCGGCATCGGCCACCATCTGGGCGAACGGGGCGTTCTCGGCCAGGAAGCCGTAGCCCGGATGCACCGCATCGCAGCCCGATTCGAGCCCGACACGGACGAGCAGTTCGGCCTCGAGATAGCCGTCGACGGCCACGGCGAGGTCGACGGCGTCGACGTGGAGGGCGTCGGCATCGACGGCGGTGTACACGCCGACGGTGTCGACACCGAGACGACGCGCCGTGCGAGCGACACGGCAGGCGATCTCACCCCGGTTGGCGATCAGGAGCCGGCGGATCATCAGTGCCTCCACACTCCGTACTCGGCGGTGCCCGCGACCACGTTCGAATGCACCGCCGAGAGCGCCAACCCCAGCACCGTGCGGGAATCCCGGGGGTCGATGATGCCGTCGTCCCAGAGCCGTCCGGTGGCGAACAGCGCCGTCGATTCCCGATCGATCTGTGCCTCCAGGGCGGCGGTCTGGGCAGCGAGCTGCTCTTCGTCGATGTCCAGACCGCGGCGGGCCGCCGCCCCCCGGCCGATGATCTCCATGACCCCGGCGAGCTGCTTGCCGCCCATGACGGCGATCCGGTGGTTGGGCCAGGTGAAGATGAACCGCGGGTCGTACGCACGCCCCGACATGGCGTAGTTGCCCGCCCCGTAGCTGGCCCCGACCATGAGGACGAGGTGCGGCACCTCGGAGTTGGAGACGGCGTTGATCAGCTTCGCGCCGTTGCGGATGATGCCGCCCTGCTCGGCCTTGGAGCCGACCATGAAGCCGGTGATGTTCTGGAAGAACACGATCGGCGTGTCCGCCCTGTTGCAGAGCTGGATGAACTGGGCGCCCTTGGCGGACTCCTCGGAGAACAGGATCCCGTTGTTGGCGACGATCCCGACCGGGAACCCGCAGATGGAACCCCATCCGCACACGAGCTGGGTCCCGTAGAGCGCCTTGAACTCCTCGAGGCGGCTTCCGTCGAGGATGCGGGCCAGGATCTCGCGCACGTCGAAGGGCATCCGCAGGTCGGCAGGGACGACGCCGAGGAGTTCCTGGGGGTCGTAGAGGGGCGGATCGGCGGGTTCGGTCGCCCCGGGTCCGAGCTTGCGCCAGCGCAGATGGCGGACGATGCCGCGGGCGATCCGGAGGGCATCCATCTCGTCGACGGCGAGGTAATCGGCGAGCCCGCTCGTCCGTGCGTGCATCTCGGCGCCGCCGAGGGTCTCTTCGTCGACCACCTCGTCGATGGCCATCTTCACCAGCGGCGGTCCTCCGAGATAGGCGGTGCCTCGCCCCTGGACGAACACGGTGTAGTCGCTCATCCCCGGCACGTAGGCGCCGCCGGCGGTGGCGGGACCGAAACCGAGGGTGATGGTCGGGATCCCGGCCTTGGACAGTTGGGTGAGGTGGCGGAACTGGGCGCCACCGGGGACGAAGATGTCCGCCTGCTTGGGGAGATCCGCGCCGGCGGACTCGTTGAGGATGATCAGCGGAAGACGGTTCTCCCGGACGATCTGGAACAGCCGCATCGACTTGGCCAGCGTCGTCGGGCTCGCCGAACCGCCACGCACGGTCATGTCGGTTCCGCTGATGGCGACCTCGGTGCCTTCGACGACGCCGATCCCGGTGACCACGCCCCCGCCGAGCGGGTCGCCGGTACCCCAGCCGGCCAGAGGACTGAGCTCGAGGAACGCCGTGTGGGGATCGACGAGAGCCTCGATCCGCTCCCGGACGAGCATCTTGCCCCGCTTCCGGTGGCGAGCGACGTACCGCTCACCCCCGACGGTCGGGACCTTCGCCAACTCGCCGGCGACGGCCTCCCACTGCGACACCATCGCGGCGCGGTTCTCCTCGAACTCCGGGGCACGCGGATCGAGTCGACTACGAAGCCTCGTACCGATCGAGCTCATCTGCCTCCTGACGACGTCCAGCGAACATAGACCCCTGCCGCGTTCGGGGCCAACCGGCGCCGCAGAGCTTCATCGGAACTTGATGCGGGCGCCCATCGATCCTCCACACGGATCCGGTTCGATGCAGGTGGAAGGACCGGACGAACCGCAAGGAGGTTCACGATGAAGAAGAGAACGATCACCGCCCTCGCCCTGGCCGGGGCGCTGGCCATCCCCGCCGGCGCGGCGATGGCCGCCCCGCCGACCGCAGCTCCCGACGATGCTCCGGTCCGGGTCCAGACCCGGCAACGGCTGCAGGTCCACGACCCGGCCCAGGCGCAGATCGCCGATCAGATCCGCGCCATGGATCGCGACCGCGACCATCAGCAGCTCCGCGACCCCGCGAGCTGCGACGGGACGGGACCTCGGGCGGACGGTGCCGGATCCGGCCAAGGGCCTCTCGATGGCACCGGACCGATCCACCAGGGTCCAAGCGACGGAACGGGCAACCGCTTCGGCGCCAACCACTGACCACCAGGTGAGGGGCGCCCGCGTCGGCGCCCCTCACCGACGAGGAGGACAAGACCATGATCAACACGGAACACCGCACCGGAAGGGCCATCCTCGCCGGCGCCCTCTCCCTCGGGCTCCTCGTCGGCGCCTGTTCGTCGCCGGCCGACGCCGGCCCGGCGACCACATCGACGCCTGAGGCGCTCCCCGCGACCACGACCACGGTCGAGCCCGCCCCGGTGACGGTCGACACGGTCGCGGCCCGACCCGAGCGGGGGAACATGCGAGCCACCAGGGATACCGACCTGACCCAGCAGCTCGCGACCTTCCCCGTGGCGGACCTCACCGACGAAGAGATCGCCGGGCTCCTGTGGATGCGAGAGGAGGAGAAGCTCGCCCACGACGTCTACGTGACCCTCTACGACCTATGGGGTCTCCAGATCTTCTCCAACATCTCCGAGGCCGAAACGAGGCACACCACCGCCGTCCAGCAGCTCCTCGACAGGTACGACCTGGATGATCCGGCGGCAGGGAACCCCGTCGGAACGTTCACCGACCCTGCGATCCAGGCCCTGTACGACGAACTCGTCGCCCGAGGGAGCGTGTCGATCGTCGACGCGTTGACGGTCGGAGCGACGATCGAGGACCTCGACATCGTCGACCTCCAAGAGCGGGCGACCGGCACCCCCGACATCGCGATGGTGTACGCCAACCTGGAGCGGGGATCCCGCAACCACCTCCGGGCCTTCGTCCGGACGCTGGAACGCTACGACGCCTCGTACTCCCCGAGCCACCTCAGCCAGGCAGCGTTCGACGCGATCGTATCGACGCCCACCGAACGCGGGTCGAGGGGCTGACGAGGACCGCGCAGGTGGGGGCGACCCGGGCAGACCGCCCGGGTCGCCCGAACGCCCAGCACCCCGTTCCTACCATGGGCACGATGCAGCAACGCCGGGTTCTCGTGGTCGACGACGAAGCGCCGATCCGTTCGCTCGTGGGGTCGTATCTTCATCAAGAGGGCTACGAGGTCGACGAGGCGGCAACCGGAGAGGAAGCCGTCACCCTCGTGAGGGACCGCTCCCCCGACCTGGTGATCCTCGACGTGCGCCTCCCAGGGATCGACGGCTTCGAGACCCTCCGCCGGATCCGTCGGACCTCGGACGTGTACGTGATCATGTTGACCGCCCGCACCGACGAGACGGACCGCATCATCGGCCTCGAGGTCGGCGCCGACGACTACGTCACCAAACCCTTCAGCCCCAGAGAGCTCGTCGCACGGGTCAAGGCCGTGCTCCGTCGCGACCGTTCCCCCACGACCGCCGCCGGCGACGAGTCCCTCACGTTCGCCGGGCTCACGATCGACCTGGGCCGACGGGAGGTCCGTGTCGACGATCATCCGGTGAAGCTGACGACCCTCGAGTTCGACCTCCTCGCGACGCTGGCGTCCGCACCCGGTCGAGTGTTCACCCGAGGCCGCCTCATCGACCGCGTCTGGGGATGGGACTTCTTCGGAGAGGAACGGATCGTCGACGTCCACATCCGGAACCTCCGCAAGGCGCTGGGCGACCAGGCCGACGATCCACGGTTCGTGGGGACCGTCCGCGGCGTGGGCTACAAGCTGATCGCGGAACCCACGTGAGCTTCTCCCGGCGCCTCCGCACCCGGATGTTCGTGTCGTACCTGGCGGTGCTCGGCGTCGGCGCCGCCGTCATGTTCGGCGTCGGGTACCTGTTGACCTCCTCGTTGTTCGAGGGTCGACTCGGACGCATGGGGCGCGGCTTCGGCCGTGAAGCGTCGACCCAGCTCCACGAAGCGCTGACCGATTCGCTTCAGATCGCGTTCGTCGTCGGATTGGTCGCGGCGGTCGTCGTCGCCGGAGCGGTCGCCGCCGCCTTCGCCCGGCGGATCGTTCGCCCCATCGAGGACGTCCGCGTCGCCGCCGACCGCATGGCGCGAGGCGACTACCGCCAGAGCATCTCGATCCCTTCAGAGGAGGAGCTGGCCGCCCTCGCCGGGGACATCAACACCCTCGGTGCCGCCCTCGACGACACGGAACGACGACGGACCCGCCTCATCGGGGAGATCGCCCACGAGCTACGAACTCCGCTGACCACGATCCAGGCGTACATGGAAGGCCTTATCGACGAGGTCATCGACCCGAGCCCGGCAACGTTCGCGGTCGTGGCGGAGGAAGCGGTGCGTCTCCAGCGGCTGTCCGACGACCTGACGCTCCTCTCCCAGGCCGAAGAGCGATCCATCCCTCTGACGGTCGAGACGACGGACCTCGACGAGGTCGTCACGCGTGCCGCCGAGCGACTCCGGCCGCAGTTCGACGACCGAGGCGTCGACCTCACGGTGGTCGGCGGCCCTCCGGTACCCGTCGAGCTGGACGTCGACCGCATGGTCCAGGTCCTCACCAACCTCCTCGGGAACGCGCTCACCCACACGCCCGCCGGCGGTCGGGTCACAATCGAGTGGGGAACCGCCGATGGGCAGGTGTGGCTCGATGTCACCGATACGGGTCGAGGGATCGACCCAAGTCAGCTCGACCACATCTTCGAACGCTTCTACCGGATCCCGAACCCGGACCATCCGGCGGGCCGGGGCATCGGGTTGACGATCGCCCGCAGCCTCGCACGGGCCCACGGCGGCGACCTCCACGCTTCGTCCGACGGACCCGGAACCGGCGCCACGTTCCGGGTGACGCTCCCGATCGCCGGCTGAGCCCGGCGGACCCGCCTGGTACGGTGCCCGACCATGGATCTCGCCGCGGTACGGACCGACCTCGTCGCCGAACAGGAGGCGCTCGACGCCGTCGTCGCGGAGCTCGATCCGACCGGTTGGTCCCAGCCGACACCCAGCGAGCCGTGGACCGTGGCCGACCAGATCGCTCATCTCGCCTATTTCGACCGGACCGCGGCGGTGGCGATCACCGACCCGGACGCGTTCGCATCCCATGCCGCCGAGCTGTGGGAGACCGTCGCGAGCGGACACCGAACCTTCGACGAGGAGACGCTGGGAAGCTCCCGCGGCCTCACCGGCGCCGACCTGCTCACCGAATGGCGTCGCGCCCGACGGGATCTCGCCGCGGCCGCCTCACGCCTCGACGACGGCGATCGGGTCCCGTGGTACGGACCATCGATGGGTGCGAGGTCGTTCCTCACCGCCCGGCTGATGGAGACCTGGGCCCACGGCCAGGACGTCGTCGACGCCGTCGGCGTGGAGCGGGAGCCGACCGACCGCCTCGTGCACGTCGCCCACCTCGGCTTCATCACCCGCGCCTGGTCCTACGCGAACCGAGGGCGAGCCATGCCCGAAACGCCGGTCCGGGTCGAGCTCGCTGCGCCCTCGGGCACGACCTGGACCTTCGGCGATCCGGACACCGGCGAGTCGATCGTGGGTCCTGCCGAGGACTTCTGTCTCGTCGTCACCCAGCGCCGCCACGTCGACGACACGAGCCTCGTCACGACGGAGCTGGGACGCGAATGGATGCTGATCGCCCAGGCCTTCGCCGGACCACCGACGACCGGACCCGAACCGAGAACGCGAGGTTGAGTCAGGGGCAGCGCTCGTAGTTCTCGGTGAGGTCCCGATCGGCCAGCAGGACCGACACGCCGAGGTCGGAGGCGCGATCGCACAACGACGAACTCAGCGATGGCATCCGATCGGTGTACTCGGCGTCGAGGATGGCCTTGCCTGCGGCCCGGTACGGGGCCATGTCGGCGCACCAGCCGTCGTCGAAGCAGTCCTCGGTGATGGCGAAGTCGAACGATCCGACGAGCTGGGCGGTGAGCTCGGGGGCGTTCTTCTGGGCCACCTTCAACCCCCGGGCATGCGCTTCGGCCGCGAACCACCTGGCGAAGGCGACGGCATCCGCAGCGGTCAACCCGAATCCGGTGTCCTCCCCGTAAGTGTCGATGTTGTCCGGCTCGACGGCCGAGAAGCCCTTGGCGGCGCACAGGTCGAGTCTGGCTCGGAGGATGGGGCCGAGGAGATCGATGCGACGGATGTCGACGAACTTCTCATCCCACGCCTCCCAGGTGTTGCCGAGGATCTCGGTGGGATAGTCGCCGGCATCGGGGCGCCAGTCCTCGTACGTACCCGCCGACAGGTAGCACACGGCCCGGATACCGCGGGCTTCCACGCGGGCTACCTCCGAGGCATCCGTGCCGAACAGATCGACGTCGACGAGGCCGACGGGAACGTCGGGGATCGAGCCACCCTGGAGGAACCACGCCCAGGTCGCTCCCGTCGCCCAGGGTGAAGGGGCGCCGGTCGTGGTCACGGCCATGGTCGTCGTGCTCGTCGTGGTGGCCGGAGCGTCCGACGTCGCTCCGGTGGTCGTGGAGGACGCCGGACCGGCCGTCGTCGGCGTCGGAGCCGACGCGCCCGACGTCGACGAGCTGGTCGGGACGGTTCCGGTCGTCGACACGGCCGCGGGGTCCTGCGAGCCGCCACACGCGGCGACGCTCATCGCCAACACGGCGGCGAAGACCAGCGACCGACTGCCGAGCATGGGCACTCCCTCCCGTGACGACCCTGGACGCTACCGGAGGTCGGGAACGAGGCCCGCTGCTCCGGTGTCAGGACCCGCGGATCCGTCCGAACAGCGCCGCGAGGAGGACGACCGTCCCCAACAGCGTGCCGAAGGGCAGGTACCACAGGCTCGCCGCCGCGGCCACGACGGCGACAGCCCGCCACCAGGTGGCGTCGATCAACGCCCCGACGACCACGAACCACCACCCGACGCCCAGCACGAGGATCCCGGCCTTCACCCAACCGCCGGTCGGATCGAGACCGATCGCGGTCACGAGATCCGCCCAGGGTCCCAACCGGCCGTCGACCCGCACGTAGTCGCCGGTGACGATCGCTCGGACGCCGTCGAAGGTCATCCAGCCTCCGAGCGTCACGCCGACGACCAGTGCGATCCATCGCACCGCTAGTCCCCCTCCAACTCCCTGCGCATCCGCTCCCTCAGGAGGAACGGCAAGGCGGCCATGGTCAGGAACGAACCCAGCGACACCAGATCGACGAGCCGCCGATGGCCGTCACCGTTGCGGACCACGAGACCCACCAGCGCGGCCATCTCCCCCACGAACACCCCGAGGATCACCCCGATCGCGGCCGCCGCCAGCAGCCACGCCAGGTACAGGGCGATCAGCTTGACGACCGACGACGGATCCTTCACGCGTACTCCTGGTAATAGCGGGCGATCTTGCCCAGCGCCAGAACGAACGCCGCGGTCCGGAGGTCGTCCACGTCGTCGCGGGATCGGAGGACCTCGCGGATGGTGGCGTACGACGTGCGCATCGTGTCGTACAGGCCCGACCGGACCAAGTTGAGCTCCGACTCGGACTGGAGCAACGTCTCGGCGATCTCGGGAGGGACCGGATCCCCGGCCCGGGCGAACAGGTCCAGGACGGACTCGGCCCGCAGCTCGGTGAGGCGCTGCTCGAGACGCCCGAACTGCATGTGGGCCAGGTTCTTGACCCATTCGAAGTACGACACGGTCACCCCGCCGGCGTTGAGGTAGAAGTCGGGGATCACCGTGATCCCGCGCGCCCGCAGGATCTCGTCGGCGGCGGCCGTGACCGGACCGTTGGCCGCCTCGGCAACGAGCCGGGCCTGGATCCGGGGGGCGTTGTCCTCGGTGATCTGTCCCTCCATCGCCGCCGGGAGCAGGATGTCGCACGGATGTTCGAGCACGGCCGCTCCGTCCTCGACGAAGGTCGCTCCCGGGAAGCCGGCCACGCCGCCGGTCTCATCCATGTGCGCACGGAGCGCGGCGACGTCGAGGCCGGACTCGTCGATGACCGCCCCGTCGCGCTCGATGACCGCCACGACGATCGCACCGTCCTCCTCGGACAGGAACTTGGTGGCGTGGAACCCGACGTTGCCGAGTCCCTGTACGACGACGCGGGCGCCGTCGAGGCCCCGATCGAGGCCGGCGGCGACGACGTCGTCGGTGTGGGAGAAGAACGCTTGGAGCCCGTACTGGACGCCGCGGCCGGTGGCTTCGGTACGACCGTGGACGCCACCCATGGCGACGGGCTTGCCGGTGACACACGCCTCCGCGTTGACGTCCTCGGGATGGAGCCGGCGGTAGGTGTTGGCGATCCAGGCCATCTCCCGTTCGCCCGTCCCCATGTCGGGGGCCGGCACGTTCGTCGCGGGGCTGAGGAAGCCCTTCTGGTCGAGTTCCAGCGCGAAGCGGCGCGTGATCTGTTCGAGCTCGCCTTCGGTGAACTCGCGTGGATCGATACGGAGCCCGCCCTTGGACCCGCCGAAGGGCACGTCGACGACGGCGCACTTGTAGGTCATCAACGCGGCGAGCGCCTCGACCTCGTCCTCGTCGACCGACGGCGCGTACCGGAGACCGCCCTTGGCGGGGAGACGCCACTCGGAGTGCACGGCCCGCCACCCCTCGATGACCTTCCATTCGTCGCGCATCTCGACGGCGAACCGCACGTGGTACACCGCGTGACAGCCGCGGATCTCCTCGGCCAGACCGGGGGGGAGATCGAGGAGGCCCAGGGCGCGATCGACCATGACGTTGACGTCATGGAGGAAACCGCTCATGCCGAACGCGAGATCGGCGTCGCCACGCGGGGGACGGTCCCGAGGAGGAGCGAGACGACGACGGCATAAGTGAGGGCGTGCATCGCCGCCAGCCAGATCTTGGACGCCATCGGGACGTCCATGGCGAACACGGGACCGAGGCTGAGCACCAGGAACAGCGTCGCCAACCACCCGAAGAACAACGGCCCGCGGGGCACCGCCACGAGCAGCAGATGCAAGATGGCGGTTGCCACGAGGCCCATGACGAAGGCCACGACGAACGTGTTGAGGTACGGCAAGGCGACGGCCTTCCCACTTCCCGGGGGCACCACGAGCACCTGGCTTCCGACGAGGCCGCGGGCCACGAACAGGACGGTCATCGCCGCCAACCCTGCAACCACCGAGGTCGCCACCCCCGTCCCCCACAGTCTTCCTCCGTCGACCTTCCAATCACCAGCCATGTCCGTTCCTTTCTCCGCGAGGTCGGCCCGTCAGCGCACCGCGAGGACGAGCTTCCCGACGACCGTTCGGTCCCCCAGGCGTTCCATCGCCTGTCCGGCATCCTCGAGCGCCAGCACGTCGCCGATGCGCGGCTCCAGATCGCCGCGGGCGACGAGTTCGAGGATCCGCTCGAGGTTCCGCCGGTTGGCGTCGGGGTCGTGCTGCGCGAAGCGACCCCAGAAGACACCCACCGCCGCGGTCTCGTTGAGCAGCAGCCGGTTGGCGGGGATGTCGGGGATCCGTCCCGAGGCGAATCCGATGACCAGCATCCGCCCCTGCCATGCCATGGCACGGAGGGCCTGATCGAACGCATCGCCACCGACGGGGTCGTAGAGGACGTCCGCGCCGCGGCCTCCGGTCAGGTCCTTCACCCGATCCCGGAGATCGTCGTATCCGATGACCTCGTCCGCGCCCTTGTCCCTCACCGGCTCGGACTTCCACGCCGACCCGACCGCGCCGATCACCGTGGCCCCGAGATGCTTGCCGAGTTCCACCGCCACGAGTCCGACTCCGCCGGAGGCGCCGAGAACGAGGAGGGTCTCCCCCTCGGTGAGCGAGGCGCGGTCGACCAGCGCGTGGTAGCCGGTGCCGTAGGCGATCGGGATCACCGCGGCCTGGTCGAAGGTGACGGCGTCGGGAAGCTCGAAGACGGCCTCGGCCGGAGCCACGACGCGCTCGGCGTAGCCGCCGAGTTGCACGAACGCCATCACCCGATCGCCGGGGGCGACGTGCGAGACGTCGTCTCCGACCCCGGCCACGACGCCGGCCACCTCGAAGCCGGGGCCGAACGGAGGATCGGGCCGCATCTGATAGAGCCCCTGGATGAGGAGCAGGTCGGGGAAGTTGACTCCGGCGCGGTGGACGTCGATCAGGACCTCGCCGGGACCGGCCGCCGGCTCGTCGACCTCGACGAGCTCGAGGGGCCGGCCGTAGCCGGCGACCTGCATGGCTCGCATCGCTACTTCACGAACTGGACGTTGATCGGATAGCTGTACAGCTCGCCGTTGGCGGCCTTGATCCCTGCGATGATCGACAACACGAGCCCACCGATGACCACGATCGGCAGCAAGATGATCCCGATGAAGATGATGAACAGGAACCCGCTCACGATGGCTGCGATGACCCACAGGATCTGGAAGTTGAGCGCCTGCTTCGCGTGGTAGGTCACGAACGGGTCCTCGTCCTTCTTCACCAGGTAGATGACGAGAGCACCGATGATGGCGAGGCTCACGATCGGCAGCAGATGGGCCGCGGCGGCCCACAGCCGCGAATCGGAGGGAACCTGGGAAGGGTCGGTGGGGATGGTGCTCTGCTCGTCGGCCGGCGTCGACTCGTCCATGGGTTCCATGGCGTCCTCTCTCTCCTCGTTCGTCGTACGCCCCAACGGTACCGCACGCCAGGGTCGTCTCGATGCCATGTCCTCGATAGCATCCGAGGATGGGCTCGGATCTGCTCGTCACCCTCGACGCCGTGATCGTCGCCGTCACCGACACCCGACCGCGGGTGCTGACCGTCGCCGACGTGCCACCCGCACTGCCCTCGGGACCGCTCGACGCCGAAGGTGACGAGACGCTGGAACTGGGCATGCGCCGGGTCATCGACGAGCAGACCGGCGTCGAGGTCGGATACGTCGAGCAGCTCTACACCTTCGGCGACCGCGACCGGATCCGTGCTCCCGGCGGTCCCCGAGTGTTGTCGATCGCCTACCTGGCCCTCGTGCGGGAGGCTTCGACGGCGGCCGGAGCGGGCTGGGTCGACTGGTACGCGATGCTGCCGTGGGAGGACCATCGGGAGGGGATCCCCGGCATCCTGACCGACGTCGTGGTCCCTCGCCTCACCGACTGGGCGGCCGGCGATCCCGGTCGGCAGGCCCGGGTGGCGGTGTGCTTCGGCGTCGGCGCCCCGTGGGATCCGATCCGGGCTCTGGAACGGTACGAACTGCTCTACGAGTCGGACCTCGTCGCCGAGGCGTTGCGCGGCCGCGGCGACGATGCCGGCTTGCCGACGGGTGTCGAGATGGCCTTCGACCATCGCCGGATCTGCGCCACCGCCCTGGGGCGTCTGCGGGGGAAGCTCACCTACCGGCCGGTGGTCTTCGAGCTGATGCCCGACGAGTTCACCCTGTCGGAGCTCCAGGGCACCGTCGAAGCGCTGATCGGGCTGCGGCTGCACAAGCAGAACTTCCGGCGTCTGGTGGAGCGGGAGCACCTGGTGGAGGGCACCGGGAGGTACGCGCCGTCGACCGGCGGCCGTCCCGCCGAGCTGTACCGCTTCCGCCGTTCGGTGGTCGGTGAGCGCCCCCGTCCAGGGATGCGCCTCCCTCCGTTCCGCGGCTGAGGGAACCGCGAACCCAGGGTTCGCCAAGCCCTCACAGGGCGCCCACAACCCTGGGTTCGCCAAGCCCTCACAGGGCGCCACCAACCCTGGGTTCCCAGCGCCCCCACAGGGCGCCCACAGCCCACGGTTCGTCAGACCCGACCGAACTCTGGGCTGGCCAAGCCCCCACAGGGCTCCACCAACCCTGGGTTCGCCAAGCCCGCAGAGGGCGCCACCAACCCTGGGTTCGAGGTTGGTCTTGTCAAGGGTGGGACTTCGTCCTATCCTGTACATAAGTAATGCTCAGTTCGAGCAAAAGGAACGCCATGACCCTCCACAGCACCAGGCGTCGACTCGACGGGATCCTCCCCGACATCGAGATCGCCGCCATCACGCCGACCATCGCCGAGATCGAGACCCTCAAGGAGGAGCGCAACGCCGTCGTCCTGGCCCACAACTACATGACGCCCGACATCTTCCACGGCGTCGCCGACGTCCGCGGCGACTCGCTGGCCCTCGCCCGTCGGGCCGCCGACACCGACGCCGACGTCATCGTCATGGCGGGCGTCCACTTCATGGCCGAAACGGCCAAGATCGTCAACCCGGACAAGACCGTCCTCATCCCCGACCTCGAAGCCGGATGCTCGCTGGCCGACTCGATCACCCCCGCCGACGTCCGGCTACTGCGCCGGCGATACCCCGACACCCCGGTCGTGACCTACGTCAACACGTCGGCGGCGGTAAAGGCCGAGTGCGACATCACCTGCACCTCGTCGAACGCCCTCGAGGTCGTCGAATCTCTCGGCGCCGACCGGGTCATCTTCCTGCCCGACCAGTACCTGGGACGCTGGGTC
>JALVQZ010000116.1 GCA_027036355.1 Acidimicrobiia bacterium | reverse complement strand
ATCTCCGGGAGGTCGTCGCGGACGGCGGTACGTACCAGCACCCTTCCGAACCTACACCGTCGGCGCCCGAGACGGCGGCCGACGCGTCGGAGGCGGTAGCGTTCATGGCACGGGTTCGGAGGGCGAGGAGGTCGGTATGGAGGTGGTGATCCTCGGCAGCGGCCAGGACGGCGGCGTCCCGCAGCTCGGCGCCGAACGCTCCGTTGCGGACCCGAGGACCGCATCGAGCCTGGCGGTGCTCACCGCCTCGGGATCGATCGTGCTGTTCGATGCGTCTCCCGATCTCCGCGTCCAGTGGCTGACCGTCGCCCCTCGGCCGATCGCTGCGGTCTTCCTCACCCACGGTCACATGGGCCACTACGCCGGCCTCATGCAGTTCGGAAAGGAAGCCGCCGCGACGCGGGAGCTCCCGCTCCATGCCACCCGGCGGATGCTCACCTACCTCGACAGCAACGAGCCGTGGCGGTCACTCCTGTTCGAACGTTTCCTCGCCGACGTTCCGCTCGACCCCGGCGTACCGGTGTCCGTTGGCGGGGACCTGACGGTGACCGCCACCGCGGTGCCTCACCGCAGTGAGTTCACCGACACCGTGGGGTTCAGCATCGCCGGGCCCGAACGGTCGCTCCTGTACCTGCCCGATGTCGATCGATGGGACGCATGGGACGCCCGGGGCTACGTCGGTCGTCACGACATCGCGATCGTCGACGGGACCTTCTGGTCGGAGGCCGAACCCCCGGGCCGTTCCATCGCCGACGTCCCCCACCCGACCATCATCGACTCGATGGAGCGGTTCGCCGACCTGGTCGATGACGTCACCATCGTGTTCACCCATCTCAACCATTCCAACCCCGCCGGAGCGGCCGGGAGTGCGGAGGCCCGCGAGGTCCACCGGCGCGGGTTCCTGATCGCCGAGGACGGCATGCGTTTCGACCTCGGGGGACGGTCGTGAGGATCGCCGACGTCGTGCTCGCCGTGGGCGTCATCCTGGTCGTCGTCGGCCTCGTGCTCCGGTTCGCACCGTGGCTCGTGGCGTGGTTCGGGCGTCTGCCCGGCGATCTGCGGTTCGAGCGCGACGGCACGACCGTGTTCGTCCCGATCACGTCGATGCTGCTCGTGTCGATCCTGTTGTCGGTCGTGCTGACGATCGTCGCTCGAAGGTGAGTCGGAAGTCCCTGACGACAAGCCGTCGGGCCGCGTACGATCGGGGTGGACGCGAAAGGGAGGTCACATGAGTCTGCGCAAAGGCATGCGAGTGAAGACCCTCACCAACCACGTCGGCGTTCCGCCTCGACACGGCGTCGTCCTCAAGGTCGACGGGGACACCGTCGAGGTCCGATGGGACGACGGGCACGTGTCGGTGCTGTCGGGAGCGACGCTGATCCCCGACCGCGAGAAGGCGGATCGGTGACGTAGGCTTCTCCGGGTGAAGGACGAACGCCGCCAGCCGAAGCGGAGCGATCCGGCCGTGGACGGTTCCACGGCCGGTCGGCTCCTCGTGGCCACCCCGACCCTCCTCGATCCGAACTTCTACCGGACCGTGCTGCTGATGATCGAACACGACCAGGACGGGGCCGTCGGCGTCGTCCTCAACCGTGAGGTCGATCATCCCGCAGGTGAGCACGTGCCCGAATGGGTCGACCATCTCGCCGAGCCGCGTCACGTGTTCATCGGCGGGCCGGTGGCCCCCGAGATGGCCATCGGCCTCGCCTACCGTCCCACCGTCGAGGACCCTGCCTGGCCATCGGTCCTCGACGGGATCGGCACGATCGACATCTCGGAGCCGCCCGGTGCGATCTCCGACGTGGAGGAGCTGCGGGTCTTCGCCGGCTACGCCGGCTGGGGTGCCGGACAGCTCGAGTTCGAGATCGCCGCAGGCTCGTGGTTCGTCCTCGAGGCGCGCCACGACGACGTGTTCACCCGCGACCCGGCCGGACTGTGGCGTCGGGTCGTGCGTCGCCAGCGGAGCCGTGTCGCGTTGTACGCCGACCATCCCTTCGACCCGACCACCAACTGAGGGCCCTTCCCGTCGGTATGCTCGACGCGATGTCCGTTCCGAAGCTGCGCAAGGCCGTCCGGGCGCGTCCACCGGGACTCGATCTCGAACGTGGGCTGTGGGAGGCCGGCGCCGAGGTCGTCGTCGGCATGGACGAGGTCGGCCGCGGCGCCTGGGCGGGTCCGCTCTCGGTCGGGGCCGCGGTGATCCCCAAGGACCGGAGGGTCTACAAGGTCAGGGACTCCAAGCTCCTGTTGCCCTCCGAGCGCACCGCCTTGTTCCCGCGGCTGACCGACTGGTGCGAGACCTGGGCCGTGGGCCATGCCTCGGCCGAGGAGTGCGACCTGTTGGGGATGTCCGCGGCTCAACGTCTCGCCGCACGTCGCGCGCTCGACCGTCTATCTGTGACCCCCGACGTCGTGGTGGTGGACGGTCGTTGGGACTTCGTCGGTACCGGCCGGGTCATCCCCGTCGTGCGCGGCGACGCCACCTCGGTCACGATCGCCACCGCGTCGATCCTCGCCAAGGTCGTCAGGGACGGGATGATGGAGGAGCTGGCGCCCGAGTACCCGGCGTACGGGTTCGAGTCGAACAAGGGGTACCCGGGACCGCGTCACCGTGCCGCGCTGGCGATGCTCGGTCCGTCGGCCGTCCATCGGAGGAGCTGGTCCTACATGGAGGACCTCCCCTGGGGAGGGCTCGAACGACGCGGTGCCCAAGGGATCCTCTTCGGGCCCGGAGGTGCACCGACCCGAGCGGCCGGAGGGTCCATCGACGCGAGGTAGGCTGAAGCCCATGAGCGACCCGATCCGACCCATCTCCACCGACCCGCTGGATTTCCTCGAGACCGACCAGCTCCTCTCCGACCAGGAACGCCTCCTGCGCGACACGGTGCGCCGCTTCGTCGCCGACCGGATCCTCCCGGACGTCGCGGACTGGTTCGAAGCCGGAACGTTCCCGAAGGAGCTCGCCAAGGAGATGGGCGCCCTCGGTCTGTTCGGGATGCACCTCGAGGGGTACGGCTGTGCGGGAACCAGCGCCACCGAGTACGGCCTGGCGTGCACCGAGCTCGAGTACGGCGATTCTGGTGTCCGCAGCTTCGTATCGGTGCAAGGTTCCCTGGCGATGTTCCCCATCTGGGCGTTCGGGTCGGAGGAGCACAAGCAGCGGTGGCTCCCGCAGATGGCCGCCGGGGACGCCATCGGTTGCTTCGGGTTGACCGAGCCCGACGCCGGAAGCGATCCGGGCTCGATGCGCACCCACGCCCGCCGGGATGGCTCCGACTGGATCCTCAACGGCACCAAGATGTGGATCACGAACGGCTCCATCGCGGACGTGGCGGTGGTGTGGGCGCAGACCGACGGCGGGATCCGCGGGTTCGTGGTCCCCACCGACACGGCGGGTTTCTCGGCCACCGACGTGCACGGGAAGCTCTCGCTGCGGGCGTCGGTCACCTCCGAGCTGGTCCTCGACGACGTCCGACTGCCGGCCGACGCGGTCCTTCCGGAGGTCGTCGGTTTGAAGGGGCCGTTGTCGTGCCTGAACGAGGCCAGGTTCGGCATCCTGTTCGGCGCGGTCGGAGCGGGACGAGCGTGCTACGAGGCGGCGCTCGAGTACGCCAAGGAACGGACCCAGTTCGGCCGCCCGATCGCGTCGTTCCAGCTCACCCAGCGCAAGCTGGTCGAGATGATGGTGTCGCTGCAGCGGGCGATGCTCGTGGCCCTCCATCTGGGTCGCAAACGCGACGCCGGGACCCTCAGCGCCCAGCAGGTGTCCTTCGGGAAACTCGACAACGTTCGTCAAGCCTTGGAGGTGGCGAGATCCGCTCGATCGGTGCTGGGGGCGAACGGCATCACCTTGGAGTATCCCGTCATCCGCCACATGAACAACCTCGAGTCGGTGTACACCTACGAGGGCACCAACGAGATCCATACCCTCGTGTTGGGGGAGGCCATCACCGGCACCTCGGCCTTCTCGTAGCGCCCCGGTCCCTCACACGCCCAGACCGCGACCGACGATCTCCTTCATGATCTCGGTGGTGCCGCCGAAGATGGTCTGCACCCTCGCGTCCAGATACGCCCGGGCGATCGGGTACTCGAGCATGTAGCCGTAGCCTCCGTGGAGCTGGACCCCCTGGTCGACGATCCGCTTCAGCATCTCGGTGGTCCACCACTTGGCCTCCGCAGCCCGTTCGATCGACAGCTCTCCCGCGACGAGCTCCTCGATGCACCGGTCCACGAACACCCTGGCCACGTCGATCTCGGTCTTCATCTCGGCCAGGACGAAGCGGTTGTGTTGGAACGAGCCGATCGGCCGGCCGAACGCCCGGCGTTCCTTGGCGTAGGAGAGGGAGAGCTCGAAGGCGGCTTCGGCGCCGGCGGTCGCACCGACCGCGATGGACATGCGTTCCTGGGGAAGGTTGGCGACGAGCTGGAAGAAGCCCATCCCCTCGTCTCCGAGACGGTTGGCGACCGGGACCCGCACGTCGGTGAAGAACAGCTCGGCGGTGTCCTGCGCATGGAGCCCCATCTTGTCGAGCTTGCGGCCCCGCTCGAACCCCGGCATCGAGTCTTCGATCACGAGCAACGTCAGCCCGCCATGAGGATCGTCGGACGTACGGGCCACGACGATGACCAGATCGGCGTTGAGCCCGTTGGAGATGAAGGTCTTGGCGCCGTTGACGACGTAGACGTCCCCGTCCCGGACCGCCGAGGTCCTGATCCCGGCCAGATCCGAGCCGGTGGAGGGTTCCGTCATGGCGATGGCCGTGACGAGGGACCCGTCGGCGAGGCCGGGGAACCAGCGGGCGGCTTGGTGCTCGTCGGCGTACGACAGGAAGTAGGGCACGCACACGTCGTTGTGGAGCGTGATGCCCAAACCGGCGCCGGCGGTTCCCGATCGGCTGATCTCCTCGCCGATCACGGCGTTGTAGCGGAAGTCGTCCACGCCGCCGCCGCCGTGCTCTTGGGGGATCGCCATCCCGAGGAACCCGCGGGAACCGGCTTTCCGGAACAGGGACTTGTCGACCTTGCCTTCCCGTTCCCAGCGTTCGGTGTGCGGGAGGATCTCGGTCTCCAGGAAATGTCGGAAGCTCTCTCGGAAGAGCTCGTGTTCTGGCTCGAAGATGGTCCTGCGCATCGGTGGGTCGCTCCTGGGTCGATCGGGGCTACGGTACCTGGGTCGCCGATCCGGAGATCCACGTGCCTCGTCTCGTTCTCGCCAGCAGCTCCCCCCGTCGGGCCGGATTGTTGACGATGGCCGGTTTCTCCTTCGACCAGGCGGCCCCCGACGTCGACGAGGATCCGTTGCCCGGCGAGGCGCCCGAGGACATGGTCCTCCGGGTGGCGACGGCCAAGGCATTGGCGGTGGCAGGCGCCGCGGAGACCGTCGTGGTGGCCGCCGACACGACCGTCGTGGTCGACGGCGATCTCCTCGGCAAACCCGCGGACGCCGCAGCCGCGGTCGCCATGCTCCTGCGGCTCTCCGGGCGGGCGCATCGGGTGCTGACCGGCTGGGCGGTCGCCGTGGAGGGGTCCGTTCGCCGCTCCGGCGTCGAAGGCTCCACCGTGTCGATCCGGCCGATCACCGAGGACGAGGCGCGACGGTACGCGGCCTCCGGTGAACCGCTCGACAAAGCCGGTGCCTACGCCCTGCAGGGAGAGGGTCGGCGGTTCGTCGAGGGCGTCGAGGGATCGAAGAGCAACGTCATCGGGCTCCCGCTGGGCCCGGTGGTCGCGGCCCTGGCCTCGCTGGGGGTCACCCGGTCGGCGTCACCCGCGTAGGGCGGCGCCGATGATGCCGCCGAACCGCAGCCACGACGGGTTCGCGGCGTGGCGGGTGAGTCGTTCCCCGACGACGGCCGCTTGCCGGTTCGTGACGAAGAACGGGGGTTTCGGAGCGACGTGGAACTCGCCGGTCAGGAACGTCCTGGGGGCCGGAGCGAACGGGCCTCTCAGGATGGTGCGTTCGGGACGTTCGAACATCAAGGCGTTGTGGACGACACCGACACCGCTTTGGATGTCGTTCCGCCGATGCCCGGGGAACGCTCCCCATGTCGCCCGGGGAAGGAGGAACCCGACCCCGGTCCACGTGTTGAGCGCGACCGTCCCATAACGGAGATCGAGGATCGCCCGTTCGACGCTGGGTGCTTCCGCTCGCAACGTGCGCGGATGGACCAGGACGTTGGCGCCGAGGGTGCCTGAGAGCCGGTCGTTGGCGAACTCGACCGCCGCCGCGAGGTACGTGCCGACGTCGGGCGCCGGGAGCGTGGTCGTCGCGAGGACCGGTCCGAACGCCTCATCGGAGAAGCACAACGCATCGGAGCCGGGATCGACGTTCTCGATCAGCGTAACCGGAGTCGCCGCGTCGGTGAGGGCGCGTGCGGAGGGGTGCGTCTCGGCGAACCGTCGTACGCGTTCGTCCGCTCCCGGGTAGTAGGCAGGTCGCGGTTCGAGACCGCTCACGACCCGCTCGATCGCGTCGACGAGCCGCTCCGATCCCGGCCATCCCTCGGGCAGGACGATGACCTGGTTGGCGATGCAGTTGAACCCCGAGTTGTGGAGCTTCTGGGTGACGAGGTGCTCGGCGTGGAACCGGAGGTCCGCGTCGGACCAGCGCCCGGGGACGACGATGGTCGGACCGACGCCACCCAACTCGCTGGTCAACGGCTTGTCGAAGATGGGTCGGTCGGCGGCCTTGCGGGCGGCGCCGTCGTCGCCGGTGCCGTAGACGATGGCATCGTGGGTGCGAGCCGAACCGGTCATGTGGACGGCATCGACCGCCCGATGCCGGACGAGGTACTCGCCGACGTCGGAACCACCGTAGGCGAACCTCACGTATCCGGCGTCGACGAAGGGGGCGAAGATGTCCTCGAAGATGGGTCCCAGGTAGTCGTTGACCGGGTTCATCTTGAGCATCGCGACGCTGCCTCGGTTGATGAGCATCGTGACGAGATCGAGGGGGGCGATCGACGCGATGTTCCCGGCGCCGAGGACCAACGTGACGGTGCCCTGGGGGTGCTCCTGACGGTAGAAGGTGGCCATCGTGTCGCGGAGGTTGGACGTGTCGACCCCCTCCATCATGCGGACCTCGGCGGTGAGGCCCGACAGGAGCAGACGCTCGATGAGGTCCTTCGGGTACACCTGTACCGACACCCGGCCGTCGGGTCCGACGCGGATCGGGAACCCCTCCAGGAGGTCGCGGCCCGTGGCGAGGCGCTCGAGGGTCTCGGCGACCGCGGTCGCGCCGTAGATCAGGGCGTAGGGTCCCGACATCCACTCCTCGCCCACCAGCGGCGAACCCTCGGGGAGCCCCTTCGCGGCGGCTGCCGCCGACACCCAGTCGGCCGCCATCCGGTCGGCACGGACGACGAGCCGCTCGAGGAGGTGGATCTTGTCGTCGAGGGAGGTCCGCGCCCAGGCCGCGGCGTTGCGGGACAGGGTGTCGAGATCGCGATCGATGGCGGCGGTGTCCATCGGGCCAATGTAGCGGCCGTCCATCGGAGAAGGGCCGTTCGCGTTCGGGTAGCATCGCGCCATGGATGTGAACGGCTCGGCAGCGCTCGTCACCGGAGGGGCGTCCGGTCTCGGCGCGGCCACCGCAAGGGCGCTCGCCGCCGCGGGGGCGGTCGTCACGATCGTCGATCTCCAGCAGGAGGCCGGCGAGGCGATGGTGGCGGAGCTCGGCGGGGGAGCGAGGTTCGTCCGAGCCGACGTGACCGACGCCGACGAGGTCGCCGAGGCGGTGTCCCTCGCGGCAGAGGATGCGCCGCTGCGCGTCGCGGTGAGTTGCGCCGGGATCGGTGACGCGCAACGGATCCTCGACCGCAACGGGACCCCGGCCGACCTGGGCCGGTTCCGTCGCGTGATCGACATCAACCTCGTGGGTACCTTCAACGTGCTGCGTCTCGCCGCCGCCGAGATCGCCGGTTCCCCCGAGCTGGAGCACGGCGAGCGGGGGGTGATCGTCAACACGGCGTCGATCGCCGCCTTCGAGGGCCAGATCGGTCAGGTGGCCTACAGCGCATCGAAGGGCGGCGTCGTGGGCATGACGGTGCCCGCCGCCCGTGACCTGGCCGCGGCCGGGATCCGCGTCAACACCATCGCCCCGGGGATCATCGACACGCCGCTGCTGGCCGGACTCAACGAGGAGTACCGGGCCGCGCTGGCGGCGAACGTGCCGTTCCCGAAGCGTCTCGGAACACCCGAGGACTACGCCGCGCTGGTGATGGCGATCGTGTCGATCGGGTACCTCAACGGTGAGACGATCCGCCTGGACGGGGCGCTCAGGATGTCCCCGAAGTGAACGCCCGCCGCCGGTCGGCTCGGCCGCGGAGCGGCCGGGGCCGGGGTCTACACTGGCGAGCGAGGACCGGACGAAAGGGAGAAGATGGCCGGCAAGGGTGAGCTGTACAAGCGCAAGGACGGCAAGTGGGCCTTCCGGGTGAAGGCGTCCAACGGTCAGGTCGTGGCGACCGGACAGGGGTACGCCGCGAAGTCGTCGGCCAGGAGCACGCTGGAGAAGCTGCTCTCAGGAGCCTACGCGGGTCCGATCGTCGAGGTGGACGGCTGAGCTCTATGGGTCGGAGACGGTTCCCTCGTCGAGGCGACGGGGGAACCGCTCGCGTGGGGCGCCGATGATCGACTTCTCCGATCCCGGGTTCCAGGCGGATCCCTATCCGGCGCTCGCCGCGGCGCGGGAACGAACCGCGGTCTTCCCGCTGGAGGACCCGAAGGGGACCGGGGCGACGATCTGGTTCCTGACGCGGTACGACGACGTGTACGCCGCACAGCGGGACCGCCGTCTCGGCCGGATCCGGGGCTCCCGGCCGACCCGCGAGGAGCTCGGGTTGCCCGCGGATCGGCCGGATCTCGATGCGTACTTCGCGGTGGAGCGGTGGTCGTTGCTGATGCTCGAGCCGCCCGACCACACCCGCCTCCGCCGCCTCGTCGCCCGCGAGTTCACGGCCAAGAGGATCGCCGACCTTCGCCCCACGATCTCGGCGCACGCCGACCGGTTCCTGGACGAGGCGCTCGAGCGGGGAGAGTTCGACCTGCTCGCCGACTACGCCCAGCCCTATTCGGTCCACGTGATCGCCGAGCTGTTGGGTGCGCCGACCGAGGACTGGCGCCGTATGCTCGAGTGGTCCCATGCGATCGTGAAGATGTACGAGCTGGGCCGGACCGACGCGCAGGTCGAAGGGGCGGTTCGGGCCTCGGTCGAGTTCGACCGGTGGTGTCGGGATCTGATCGACGACCGGCGTGCCCATCCGAGCGACGATCTGATCTCAGGGCTGTGCACGGTGGAGACCGACGAGGGACGTCTGAGCGACGACGAGATCGTCTCGACGATGATCCTGCTCCTCAACGCGGGCCACGAGGCGACGGTGAACACGATGGGGAACGGGATGACGGCGCTGCTCCAGCGACCCGAACAGTGGCGCCGGGTGGTCACGGGGGAGGTGCCGGCGGCGGTTGCGGTGGAGGAGATGATCCGCTTCGATCCGCCGCTCCAGCTGTTCGAACGGTGGATCCGGGAGGGAGGCGTCGAATACGGGGGCCGGCCGCTGCCGAAGGGGGACAAGCTGGCGATGCTGTTCGGCTCGGCCAACCGCGACCCGCGCCATTTCGCGGAGCCGGATGTCTTCGACGTGGCCCGGGGCGATGCCAGCCACGTGACCTTCGGTGGCGGGATCCACTTCTGTCTCGGCGCTCCGCTGGCCCGGCTCGAGCTCGATGTCGCGGTCGAGCGTCTGGCTGCTCGGTGTCCGGAGCTGGCCCTGGCGGCGCCGCCCCGCCGTACCCCGACCTTCGTCA
This sequence comes from Acidimicrobiia bacterium, assembly GCA_027036355.1. Classification (GTDB taxonomy): domain Bacteria; phylum Actinomycetota; class Acidimicrobiia; order Spongiisociales; family UBA5794; genus JALSQW01. The sequence goes on along the minus strand of JALVQZ010000116.1, from coordinate 5,212 downwards.
TCCACGGCTACGAGGCGGTCGACGTCACCGCCGGGTGAGGTCCCGTCATGGGCCGGTGAGGACGTGCTGGCGGATCCAGGTGTGCATGGCGATGCCGGAGGCGACCCCGGCGTTGATCGACCGGGTGGAGCCGAACTGGGTGATGGCGCACACGACCTCGGCGGCGGCGAGTGCCTCGGGAGAGCATCCCGGGCCTTCCTGTCCGAAGAGGAGCACCACCCGTTCGGGCAGCGCGATGTCCTCGATCGCCACCGCCCCTGGAACGATGTCGACGGCGTAGATGGGGAGCGCCTCGCCGCGGGCCCATGCCACGAGGTCCTCGATGGTGGGGTGGTGATGCACGTGCTGGTAGCGGTCGGTGACCATCGCTCCCCGGCGGTTCCAGCGTCGCCGTCCGACGATGCGGACCGAAGCGGCGGCGAAGGCGTTGGCGTTGCGCACGACCGTTCCGATGTTGAAGTCGTGCTGCCAGTTCTCGATGGCCACGTGGAACCCGTGCCGGCGTGTGTCGAGGTCGGCGACGATCGCCTCCCGTCGCCAGTAGCGGTACCGGTCGACGACGTTGCGCCGGTCGCCCTTCGCCAGCAGCTCGGGGTCGAGACGGTGGTCGTCCGGCCAGGGGAGCGGGTGCGGCCCGACGCCGACCTCGCGGGTGGTGTCGTCGGTCATCGGCCGGACGATACCGGGGTTCCGATCCCGGGTGGGTGGCGGCGGGACGACCGCTCGAGGGTCACGTCGTGGACGAGCGGGCGATCCCGAGGGCATCGGCGACGGGCGCGATGGGGACCCGCCGGTGATGACCCCACGGGTCGGGGGCGTCGAGCCTGGCCGCGATCGTGCGAAGCGTGACCCCCTGCGGGTCGATGTCGTGGACCTCCTCCCAGCGCAGGGGGGCCGCCACCGGGGCATGCGGTTCGGGTCGCAACGAATACGGGGCCACCGACGTCGACGGGAACCGGTTCCTGAGCCAGTCGACGAAGACCCGACCCCTGCGCTTGTCCTTGTGGATCTCGACCGTCAGGAGTTCCGGATGATGCCCGACGGCCGTCTCGGCGATGGCTCTCGCCGTGGCGGCGAACTCCTCGTTGCGGAGCTGCCGGCGGGTGAACACGTGGATGTGGTAGCCCTTCGATCCCGTCGTCTTCGGATAGGAAGGGAGGCCGAGGTTGTCCAGGGTGGCCTTGATCGCGAAGGCGGCGTCTCGTACCGGCGCCGTGCCGTTCGGAGGAGGGTCGAGGTCGAAGATCATGACGTCGGGATGGACGAGATCGTCCGCGAGGACCGGCGGCACGTGGAAGGTCACCGCGGCCTGGTCGGCGAGATACAGCAGGCCGCGGCGGTCGGCGACGACGGGGTAGGTGGTCGTGCCCTCGGCCTTCGGCACCGCGAGACGCCCGATGTAGGGCGGGTAGTAGTCGGGGGCGTTCTTCTGGAGCCAGCCTTCGCCTTCGATGCCGTCGGGGAAGCGTTGGATGGTGAGGGGCCGGTGGACGAGGAACGGGAGCATGCGGTCGGCGACCTCGGCGTAGTAGCCGACGACCTCGGCCTTGGTGATCCCGTCGGCGGGGAAGAACACCTTGTCGGGATTGGACACGACGAACGATCGATCGCTCATCTCATCACCGATCGGTGAGCTGGGGGAGGGTCGGTCGGGCCGTGTAGTCGAAGATGAGGGAGGTCTCGATGTGGGCGACCTCGGGAAGCGTGGTGAGGCCACCGACCGCCAGATCCCGGAGATGCTCGGCGTCACGGACGACGACGTGGACCATGAAGTCGTTCCGTCCTGTCAGGTGGTAGACGCCGACGACCTCTTCGAGGGCCATGGCGTGGCGCCGGAAGGTGGCCACCTCCTCGGCGGCGTGGCGCCGGAGACGCACGGCGATCATGGCCTGCAGGCCGATCCCCAGGGCGCCGTGGTCGACCTCGGCGTGGAACCCCCGCAGCACCCCGCGATCGACCAGGCGCCGCACCCGCTCCGAGCACGTCGAGGGCGCGATGCCGACCGCAGCGGCCAGGGCCTTGTTCGAGATCCGCGCATCTTCCTGGAGAAGGCGCACGATCTCGCGGTCCGTTCGGTCGAGTCGGGTCATGGCTCGGTCCTTCCGAATACCGTTCGGATCTGATGACGAAGAGACGTCGGTTCCATCATACTGGACGGATCGAACAGAGGCCTGTACGGCGGTCATGGCCGTCGGACGAACGAAAGGGGTCATCGTGGAGCATCGGAGTTGGGCCGAGCCGTGGAAGATCAAGATGGTCGAGCCCATCGAGATGCGGTCCAGGGACGAACGGGAAGCGGCGATCGCGCGAGCCGGGTTCAACACGTTCCTGTTGCGCTCCGACGACGTCTACATCGACCTGTTGACGGACTCGGGAACCTCGGCCATGTCCGATCGTCAGTGGGCCGGCCTCATGCTCGGTGACGAGTCGTACGCCGGGTCGCGCAGCTTCTACCACCTCGTGGACGCGGTCCGGTCGGTATACGGGTACGAAGAGCTCGTGCCCACCCATCAAGGTCGCGGCGCCGAGCACATCCTGAGCCAGATCCTGATCCGTCCCGGCGACGTGATCCCCGGCAACATGTACTTCACCACGACCCGGTTCCATCAGGAACACGCCGGTGGGACCTTCGTCGACGTGATCATCGACGAGGCGCACGATCCCGAGAGCACCCATCCGTTCAAGGGCAACATCGACCTCGACAAGCTCGCCGCCGTCGTCGACACCTACGGTGCCGAGCGGATCCCCTATGTGTCGTTCGAGACGAACGTCAACATGGCGGGCGGCCAGCCGGTGTCGATGAAGAACCTCGCCGACGTCTACGAGTTCTGTCGCGAGCACGGGATCCTGGTGATGCTCGACGCCACGCGGGCCCTCGAGAACGCCTACTTCATCCAGCAACGCGAAGGCGGCTACCAGGATCGGTCCGTGGCCTCGATCCTGAAGGAGATCTGCAGCTACAGCGACGGCGCGACGGTGTCGTCCAAGAAGGACAACCTCGTCAACATCGGCGGGTTCCTGGCGCTGCGGGATCCCGAACTGGCGGCCCGGGCTCGGAGCCTGCTCGTGGCCTTCGAAGGGCTCCATACGTACGGCGGGATGTCGGGCAGGGACATGGAGGCCCTGGCGCGAGGGATCGAAGAGATGGTCGCCGGGGACGACCACGTACGGGCCAGGGTCGGTCAGGTCGAGTACCTCGGGAACGCCCTCATCAAGGCCGGGATCCCCGTCGTGCGTCCGATCGGCGGCCACGGGGTGTTCCTCGATGCGGCCGCGATCTTGGATCATCTCCCGCAGGAGCACTTCCCGGCACAGGCACTCGCCGCCGCCATCTATCGCGACTCCGGTGTCCGGGGGATGGAGCGGGGGATCGTCTCGGCGGGCCGGGATCCCGACACCGGCCAGAACCGTCGCCCGAAGCTGGAGCTGGTGCGGCTCACCGTTCCCCGTCGGGTCTACACGCAGTCGCACATGGATGTGGTGGCCGAGTCCGTGATGGCCGTCTACGAGCAGCGGCACGTCGTTCGAGGGCTCCGGTTCGTCTACGAGCCCGAGCAGCTCCGGTTCTTCCAGGCTCGCTTCGAGGAGCTTCCGGCCTGAGGCGGGGAGTACCGTAGGTGGCGGACACGTAGAGGAGGAGTCATGTACGGGGATCCGGTGATCGTCGGGGCCGTGGTGGTCGATGACGAGACGTTGGCCAAGATCGAGCGCACCTGGTGGGTGTTCCTCGTCGGCGGCATCCTGTCGGTGCTGTTCGGGGTGGTGCTGCTGTCGGTGGACTGGACGATCGGCGGGGTCGTGACCTTCTACGGCTTGTTCCTGCTCTTCTGGGGTGTGTTCCGGATGGGGGTGTCGTTCCTCTTCCTGTCACCGGAGCGGTGGCTCCTCTTCGCGATGGGCGCGATCGCCGCCGTGTTGGGCCTCGGTGCCTTCATCTGGCCAGGACCGACCCTGAAGGTCATCGCCCTCCTGATCGGATGGTGGCTGATCGTGACCGGGTTGTTCGATCTGGTCGTCGGCCTCGGACGTTGGGTGGAGCCGCGCTGGCTGTACATCGTTCGTGGAGGCATCGCCGTCCTGGTCGGGTTGTGGGCGCTGTGGTACCCGGCCCGGATCCTCCTCGTGTTGATCTTCGTCCTCGGCATCATGATGGTCGTCTATGGGATCGTCGAGATCGTCCTGTCCTTCCAGATCAAGCATCTGCGCAAGCGGATCGAGGAAGCCCAGGCGCGAGCGCTCGAGCAGCTGGCCCGGTACGTGGAACTGGCGGATCGGGGCCTGATCTCCGACGAGGAGCTCGCCGCGCAGCGCCGGCGCCTCGGGCGGTGACGCGGGTTTTCGGTCAACCGGCGCTCCAAGGGCTCCGATAGCACATCGGAACCGAGGAGGGACCGCGTGGACGGGATCGATCCATCGCAGATCAGGCGCAAGCGTTTCGATTCGACGCGGCGCGGCTTCGACCCCCAGCAGGTGACCGCGTTCCTCGAGGAGGTCGCAGACGGGGTGGCGACGCTGCTGCGCACCATCGACGAGCTGCGAGCCGAGGTGCGGGAGGCCGAGGAGAAGGTGGCCGACGTGATGGCCGCCGAAGAGGCGCTCCAACTCACCATCCTGACGGCGACGAAGGCTCGAGACGAGATGCTGGCTCGGGCCGAGCGCGATGCGGGACGGATCCGCGCCGAGGCCCAGTTGGAGGTCGCCAAGATGTTGGAGGAGCGGCGAGGTCGTCGCTCCGAACGCCGCGACGCCGAGCCGGAACCGGCGGCAGACGTCCAGTTCGTCTCCGAGCCCTGAAGCAGGCCGGACGGATTCCCGAAGGCCGGGTGTCCACGCCGATGCGGAGGGCAGGCGATCGCCGCGACGGGGTTTGGCCGGGGTCCCGGGATGCGGATCGGGCTCAGGCCTTGGCTCGGTCGGTATCGAGGTGGCGTTGGAGGATGCGCCAGGTGGTCGGTTCGGCCAGGTCGTCACGCATCGTTCGCAGGGTGGCGAGGAACGAGGGGACCGCTGCCGTCGTCGACATCGGGTTCGGTCGAGCGACCTGGAGGACCCGCTCGTCGGGTCTGAGGATCAGCACTTCGGTGTCGGGCCATTCGGTCTCGATGCGTTCGACCTCGGCGGAGAGGGCGGTGCGCCCCATGCGGTCGAACATGTCCTCGTAGAAGCGGTGACCGCGTCGGGGGTCGGTGGCCGCGAGGGGTGCGATGATGAT
>JALVQZ010000115.1 GCA_027036355.1 Acidimicrobiia bacterium | reverse complement strand
CCGCCACCGGGTCAAGGCCATCGAGATCAAGCTCTCCCAAGGAGCCAAACCCGGACTGGGAGGCATGCTGCCCGGCGCCAAGGTCACCCCCGAGATCGCCGCCATCCGCCACATCCCCGTCGGCGAGGACTGCAAGTCCCCGGCTCGTCACTCCGCGTTCTCCAGCGTCGACGAGATGCTCGACTTCGTCGAACTCCTCGCCCGCGAGTCCGGTCTGCCGGTCGGGATCAAGTCGGCGGTCGGGCAGATGGCGTTCTGGGACGAACTCGCCGAACGGATGGCGACCGAGGATCGCGGGGTCGACTTCATCACGATCGACGGCGGAGAGGGAGGCACCGGCGCCGCTCCGATGGTCTTCGCCGACCACATGTCCCTGCCGTTCCTCCAAGGGTTCACGTCCGTCTACCGGGTCTTCGCCGAGCGGGGCATCCACAACGACGTCGTCTGGTTCGGATCGGGCCGCCTCGGCCTCCCCGACCGGGCCGTCTTGGCCTTCGCTCTCGGGGTCGACGGCGTCAACGTCGCCCGCGAAGCCATGCTGGCCTTGGGGTGCATCCAGGCCCAGAAGTGCCATACCGGCCATTGTCCGGTCGGGGTGGCGACCCAGTCGGCGTGGCTGGAGCGCGGCCTCGATCCGACGCTCAAGTCCGTCCGCGTCGCCAACTATCTCATCGGGCTGCGCAAGGAGCTCCTCCGGGTCGCCAACGCGGTCGGCGTCCACCATCCCGCCGAGATCGTCGCCGACCACCTCGACCTCCTCGACGACGGCTTCGGATCGGTTCCGGTGGCCGAGCGGTTCTCCTACAAGCCGGACTGGGGGATCCCCACGATCGAGCAGCTCGCCGCCGCCAAGGGAGCGCTCCTGGGAGGCTGACGGATCGGCCCGGAGGCGTCTATCGGCGGACGATCGCGAACGAGGCGTCGGCGAAGGCCACGTTCCGGCCTTCCGGATCGACGACGACCGCTTCGACGACGGCCGTTCGCCGGCCGTGATGCACCACCCGGGCCGTGCAGGCGATACGTCCGCTCACCACCGGTCGTAGGAACCGCAGATGCACGTCACCCGAGACGCAGCGGTCCTCGTCGAGGAGGCTCATCACCGCCGCCCCCATGACGGTGTCGATGAGCGTGAAGACGACGCCGCCGTGGACGAACCCGTGTGGGTTGAGATGGCTCGCGGTCAGCTCCACCGACCCGGCCGCGACCCCATCGGTTGCCGGTTCGAGGACCAACCCGACCACGTCGCCGAACCAGGGGGAGTCGGTCATCGGGCGTAGAAGAGCTCGGCGGGCGCGCCGGTCGGCACGGCAGGCCGAACCGGCGGGACGGGGTCGACATGCTCGTACGGAGCACCCGGGTCGGGCCGAGGATCGGGGTCTCCGGCGTTCGGCCACAGCGCCATCGCTCGTTCCGCCAGCGCCGTGATCGTCAACGACGGATTGGCACCGAGGTTGGCGCCGATGGTCGAACCGTCGACGACGTGCAGGCCTCGATGGCCGAACACCCGATGGTAGGCGTCGACGACGCCGGTATCGGGCCCCTCGCCGATGCAGGCTCCGCCGATGAGATGCGCGGTCATCGGTGCGTCGAGGAGGACCTCGTTGATACTGGATCCGGGATCGCCGCCGATGGTGTCGGCCGCGATCCGGGCCGCTTCGTTGGCGATCGGGAGGTAGGTCGGGTTCGGGCGACCGTGGTCCAGCTCCGTCGTCAGGTGGGTCCCGAGCGGGCCTCGCCGCAGCCGGCTGCGGAGCGCGTTGTCATGGGACTGCATGACGAGCAGGATCACGGTCCGCTGTGCCCAGTGGCGCACCGACAGCGAGCGGAGGAAGACCCGCGGCCGACGGACGGCCGTGGCGAGGAAGCGGAGCCATCGCGGTACCCGCCCGCCACCATCGACCAGTACCGTCGACAACAGCCCCATGGCGTTGGACCCACGCGGGTAGCGGACCGGTTCGATGTGGGTGTGGTCGTCGGGATGGATCGACGAGGTGATCGCGACCCCGTAGGAGTAGTCGGTCCGGTCGTCGCGAGCGGTCGCTCCGACCAGCGCTTCCGAGTTGGTGCGGGTGTTGTGACCGAGACGGTCCGACAGATGCGGGAGCAGCCCCTGGTCCTTCATCCGGTGCAGCAGCGTCGCCGTCCCCCGAGCGCCGGCGGCGAAGATGACGTCGTCGGCTTCGAAGGCGCGGGTCCGGCGTCCCCATCCGGGGCGCCTCGTCTCGACGGCGTAGCCGCCGTTGCGGGGTCGGACGGCGACCGCCTCGTGCTCGGCGAAGATCTCCACGCCGAGGCGTTCGGCCAGATGGAGGTAGTTCTTGTCGAGACGGTTCTTCGCTCCGTAGCGACAACCGATCATGCATCCGCCGCAGAAGTGACACCCGGTCCGGTCGGGGCCTTCGCCGCCGAAGTAGGGGTCGGGGACCGTCTCGCGGGGTGTCCCGATGTGCACCGCCACCGGGGTGCGGTGGTAGGTGTCGGCGACGCCGAGGCGTTCGGCGATCGTCTGGACGACCTCGTCTGCCGGGGTCTCGACGGGATTGATCGTGACGCCGAGCATCCGGCGGGCCTGGTCGAAGAACGGAGCCAGTTCCGTCTTCCAGTCGGTGATGGACGACCACTGCGGATCGTCGAACGCGGCGGCGTTCGGCTCGTAGGCGACGTTGGCCCACACCAGGGAGCCTCCGCCGACGCCGGCGCCCGACAGGGCCATCACCCTTCCCAGCAGGCTGAGGCGTTGGATGCCGCGGAGACCCAGGCGGGGCATCCACAGGAACCGGCGGAGGTCCCACGAGGTCGTCGGCAGCGTCGCGTCGGTCCAGCGGCGGCCGGCTTCGAGGACCGCGACCCGGTACCCCTTCTCGGCGAGCCGCAGGGCGCTGACGCTGCCGCCGAAGCCGGATCCGATGATGACGACGTCGTAGCGAGGGGTCACCGGGCGAGCGTAGCGAGCCTGTCGGCGGCCCGCGACTCGAGATGATCGCTCAGGAGCTGCGGGCGGGTTCCCCGTCGGGGACCTTCGGGACGAGCCGGTACCGGAAGGTGACGCAGCCGGGGTCCTCGTTCTCGCAGTAGTAGGAGTCGAACTGGACGAGCGCGTCGAGGTCGCCGCCCGTGCGGACGAGGTACGTGTTCGGCTTGACGCTCACGACGTGACGAACGAACGAGTACGAGTACCAGCCGCCGATCGCCGGGTTGTCGGGTTCGTCCTCGTCGTCGCCGCCGAGCCGGTCCACTTCGAAGGCCGCCGTGGCCGGAGGGGTCGCCTCGTCGAGCGCCACCTCGCCCAGGTCGAAGGCGCCCCCAACGCCGGCGGGGTTCGTCACGCCGGAGTTCGTGAGGATCTTGGTACGGCGGAACGCCAGGTCCCAGTTCGGGGAGGTGAGATCGCCGGCGATCACCTCGCCTCGTTCGAAGTCGAACAGGACCCATTCCTCCCGGCTGGTCGCGTCGACCGTGAAGCGGACCCATCGGTCGCCCGTCGCGGCGGCACCTGCGGCGTACCCCTCGGGTTTCGGCTGCAGCTCGCCCCACACGAAGACGCCGGCCAGCACCAGGACGATGACCGCCGGCACCGCCAGCCCCCAGGTCCGTACCCGTCGACGGCGGGCGCGATCGGGGGACGGGAGGGGGTCGGTGCGTTCGTTCGTCGACGTGACCGGTTCGGTGTGCATGGGTCGGGCTCCTCGCTCTGGGGGCAATGCTGCGTCACGGACGAGGCGGATCGATAGGGCCGGACGGCCCGAGGCCGGGATCGGTCGGTCGGAACGGGCCCGTCAGGCGGTGTAGGAACCCGCCGTGGTGTCGCCGCCGTGGCCGGTCCAGTCGGTCTATGTGGGCTTGACGGATCCCTGGGTCGGTGATCGAACGAAATCCAAGGAGGTCACTTCGAGGATGGCTCGGTTGTCGCGGCGGGCGAGGCGAAGGGTGATTCCGGTCTCCCGGTCGACGATCTGGTCGAAGATGGCGTCCGGCTCGTCCCTTCGAACCTTCGACACCTCGGCCACGTACGCGCCGCGACCGAGGAACGTGGTCGTCCCGGTCACCGTTCCCGTACCCTCGTACGCCCAGGTTCCGACGAGCATCGCTTTCACCCCCGTGGAGCCCGCGAGCCGGGCATCGGTGATCATCACGGTGTCGCCCGCCTTCCGGCGGAGCAGGGTTCGGCCTTCTTGGAACGTGATCTCGGTCGTCTCGCCGTCGGAGATGAACCAGCCTTCCTGGCCGTCGAACGCAACGACGATGTCTCTCCGATGGTCGTCGTTCTGCTCTGAGACGGTTGCCCACATTGCGGGTTTCGGCCGTCGGCCCATCAGCGCCCGGAGCTCGGTCCAGGTCAGAACCTGCACGGTCCGCCTCGACTCCGATCCTTGCAGGTGTACACGGAGCTCGACCATGGGCCGTTCCCCCACACCCAACCATCCCAGCCTGCAGCTCGCAGCGAATGCCGGAAGTCCCACCAATGGCGTGCGTTCTGCTCGGCCGCCGGGGAAGGGGTCGCGTCGTTCCATCGGCTCGCTTGCCCGGTCCCGGGACCGGCTACAGGATCGAGCGGGATCTCTTGGATCATGCTGATTCGGTCATCGACGGTATCGGTAGCATCCCGATGCCGAGGGTAGTCCTCGTGGCCGAGCCGCCCCGACCTTCGATGGCGGGCGTCTCTGGCCCGTCAGGCGGTGTAGGAACCCGCCGTGGTGTCGCCGCCGTGGCCGGTCCAGTCGGTGTGGAAGAACTCGCCGCGAGGGCGGTCGACCCGTTCGTAGGTATGGGCGCCGAAGTAGTCGCGTTGGGCCTGGATGAGGTTGGCGGGGAGCCGTTCGGATCGGTACCCGTCGTAGAAGGCGAGGGCGGAGGCGTAGGCGGGCACCGGGAGTCCGGCGACCGCCGCGTGGGCGACGGTGCGCCGCCACCCGGGTCCGGCGGTGGCTACCGCGTCGGCGAAGAAGCGGTCGAGGAGCAGGTTCTCGAGGTTCGGCTCGTTCCGGTAGGCGGCCATGATGTCGGAGATGAAGCGCGAACGGATGATGCATCCTGCTCGCCATAGGGACGCCACCGTTCCGAGATCGAGGTCCCATCCGTGTTCCTGCGACGCGGCCCCTAGTAGCATGAAGCCCTGGGCGTAGGACATGATCTTGGCCCCGTAGAGGGCATCGTGGAGGTCGAGGAGGACCTGCTCCCGGTCGTGGAGGATGGTGGCGTCGGGGCCGTCGAGGACCGACGCGGCGATCGTCCGTTGGTCCTTCAGCGCCGACAGGATGCGGGCGTAGACGGCTTCGGCGATGAGGGAGACGGGCTGGGCCTGTTCCATCGAGGCGATGACCGTCCAGCGGCCGGTGCCCTTCTGGCCGGCGACGTCGAGGATGTGGTCGACCAGCGGCGTCCCGTGGGCGTCTCTGGTCGCGAGGATGTCGGCGGTGATGTCGATCAGGTACGAGTCGAGTGTCCCGCGACCCCAGTCGGCGAAGATGGGCTGCATCTCGTCGGCGGTCATCGACAGGCCGCGGCGCATGACGTCGTAGGCCTCGGCGATCACCTGCATGTCGCCGTACTCGATGCCGTTGTGGACCATCTTGACGTAGTGCCCGGCTCCGTCGGGTCCGAGCCATTCGCAACACGGTGTCCCGTCGTCGGCCTTCGCCGCGATGTCGTTGAAGAGGCGTTCGATGTGCGGCCAGGCGGCGGTCGACCCGCCCGGCATGATCGACGGGCCGTGGCGCGCCCCTTCCTCACCGCCGGAGATGCCCATGCCGACGAAGCGGAGCCCTTCGGCTTCCAGGTCACGGGTGCGCCTGATGGTGTCGGTGTACAGCGAGTTGCCGCCGTCGATGATGATGTCGCCCGGTTCGAGGAGGGGTTCGAGCGCTTCGATCTGGGCGTCGACCGGTGCGCCGGCACGGATCATGAGCATGACGACGCGGGGTCGCTTCAGCGTCCCTACGAGCTCCTCGAGGCTGTGGGTGCCGATGATGCGGCGACCCGCGCCTTCCTGGGCGACGAACCGGTCCACCTTGTCGACGCTGCGGTTGAAGACCGCCACGGTGTAGCCGTGGTCGTCCATGTTCAACACGAGGTTGCTGCCCATCACCCCGAGACCGATGAGACCGATGTCCGCGTTCGCCATGGACGCGACGCTAGCGCCTCCCCGCCGCGTGGCAGACGGCTCGGCGAACCCAGGGTTGTGGGCGCCCTGTGAGGGCTTGGCGAACCCTGGGTTGTGGGCGCCCTGTGGGGGCTTGGCCAGCCCACGGTTCGGCGGGGTCTGGCGAACCCTGGGTTGTGGGCGCCCTGTGAGGGCTCGGCGAACCCTGGGTTGGCGGATCCGGGGTTGGCGGATCCGGGGTTGGCGGATCCGGGGTTGGCGGATCCGGGGGGTCAGTCGGGGAGCTGGTCGTCGTAGAGCCAGGCGTCGAACAGGGCCGACAGGTCGCGGTTCGCCACCTCCTCGGCGACGGTGACGAAGTCGGCGGTCGTGACGTTGCCGTAGGCGTAGCGGTCCGTGTAGGCGCGGAGGATGTCGAAGAACGTTGCATCGCCCACCTCGTCGCGCAACGCCACCAAGGTCAAGGCACCGCGCTGGTACACGCCGCCGGCGAACAGATCCGAAGGCGCAGGCGACCCGGGAGGGCCGAGTCCGAAGGCACGAACCTGGCGGGTTCGTTCCCGGATCTCGTCCCGATAGGCCTCCTCGCCGCCCTCGGCTTCGATCCACAGCAACTCGGCGAAGGTGGCGAACCCCTCGTTGAGCCAGATGTCCTCCCACCGACGCGGGGTGAGCGAGTTGCCGAACCATTGATGGGCCAGCTCGTGCACGAGCACGAGATCGAGGATCGGTGCGTCGGCCAGCTCGGTGTCGAACAGGGACAGCGTCTGGTTCTCCAAGGCCGAGCCGAAGCCATCGACGAACGCCACGCCGTACTCGTCGAAGGGGTACGGACCGAACAGACCGGACAAGACGCCGACCATCTCGGCCGTGCGGCCGAGCGGCGCCGGGGGATCGTCGGCGAGGTCGCTCGCCAGGACGTTCCGAACCTCGATGCCCGTCTCGGCAGATGCGGCCTCGTCTCGCACAAGGGTGTACCGGTCGGAGACGACGACGGTGGCCAGGTAGGTCGCCATCGGATCGTCCTCCTCCCACACGAAGGTCGTCGTCCCGATGTCGTCGATCTGGTCGACCAGCGACCCGTTGGCGGCAGCGAAGGTGCCCGCCGGCACTGTCACCGAGATCGAGAACGTCGCCTTGTCGGATGGGTGGTCGTTGGCGGGGAACCAGAGATGGGCGCCGTCGGGCTCGCCGATCACGTACCGGACCCCCGACGCGCCCTCGTACCATCCGACCCCGATGGGCAGCGCCCTCGACGTGGCGGCGAACGGCACTCCCGAGTACTCGACCTCGACGACGAACGTGGCGCCGGCCGCGAGCGCCGCCGGCGGGGTGACGATGAGCTCCTCGCCGTCGTGGTCCCAGCGGGCGGGGGCGCCGTCGACTCGGACCGCGTCGACCACCAGTCCGTCACCGACCGGCTCGGTCGATCCGAAATCGAGGGAGAGCCGGTCGAGCTCGGCGACGGTGACGGCGGTCACCGTCGTGAACCCGGCGATCTCCCCGCCGTCGAGGAGCGTCAGCTCGATGTCGTAGCGGGCGACGTCGTAGCCGCCGTTCCCAAGGCCCGGGTAGTACGGGTCACCGATGGAGGTGAGGGTCTCGTTGGGACCCGGCGGCCTGGTCGACGGGGGTGGGGGAGCGGTGGTCGGCGGTTCCGTCGTCGTGGTCGAGATGACGGTCGCGGTCGTCGAGACCGACGTCGGGCCGCTGCACGCGGCCGCGACCGAGGCGAGCACGACGACGAGGGCGAGACGGCGCATCGGGACAGTACACCAGCGTCGTCGAGTTACGGCGACCTCAGGCGTCGGCCACGGCGTCGGCCACGGCCCGGCCCATCTCGGTCGTTCCGACCGCCGGCCCTCCGGCGGCGATGTCGGCGGTACGGAGTCCCGCGGCGAGGACCCGGTCGACCGCCCGCTCCACGACGTCGGCCTCGTCGGGGAGGTCCAACGAGTGGCGTAGCGCCATGGCCGCCGACAGGATCGTCGCCAGCGGGTTGGCGACGTCCCGTCCGGCGATATCGGGGGCCGACCCGTGCACGGGCTCGTACAGCCCCGGCCCTTCCTCGCCGAGGGAAGCCGACGGGAGGAGCCCGAGCGATCCTGGCAGCGTCGAGGCTTCGTCGGTGAGGATGTCGCCGAACAGATTGCCGGTCACCACCACGTCGAAGTCGCCGGGTCGGGACACGACGTACATCGCCATCGCATCCACCAGGACGTGCTCGAGCTCGACGTCGGGGAACTCGGCGACGACCACCTTCTCCGCCGTCGCCCGCCACAGCCGGGATACGGCCAGCACGTTGGCCTTGTCCACCGACGTCAGGCGGCCTCGGCGCGCCCGTGCCGCGTCCGCGGCGACCCGGACGATCCGTTCGATCTCGGGCGCCGAGTAGGTCATCGAGTCCCCCACGACCGTGCCGTCGTCGGAGACGGCCTTGTCGCCGAAGTAGATGCCGCCCGTCAGCTCCCGGACGAACAGGATGTCGACCCCCGCGACCCGTTCCGGTCGCAGAGGCGAGGCGTCGACGAAGGCGTCCCTGACGGTGATCGGCCGGAGGTTGGCGAACAAGCCCAAGCCCTTGCGGATCCCCAACAGACCCGCCTCGGGTCGGGTCTTGGCCGCCGGATCGTCCCATCGCGGGCCACCGACGGCGCCGAGGATGACGGCGTCGGCCGACCGGCACGCCTCGAGGGTCGACGCGGGCAGCGGATCGCCGGTCTCGTCGATGGCGATCCCGCCGATGAGATGCTCCTCGAAGGCGAACCGGTGGCCACCGCGGACCGCGATCGCCTCGAGGACCCGGCGAGCCTCGCGGACCACCTCCGGGCCGATCCCGTCGCCCGGGAGCAACACGAACCGGGCGTCCGTCACCGATCCTCCCCGAGCACCGACGACGCCCGGTCGGCGGCCACCTTGTTGAGCGCCGCCACGAACGCCCGGGCGGAACCCTCGACGACGTCGGTGGACACGCCCCGCCCCGAGTAGGTCGTTGCGCCGGTCTTGATGATCACGTTCACCTCGGCCATCGCATCGGCGCCCGACGTCAGCGGACTGACCCGGTAGTCGACGAGCTTGGCGGGGATCTCCAAGGCGTCCTGGATCGCCACGAAGGCGGCGTTCACCATGCCGTCGCCGCTCGAGGTCGCATGCAGCTCCTCTCCGCCCCGTGAGATCGCCACCGTGGCCACCGGAACCTCGTCGCTGCCGCCCTCGACGTGGATGGAGATGAGCTCGGCGACGTCGTACCGGGCCGTCGTCTCCTCTCCGATGATGGCGCGGAGGCCCTCCTCGGTGATCTCGCCCTTCCTGTCGGCCAGCTCCTTGAACCGTTCGAAGGCCCGCTGGAAATCGACGTCCTCGAGGACGATGCCCATCTTGTCGAGCGCATCGGCGAAGGCGGCCCGTCCCGAGTGCTTGCCGAGCACCAGCATCGACCGATGGCCGATCGATTCCGGATCCATGATCTCGTAGGTCTCGCGGGCGCGTAGGACGCCGTGCTGGTGGATCCCCGACTCGTGGGCGAACGCGTTCCGGCCGACGACCGCCTTGTTGTACTGGATCGGGTAGCCGGTGAGGCGGGACACGAGCCGGGACGTCTCGAAGATCTCGGTCGTGTCGGCGCCGATCTCGACACCGAAGAAGTCCTGGCGGGTCCTCACCGCCATGATGATCTCCTCGGTCGACGTGTTCCCCGCCCGCTCCCCGATGCCGTTGATCGCGCCTTCGATCTGGCGGGCGCCGGCCTGGATCGCCGACAGGGAGTTCGCCACGGCGAGGCCGAGGTCGTTGTGGCAGTGGGTGGAGATGATGACGTCCTCGTTGTCGCCACGGACCTCGGCGTACACGCGTTCCATCAGCGCCACGAAGTCGGCGGGGAGGGCATAGCCGACCGTATCGGGGATGTTGATCGTGGTCGCTCCCGCTTCGACCGCCAGGCGGCAGGCCTCGATGACGAAGTCCGGGTCCGAACGCGTCGCGTCCTGAGGAGAGAACTCGACGTCGTCGCAGTAGCGGCGAGCTCGCGCCACGCCCTCCTGGATCGACGCCAGTACCTCGGCCGGGGTCATCCGCAGCATCTGCTCCATGTGGATCGGGGAGGTGGAGTTGAACACGTGGATCCGGCTGCGGGCCGCCGGCTCGAGCGCCTCGGCGGCGGCGTCGATGTCGTCGGGATGGGTGCGGGCCAAGCTGGCGATCACCGGGCCTTCGACCTCCGAGGCGATGCGGCGGACCGCTTCGAAATCGCCGGGGGACGACGCCGCGAACCCGGCCTCGATCACGTCCACCTTCAGTCGGGCGAGCTGAGCGGCGATGGCGACCTTGTCGTCGGGCGACAACGCGATGCCAGGGGCCTGCTCCCCGTCGCGGAGGGTGGTGTCGAAGATGATGAGACGGTCGGTGGTCATGGTGAGAGCTCCTTGTGACGTCGGGCGCGAACGAACGGTCCGGGGGAGGTGCCGGGTCGTCCTACAGGGGTCGACCCGGCTCGGTAAGGACCAGGCCCGACGTCGGGGAGAGCAGGGTCATACGTCGTCCTCTGGGGTCTTCTCGGCGAGGAACGGCATCATCTCGCGCAGACGCCGCCCGACCTTCTCGACGTCGTGGTCGGCCATCTCGGCTCGTGCTCGTTTCAGGTTCGGGGCACCGGCGGCGTATTCGGTCATCCATTCGGCGGCGAACTCGCCGGACTGGATCTCGGCGAGGATGCGGCGCATCTCGGCTCTGGTTCGATCGTCGACGATCCGCGGCCCCCGGGTGACGTCGCCGTACTCGGCGGTGTCGGACACCGAATGCCGCATCCACGAGATCCCGCCTTCGAAGAGGAGGTCGACGATGAGCTTCAGCTCGTGGAGGACCTCGAAGTACGCCATCTCGGCGGGGTACCCGGCTTCGACGAGGGTCTCGAACGCGGCCTGGATGAGGGAATCGACCCCGCCGCACAAGATGACCTGCTCACCGAAGAGATCGGTCTCGGTCTCGTCCTTGAAGGTCGTCTCGATCACGCCGGCCCGGGTGCCGCCGATCCCGTACGCGTACGAGAGGCCAAGGGCCTTGGCCTCTCCGGTGGCGTCCTGATGGACCGCGAGGAGGCTCGGTACGCCGCTGCCCTCGATGTACTGGCGGCGGACGAGATGTCCGGGGCCCTTGGGAGCGACCATCACCACGTCGACGGTGTCGGGCGGGGTGATGTAGCCGAAGTGGATGCCGAATCCGTGGGCGAAGAACAACGCGTCGCCCGGTTCCAGCCGAGGGCGGATCACCTCGTCGTAGAGCTGCGGCTGGATCTGGTCGGGGACGAGCATCATGATCACGTCGGCCCATTCGGCGGCAGTGGCCGGGTCGACGACCTTGAGCCCGGCGTCGGAGGCCATCCGCGTCCGTCGGGATCCTTCGCGGAGTCCGACGATGACGTCGACACCGGAGTCCTTGAGGTTCATGGCGTGGGCATGGCCCTGGCTGCCGAACCCGATGACGGCCACCTTGCGGCGGGCGATGAGCGACGGATCGGCGTCGGCGTCGTAGTAGATCGTGGTCATCGGGGGGAACGGTCCTCCTGTGTCATGCCGTCCGGAGACGGGATCGTTTCGTCGTGGTCTTGAGGTCCTTGGCCATGGCGATACGTCCCGACTTCACCAGGCTGGTGATGCCGTAGGTCCGCATCAACTCGAGGAAGTCGTTGAGGGCCGACGGTTCACCCGCGACCTCGAAGGTCACGGTCGATGCTCCCACGTCGACGACCTTCGCCGAGAAGAGGTTCGCGGCATCGAGGAGCTCGCCCCGCCGGCTCGCTTCGGCGTTGACCCTGACCAGCATGATCTCCCGCTCCACGGTCTCGGTCGGATCCAGCTCGGTGACCTTGACCGTGTGGACGAGCTTGTAGAGCTGCTTGACGATCTGCTCCATCTCGGGTCCGTCGACGACGACGGTCATCCGGGACAGACGTGGATCCTCGGTCGGTCCGACCGTCAGCGAGTGGATGTTGAAGCCGCGGCGGGCGAACATCGACGAGATCCGCGCCAGCACCCCGGGCTTGTTCTCCACGGTGACCGAGATGACGTGCTTCATGCGAGGTCCTCCGGCCCGAGGACGACATGGTCGTTGGATCCCCCCGCCGGGATCATCGGGAACACCATCGCCTCGGGATCGCACTTGAACTCGACCACGACGGGTCGGTCGTTGATCGCCAGGGCCTTCTCCAGCGTCGGAACCACCTCTGCGGGCGTCTCGGCCCGCAGGCCGACGCATCCCATGGCCTCGGCGAGCTTGACGTAATCCGGCGTGTGGTCGGTGAGGTCGACCGCCGAGTACCGCTCGCCGTAGAAGAGCTTCTGCCATTGCCGGACCATCCCCAGCGACGTGTTGTTCATCACGGCGATCTTGACGGGGATCCCGTCGATGGCGGCGGTGATGAGCTCCTGCGAGGTCATCTGGAAGCACCCATCGCCATCGATGGCGAACACGGTCTCGTCGGGCATCCCGACCTTGGCGCCGATCGCGGCGGGAACGGCATAGCCCATCGTGCCCAGTCCCCCCGAGTTGATCCAGGTCCGTGGGCGCTCGAAACCCCAGAACTGGGAGGCCCACATCTGATGCTGACCGACCCCGGCGACGACGATCGCGTCGCCTCGGGTGAGACGATGGAGCTGCTCGATGACGTACTGCTGCTGGATGGGGCCGTCGGGATCCTGGTGGTAGGTGAGGGGATGCTCCTCCTGCCAGGCGGCGAGCTGGGAGAACCATGGCTCGCGTTCCGGAGGTTCGGCGCCGTCGAGGAGCGACGACATGGTCTCGATGAGCTGCTCGAGCACGGTGCGGGCGTCGCCGACGATGGGCACGTTCGCTTCCCGCACCTTCCCGATCTCGGCGGGGTCGACGTCGACGTGGATCACCTTGGCGTCGGGGGCGAAGGTCGCCACGTCGCCGGTCACCCGGTCGTCGAAGCGGGCTCCGATCGTGATCAACAGGTCCGATCGCTGCATCGCCGTGATCGCGGTGTAGTTGCCGTGCATGCCGGGCATCCCCAAGGCCAGGGGATGCGAGTCGGGGATCGCCCCTCGGGCCATCAATGTGGTGACCACCGGGACGTTGGCCTGTTCGGCGAAGTGGCGGAGCGCCTCGGAGGCCTCGGCTTTGATGATGCCTCCGCCGGCGTACAGGACCGGTCGTTGCGACCGGTGGATCATCTCGACGGCGGCCTTGACCTGCTTGGGGTGACCCTTGACCGATGGTTTGTAGCCCGGCAGGTCGATCTCGCCTGGGCGATGCCACGTCATGGTGGCGTTGAGGATGTCCTTGGGGATGTCCACCAGCACCGGTCCGGGTCGCCCCGTGGCGGCGAGGTGGAACGCCTCGGCGATCACGTCGGGTAGCTCGTCGACGCGGGTCACCAGGTAGTTGTGCTTGGTGCACGGCATCGAGATGCCCCAGGTGTGGGCCTCTTGGAACGCGTCCATGCCGATGGCCCTGGTGGCCACCTGGCCGGTGATGGCGACCACGGGCACCGAGTCCATGTAGGCGTCTTGGAGGGGGGTGATGAGGTTCGTCGCTCCGGGGCCGGAGGTGGCGACGCACACGCCGACCTTGCCGGTGGCGTGGGCGTATCCCGAGGCCATGTGGCCTGCGCCTTGTTCGTGTCGGGCCAGGACATGGCGGATCGGGCTGTCGAGGATCGGATCGTACGCAGGCAGGATGGCGCCGCCGGGGACGCCGAAGACCACGTCGACCTCGGCATGTTCGAGGGCTCTGATCAGGGCCTGTGCTCCGGTGAGTGTCTCTGCCATGGTCGCTCCGGTTCGCTGGGTCGAGGGTGCGGGCGGGGTACGAAAAAACCCTCCGGGGGTACGGAGGGTCGGGCGCATACGGGGTCCGTATGCGCCTACATGAGGATGAGTACGAGGCTGGTGGTGATCATCGGTTCGTCCGTCGTGTCGGGGTCGTCCGGCGAGTATGCCACGGTGCTGCCGTCTGTCAAGACGGCGACCGGAAGGCTCCCTCCGGTACTACCTTCGGTGGGTCTTCTCCGGTACCTTCGACGATCGAGAGGATCACCATGAGCGGTTTCGGTCGCCCGCTGCAAGAGGTCCTCGCCGGCGCCATCGCGGCCGGTCGCGCCACGTTGCGCGACCTCCGGGAGGACGGGCCGCGACCGGACTCCCGTCCCGACGGCTCCCCGCTCGGCGCCGTGCCTCCCCGGCTGGAGACCGTCGCCCAACGGACCGGCAAGCGTCTGCCTCCGCCGCTGGCGTCGACGCTGCTCGGTGAGATCGATCGCAACGGATCGTTCCGAGAGCTCGTGCTCGAGACGTGGGTCGAGCGAGGCGGCGACGACCCGGTGGTCGATGCGTTCCTGCGGCGGCCGGAAGGGTGGTGGGCGACGATCGTCGAGGCGGTCGGTGAGCGGATCGAAGCCGACGTCGAGGCCACGATCGAACGGGAGCGCCGCCGGATCGCCGGCCTCGAGGAACAGGTCCGCGAGGGCAAGGAGCGCCTTCGTCACAAGGACGACCTGCTGGCTTCGGCGGAGAAGGCCCAACGTGACCGAGTCGAGGCGGCCACCGGATCGACCAAGGCGGCGCTGGCGAGGGAAACGGCTCGCGCGGCTCGCCTCGAGGACGAGCTCGCGGTGGCCACCGAGGCTCTTGCGTCGGCCGAGGTCGACAACGAGACGCTGCGGCTTCGGGTCGCCGAGCTCACCGAGCAGATCCGTCGCCTGCGCGCCGAACGGGCCGAGGCGCTCCGGACGGCGTCGACCGGGTCGGCGACGACGCCGATCCCTCGTGCGCCGCGGGAGCTCGCCCGGTTCCTCGACCGTCTCTCCGCCGCGACGGCCCCGTACCGGGCGCCCGGAGGAGCCGGTGAACCCAACGGCGCCGAGCCTCCGGCTCCGTTGACGCTGCCTCCGGGGATCTCCCCCGACTCGGCCGAGGCGATCGACGCGTTGATCGGGTCGTCGGGGCGGTTCCGGGTCGTCATCGACGGCCACAACCTGCTG
>JALVQZ010000114.1 GCA_027036355.1 Acidimicrobiia bacterium | reverse complement strand
ACGCCAGCTGCACGCGGTCGCGGAGCTCTTGGAGAACCGCAACCGCGTGCAGCTGGCGTTGAGCCCCGTGCTCACGATGCTCGTCGTCCTTGCGGTCATCCCGGCGACGTGGGCGTTCTCTCGGATGTTCTCCGGCCCGACGCTGTTCGTCGTCCTCGTCGCGACGACGTTGCTCCTGGTGTTGGTGTCGGACCTGGCGCCCCGCACGATCGGTCGGACCCGGCCTCGCTGGTTCGCCTACCGGTTCGCTCGTCTGCTGGCGTTGGCGATCGCCGTCGGCGATGCGGCCAACGACCTGGTGAGCGATCTGGAGGAGGAGGCCGAGCCGGAGGAGGAGGCGGCCGCCGAGGCGGAGGAGCGCGAGTTGATCTCGTCGGTGCTGGAGTTCACCGACACCTTGGTGCGGGAGGTGATGGTGCCTCGTCCCGACATGGTGACGTTGCCGGCCGTCGCGTCGATCGACGAGGGCCTCGACATCGTGCTGGAGTCGGGGAAGTCCCGCATCCCGCTCACCGGCGAGGGCCTCGATGACATCATCGGGGTGCTGTACGCCCGCGATCTGCTCCGCGTCATCGACGACGACCTGCGTCGACCCCGGACCTGTGGAGAGATCGCCAGGCCGGCGTACTTCGTGCCCGAGACCAAGCACATCGCCGAGCTCCTCCGGGACATGCAGGCCAATCAGGTCCACATGGCGATCGTCGTCGACGAGTTCGGCGGGACCGCCGGTCTCGTCACCATCGAGGACCTGATCGAGGAGATCGTCGGGGAGATCGCCGATGAGTACGACCGGGAAGAGCCGATGATCGTGCCGGTGGGGGAAGGCCGCTATCTGATCGATGCCCGTCTCGACGTCGACAGCCTCGCCGAGCTCACCGGGACGGACCTCCCCGCCCAGGATTGGGACACCGTCGGGGGGCTCGTCCTCGGCCTCGCCGGTCGGGTTCCCAAGGAGGGCGAGCGTTTCGAGTACGACGGGCTCGTCTTCGTCGCCGAGCGTGTGCAGGGACGACGGATCGCCAAGGTCCGGGTGGAGCCCAGATCATGAGCCGCTCGGGGTTCGTGTCCGTGGTCGGCCGCCCGAACGTCGGGAAGTCGACGCTGGTCAACGCGTTGGTCGGCCAGAAGGTGGCCATCACCTCTCCTCGACCGCAGACGACCCGCAACACCGTCCGCGGTGTGCTGACCTTGCCCGACGAGGACGCCCAGATCGTGTTCATCGACACCCCGGGGCTGCACAAGCCCAAGAACGCGTTGGGGGAGCGGCTCAACCATCTCGTCTCGGGTTCCCTCAAGGACGCCGACGCGGTCCTGTTCGTTCTCGACGCCACCCAGAAGATCGGGCCCGGCGATCGCCTGATCGCCGAACGGTTGCAGCAGGCCGGGAGCCCGGTGGTGGTGGTCGTCAACAAGGTGGATCTGGCGTCCAAGGAGCAGGTCGCGGAGCATCTGCTCGAGGCGGGCGAGTGGGACTTCGCCGGGTACGTGCCGACGTCGGCGACGAAAGGTGCGGGTCTCGAGGCGGTCGTCTCCGAGCTCCTCGCTCTCCTTCCCGAGGGGCCGTTCTACTTCCCCCCCGACATGCGCACGGATCAGCCCGACCGGCTGCTCGCGGCCGAGCTGATCCGGGAGAAGTACCTGGCCCGGTTGCGCGAGGAGCTGCCGCACTCGCTCGCCGTCGTCGTCGACGAGATGGAGACCCGTCCCAACGGGACGGTGTACGTCGCGGCCACGATCTACGTCGAGCGGGACTCCCAGAAGGGGATGGTCATCGGCAAGGGCGGTCGGCTGATCTCGGTGGTCGGGAGGGAGGCTCGCGAGGAGATGGAGACGGTCTTCGGTGCGCCCGTCTATCTCGATCTGCGGGTCAAGGTCGAGAAGGACTGGCAACGCCGCGACGCCCTCTTGGATCGTCTCGGCTTCTGACCGCTCCCATCGGGGGCGATGGGCCGCGCTCGAACGTCTGCCGAGCCGGTCAGCCGGTGAAGCCGTGAACCAGGTGGGCCAGGTCCGTGTCCTTGTCGGTGAGGGCGGACTCCGAGTGGGTCGTCAGCGTCAACGTCACGCGGTTCCATCGGATGTCGATGTCGGGGTGATGGTCGGCGACCTCGGCGGCCAGGGCGACCCGCACCACGAAGCCCATGGCCTCGGCGAAGTCGGCGAACGCGAACGTCCGTCGGAGCGACTCGCCGTCGATCTCCCACCCGGGGTGGGAGCGGACGAACGCCCGGCGGATCTCCTCGTCGAGTCTCGGCATCGTCGGCTCCTCGGTCGGTGTGGTCCGTACGGTACCCTCCAGGGCATGTCGTTGCGTTCCGACCAGGCCATCGTCCTGCGGGCCTATCCGTTCGGGGAGGCGGACAAGGTCGTCATCCTGCTGAGTCCGAACCGAGGCAAGCTGCGGACCGTCGCCAAGGGGATCCGCAAGACGAAGAGCCGGTTCGGTGGTCGCCTCGAGCCGCTCACGCACGTCGACGTCGTCCTCTACGAAGGACGCAACCTCGACACCATCACGCAGGTGTCGATCATCGAGGCGTTCCTCCATCTGCGGTCGGATCTCGATGCGCTGATGGCGGCCGGAACGATGGTCGAGATCGCCGATCTCGTCGCCCAGGAGGACGAGCCCGCGCACGGGTTGTTCCTGCTCCTCAAGCGGGGCCTCGAAGCCCTCGACGCGGGAGTGGTGCATCCCGACATCGTCACCGCGTTCCTGCTTCGAGCTGCGGCGGTGGTCGGGGTCGCTCCGGCGCTGGAGGCCTGCGCGGGATGCGGGACGCGCACGGGGCTGACGCGGTTCAGCTTCGGAGCCGGCGGGGTGCTGTGCGACTCGTGTCGTGTACCCGGCGCCTACGCGCTCCGCGATGGGATCGTCGGTTACCTCACGGTCCTGTCCCGGGCCGATCTGGCGGCCCTGCCCGAGGCCGATCCGCGGTTCTCCGGCGAGGCGAGGGGCGTCGCGAGGCGTTTCGTGGAGTACCACCTGGAACGTCGACTCGAGTCGATGGTCGTCGCCGATGCCTGAACGCGACGTGCCCCGCCATGTCGGCATCATCATGGACGGCAACGGCCGGTGGGCGAACGCCCGGGGTTTGCCGCGCACCGCCGGGCACGCCCAAGGGGAGCCCGCCTTGTTCGACGTCATCCATGGAGCCCTCGACCTCGGCATCGAATGGTTGACCGCCTACACGTTCTCGACGGAGAACTGGAACCGGTCTCCCGAAGAGGTCGAGTTCCTCATGCATTTCAACATCGATCTCCTCCGACGCCGTCGCGACGAGCTCAACGACCTCGACGTGCGGGTCGTGTTCATCGGCGAGCGGCACGATCCTCGGGTGCCCGAGCAGCTCCGGATCGAGATGGCGACCGCCGAGGAGCTGACCAGGGACAACACGACGATGAACGTCGTGTTCGCGTTCAACTACGGAGGGAGGGCGGAGATCGTCCACGCGGCGCGGCGTCTCGCCCGGGCGGCCGCCGCCGGGAAGATCGACCCGGAGTCGATCGACGTCGAAGCCTTCGCTGCACGGCTGTATCTGCCTGAGATGCCGGATCCGGAGCTGATCGTTCGTACGTCCGGTGAGATGCGGATCTCGAACTTCCTCCTGTGGGAAGCGGCGTACGCGGAGTTCGTGTTCACCCCGGTGTTGTGGCCCGATTTCGATCGGACCGAACTGGCGCGTTGCGTCGACGAGTACCGGCGGCGCGAGCGGCGTTTCGGCGGAGCCATCGACGCCGTCGCCGGGTCCGGGGACGGCACGTCGAGCTAACGCGGTACCATGCCGGGCCCTTCCCGAGGACGTGGGTGATGCCTGCCGATTTCGACACGATCGTCAATCTGGCCACCAAGCGTGGCTTCGTGTTCCAATCCTCCGAGATCTACGGGGGACTGCGCTCCGCGTACGACTACGGGCCGCTCGGGGTGGAGCTCTTGCGCAACGTCAAGGAGCAGTGGTGGCGGTCGATGGTCCAGCTCCGGGAGGACGTCGTCGGCGTCGACACCGCCGTGATCCAATCGCCGCTCGTCTGGGTCGCCTCGGGCCATGTCGCGTCCTTCTCCGATCCGTTGGTCGAATGCAAGGTCTGTCACAACCGGTTCCGGCTCGACAAGCTGGAGGATCCGAACCGATGTCCCGAATGCGGTGCCGAGGGATCGTTCACCGAACCGCGGGCGTTCGAGCTGATGTTCAAGACGCACATGGGTCCGGTCGCCTCCGAAGAGAACCTCGTGTACCTGCGGCCCGAGACCGCCCAGGGGATCTTCATCAACTTCGAGAACGTGCGCCGCACCGCGCGCAAGAAGCTCCCGTTCGGGATCGCGCAGATCGGCAAGTCGTTCCGGAACGAGATCACGCCCGGCCAGTTCGTGTTCCGGACCCGCGAGTTCGAGCAGATGGAGATGGAGTACTTCTGCCGTCCCGAAGAGGCCGACGACTGGTTCCGCTACTGGCTCGAGGCGCGGCGGGACTGGTACCTCGAGCTGGGGATGACCGAGGAGAACCTTCGGCTCCGCCCGCACGCGGCCGACGAGCTGTCCCACTACTCGTCGGGGACCTACGACGTCGAGTACCGGTTCCCCTGGGGTTGGGACGAGCTCGAGGGGATCGCCAACCGGACGGATTTCGATCTCAAGGCGCACGCGGAGATGTCCGGAGAGGATCTGCGCTACTTCGACCCCGAGCGCAACGAACGGTTCTATCCCTACGTCATCGAGCCTGCGGCCGGGGCGACCCGGACGACCTTCGCGTTCCTCATCGACGCGTACGAGACCGAGACGGTTCGCGGCGACACCCGCGCCGTCCTCCGTCTCGACCCGCGGCTCGCCCCGATCAAGGTGGCCGTCTTGCCGCTGTCGAAGAAGGACGAGCTCATCGCGGTGTCCCGCGAGCTCGCCGACTCGCTTCGGCCCCATTGGATGATCGAGCACGACATCACCCAGTCGATCGGGAGGCGCTACCGGCGTCAGGACGAGATCGGGACGCCGTTCTGCGTCACGGTCGACTTCGACACCCTCGACGATCGTCAGGTGACCGTCAGGGAGCGGGATTCGATGGCGCAGGACCGGATCCCCATCGACCGGCTGATCCCGTATCTCGAGGACCGGCTGCCGTAGCCGGCGGACATGTCCGGTTGACGGCCGCCTGCGCGACGGGCGTCCGCTCGAGACCCGATTCAGGTTCCCTCGACGAGCCGGCCGTCGGCGACGTACAGGTTGCGGACGAGGCCGTCGGCCTTGATCAGCGTGCCGGTGAAGGTCACCCGCGCATCTCGTTCGAGACGGTCCGCCGCGTCGGGGGGAAGGGC
>JALVQZ010000113.1 GCA_027036355.1 Acidimicrobiia bacterium | reverse complement strand
CGGCGAACCCGTCGCCGACGGCGCCGTCCCCGACACGTGGGACATCGTCCGGTTCGAGCGCGACGGCGACACCTGGAGGGTCCGGCTCGCCGGAGACGCCACTGACGGCCTGTCGGAGATGATGATCGCCTCGATGCAGCTCATCTTCCGGGACGCCGACGGGAACCTCCTGTCGACGGTGATCTTCCAACTCAACGACCAAGGCGGATTCGACGTCTCGACGAACGCGGGTCCGGGCACCGCCGAACCCGACGTGCAGGACTGGTCGTTCGCCGGCGACGCCTTCGAGGTGACCATGCCGACACCCGACCTTCCCCAAGGCAGCACCATCGAGGCCGTCGTGCGCGGCACCGTCACCGACTCGATCGAGGACATGGCCGAGGACCCCACCGACCCGATGCCCGTCCCGTAGGTCGCCCGACGATCGACATCGGGTCGTTAGCGACCGTTTAGCGGCGTTCGCGACGATGACGGCGATGAGCCGGACCGCGTCCGGCGACCAGCTCCGCGGGAGGGACGGACCACATGCACAGGAGATACGCCGCCTTCGTCACCGCAGCGATCCTGCTGCTCGCCGCCTGCGGCGGTTCGACCGGCGCCACCGCGCCGACGACGACCACCGCGACCGGCGGGAACGACACGACCGGCGGGAACGACGCCGGAACGACGGCGACGGCGGCCCCGTCCGGCACCGAACCGAGCTCCGCCGCCGATCCCGCCGACGGGTTCGACGGCGACATCAACGCCATCCTCGTCATCGGCGACGAGCGGTACGCGTTCCGGGTGTCCTGTCAGACGATCCTCACCGCGGCCGTCGGCGGCGAGTCGCTCCCCAACATGGCCGTCGGCGACAACGAGGAGTACACGCTGAGCTTCGCCCTCGCCAACCCCGACACCGACACGTTCTCCAAGGACCAGGAGAACATCTCCCTCTACAACCGATCCACCGAGCAGCGCCGTATCGCCGACAACGTCACCGAAGGGGCAGGCATCATCTCGACCACCTTCCAAGGCAGCATCGACGAACCCATCGTCACCCGAGCGGTGTTCGTCGACGCCGACGATCCCGCCGCCACCCCCGTGTCCGGGACGCTCGAGATCAGGTGCGGCTCGTAGCGGCCTCGCCCAACGACGCCAGCAGGTCGTCGACCTCACCGATCACACCCGGACGATCGATCGGGCCGGCCTCGACCGGAACGCCGAGGCGAGCGACCGCCGCACGTTCCGTCGCCGGCAGCCACCCCGCCTCGTCGTAGACGCCGTCGACGAAACCGAGCACCCTCGACGCCAGGTCGACGTCGCCGGCCGCTTCGGCCAGCCACGCGATCGGGGTGAGGACCTGACAGACGTCGACCAGATCGTCGGAGGGGATCAGGTCGAGGGCTTCCCGCAGCGTCGCCGCCGCCGACGCCAGATCGTCGCCGGTGATCTCCACGAAGCCCCGCTCGATCAACGCCCCCGCCAGTGCAGGCTGATCACCGGTGTCCCGGGCGATGCGCTCGGCCCGGGCGGCTCGGCGGCCGGCGGCGACGACGTCGCCGTCCAGCCAGGCGGCATGGGCCAGCCAGCGGACCGCCTTCGACACCTGCCGAAGATGCCCCACCCCGGCGAGCAGGTCGACGGCCTCGGTGAGCATCGCCGAGCCGTCGT
>JALVQZ010000112.1 GCA_027036355.1 Acidimicrobiia bacterium | reverse complement strand
CCACGCGGTCCCGCCACGATGCCGGCAGGGCGGCGAAGACGACCTCGATCCGGTCCTCGCCGCCCTGCCGGCATCGTGGCGGGACCGCGTGGCGCTCATCCAGAACGAGCTCCTCCCCCGCGACTGGCAACGCCACGGGATCACCTCACCCACGGTGGCCCCGGTCTGGTTCGAGAAGAAGCCGGGCCAGGACGTCAAGGTCATCGTGCCGACTCCCGTCGCCGGCCCCGGGGCGCCGCTGATCATCGACGCCCTGGGCGGGATCGGCATCGCCGCCGAGCATGTCCCCGACGACGAGATCGTCGGACATCTGGTCGCCAAGAACCTGTACATCCTCACCGCCAACATCGCCGGACTCGTGACAGGCGGGACCGTCGGACCCCTCTGGCACGAACATCGGGACGTCTCGGGCCCCGTCTCCGAGGAGGTGCTCACCATCCAGCAGACGCTCGTCGGCACACCGATCGACCGTGACGCAGCGCTGACGGAGATGGTGCGAGCGATCGACGCCGATCCCGATCACAAGGCGACCGGACGGAGCGCTCCCCGGCGGCTCGCCCGCGCCCTCGACCACGCCGACGCGGCCGGCCTTGACGTCCCCACCTTGCGCTCCATCGCCCGGACACACCCCGCCTGACGGCACACGACCCGGCCCGGAGAAACCCCGCATACCGACCGCGTCGGGCGACCACGACCCACTAGCCTGGTGACCCAGCCGAGCCAAGGAGACACAGCGTGCACGTTCTCGTCGCCACCGATGGGCGCCTCGACCCCGCCGAGGTCGCTCGGTTCGCCAAACCGCTGGCCGGTGAGGGCGGGCAGGTGACCGTCCTCACGGTGGTCGAGATCCCCCGTCAGCTCCTCCGAGAGCTCCGCTCCCAGATGGGCGAGCTCCCCGAGGTCGACGTGGACATCGACGTCGAGTACGTCGAGCCTCCGACCGCGTCCACCGGAACCCCTCGCGGCTGGCCGGGAGACGACGCCATGATCGCCCGGTACCTCGAGGACAAACGCGTTCAGTACACCCAGCCGCTGGTGGACGCCCTCGTCGCTGCCGGGGTGAACGCCACCGGGGTCGTGGTCGAGAGCGAGGACCCTGCCAAGGCCATCCTCGCCGAGTCCGACGACCGGAACGTCGACGTCGTCCTCATCGGCGCCCACGGGCAGGGGTTCTTCGAGGGGCTGCTCGGCTCCACGGGGACCAAGGTCGTGCGTCGCTCGCACCAGCCGGTGCTGGTCCTCAAGAACTGAGCATCGCTCGGCACCGCCGGCTCGGCACGGATTCCCGTCAACCGGAAGCGCCGGACTGCCGATGGGGACATGAACGAAGGAGGAGCCGCGTGCGCAAGCTGATCGGAACGGCGCTCGTCGCGTCCGTCCTCGCCATGTCCCCCGGGATCGGCTCGGCCGGCGCCGGTTCCGTCCAGCTCCAGACCGCGACCGCCACCGACACGGCCGTGCAGCTCGCCGCGGGCGAACCGTTCACCGCTCCCGGGTACGCCGTCACGGTCGGCGCGGCACGCGTCTCGAGGTCGGTCGACCGCTACGGATACGACCGGGTCGTCGTCGACGTCGCCTTCCGCAACCTCGGCGATGCCCCGGTCGTGGTCGGCGACCTCGATCGGGGCCGTTTCCCCGACGGCACCCGCCTCGTGCTCGTCGACACGAACGGCCTCGCCCACGATGTCGACCTCCTCCATCCCCTCGACGGCGCTCGCCCGGGAGCCGATGTCGCCGCCGTCGAGGCGGGACTCGGGATCCGGTGGACCTTCGGGTTCGAGATCCCGACGAACGCGCGCGAAGGACGGTTCGAGCTCCGACGGGACACCGTCCCCGTCGCCGCCTGGCCCCTCACCACCGATCCGACCACGACGGCGCCGGTCGTGCCGGCGATCTCGACGATCCGCCTCGGCGACGCGATCCCGTGGGACGACGGCGTCCGCATCCGTCCCACCGGCATCGGGTCGCTGATGTGCGGCGATCCCACCATCGAACCGGTCGCCCACATCGTCACGCTGGCGGTCGACGTCACCACCTCCACGGCAGCCGACTACGTCTGGCCGGGGCTCAGGTACCCCGACGTCCCGGCGATCGCGCAATGGAAGGACGGTTCGGCGGCGGCCACGGTCACCGAGTCCGCCGTCGGAGGCGACGACCCCTACTACCGGTACCTGGGGGCCTCGGGGGTGCTCCTTCCCCCCGGGACCGCCGCCCGGCGAGCCTTCGTCATGGCCGCCCCCCGCGACGGCCGCTTCGTCGACGTGTCCCGTCTGCCCTCGGGCATCTGGCTCGACCCGCCGGCAGGCGACCCGATGTGGCTCGACCTGGGAGGTGTGCGCCCGACGATCGGAGTCGATCCATCCTTCTGCGACCTCGGCGGCGTGGGAGCGCCCCTCCCCTATGCCTTCGGACCCGGGCCCGCCTTCACCGCCCCAGCCGCCTCGGACGCCGACCTCGTGGCCCGTTCGCTCCTCCGGAGCGCCGTCGCCGCCGCGGTCATCACCTACGATCGGGGCAACCTGACGTTCATCGGCAAGACGACCGCCGACTTCGCGGCCGTCGCTCCGGAGCTCGAGTGGGTCGAGACGGGCACGGACACGCCGCCGTCGACGTCGATCGGCGTGATCTCGTACGCGGTGGTCGACACGAACACCTTCTACACGATCACCGAGAGCGGTTCGGGCCGTTGGTTCTGCACCAAGCTGTCCATCGGCGGTCGGCCCATCCACGGCGAAGGGTCGACCGGTGCCGAAGCCGCCGGCGTGTGCCTCGAGAAGGCGGTCGGGGTCAACGACGGCGCCTGAGCCGCCCCATCCTGCTCACGACGCCAGGTACGGTTCCCAGGCGACGTCGGGGTCGGCCCCGAGGGCGACGGCGACCCACGCGTGACGATCGGGTTCGCGAGGGGACCGGCGAAGACGCAGTCCGGCCTGCGAAGGCGTCCGCCCTCCCTTCTTGGAGTTGCACCGCCGGCATGCGGCGACGACGTTGAGCCACTCGTGACGCCCACCCTGGGTCTTGGGGACGACGTGATCGACGTTCTCGGCTCTCGCCCCGCAGTACTGACACGTGTAGTCGTCGCGCAGGAACACCGAGCGGCGGTTGAGCGGCACTCGCCGCGCGTACGGCACCGCGACGAAGTTGCGAAGGCGGATGACCGACGGCGAAGGGATCTCCATGTGCTCGGAACGCCAGAGAGCCCCGTTGGTCTCGACGACATCGGCCTTGGCGTTGAGGACGAGCACGATCGCCCGCCGGGTCGGTACGACCGACAGCGGCTCGTACGTGGCGTTCAGGATGAGGGCCCGGGCCATGGCCGGAATCGTACACCGGATGGCACGCTGGAGACCCGGCGCGGCTCGCCCGCGACCGCCGGCGGCCACGTCCCCGCTCGACCGCGGAACCGGCACGATTGACCACTCACCGTACCGATGCGATACTCGCTGCATCGTGGACTGGAGGGTTCGTGCGGGTCGTCGGGTACGTACGCGAGTCCCAGGGACTGGCGGAGTCTGAGACCGCGTTCGCCCAGGGGGAACGCATCAGGCGGTGGGTCGCCGAACACGGCCACCACCTCGTCGCGGTCTGCCGCGATACCCGGGAGCCCGCGGGCGCGTCGTCGAGGGAGGGCTACCGCGCGCTGCTGCACATCGTTCGGTCGGGAGACGCCGAAGCCGTCGTCGTCGCAGAGCTCGGGGTCCTGTCCTCCGACAAGGTCCTGCAAGAGATCATGATCCACGACATCCGATCGTGGGGGGTAGCCGTCATCTCGACCGATCTGCGGGAACTCGAGGACCTCGCGGAACCCCCGGCCGACGCGACCCGGATGGTGGTGCGGGATGTCCTGGCCCGGGCCGGCGCCTACCTCGACGAGTTCGCCAGGACGACGCCGCCTGCGGTGGTCACCGAACTCCCCCAGCCCGACGTCGTCGTCGAGCTCGTGTCGGATCAGCCCGACGGGCTCCCACCCCGATCCGGCGACCCGGGAACGAGCGCAGCCCAGACCGCCAGACCGAGCGCGTAGGCCCGCCCAGACCCGACGACCGCGGACCCGGCGACACGGCCCTGCTCGGTATCGAGGACCACCGTGATCACGGGGACGTCGCCGACTCGATGCTCCTCGACCGCAACGACCACCGGTGCCGGTGCGCCGTCGTCGATGGCGCCGGCGACGGCCCGGATGACGGCTCCGTCGATGTCACCCGGAAGGGCCCGAACCGATCGGGACCTGCCGGCCGCGGTGCGAACCTCCACCGCCACTCCGCTGCTCGCTTCGACGATCCCCACCGAGGCCAGTCGATCGGGGCCGGTCTCCCGAGGGGTCACGACGGACGACTGCGGCGCGTCACGGGTCGGCGGGCTCTCGGTGGTCGGCAGATCGGACGGCGACGCGCGATCGTCGGCCGGCTCCCTGACCGGTTCCTCGCCGGGTGGGGATCCGGACGACGGCGACGCGGTCCGCTCCGGCGTGATGGTGGGAGGACCACCGGAACGGGCGGTCGGGATGCCGCGAGCTTCGAGGACCGCCACGATCCGTGACCTCGCCGCCGCCGCATCCACGTCCGAACCGAGGGCGACGCGGACGTTGGTGGGCGCGTCGTCGGTGCCGTCGATCTCGACGGATCGCACCCCTGGCACGCGCATGATGTCCTCGCGAAGCGACGACATCGGCCGCTCCTTCCCCCGCTACCCCCGGGTCCGGCGTTGCCGTTTCCGCCACCGAAGATACGCCACGAGGTCGTCGGAGGCAATCGGTCGCTCCGACCCGTACGCCGTCGCCGCACGCCAGGCGAGAAGTTCGGGATCGGGAAGCGGGAGGAACGGCGGCCGCGACCACCACCGGCGGGGCGCCAGCGATCGAGCCACCGACAGGGCTTCGAGCCACAGCGAAGGACGCCGCAGCACGGCCCAGATCGCTTCCGTCTCGACATGATCGATCTGCATCTCGGCATCCTCCGCCGCTCGGCCCGGACTCGGGAACGCAACCCCGACGCCAGGGTAAGGTCATCCCCACCACCACCGAAAGGATCCTGCGTGCCGGTCACCTCCGATGAACTGTCCTGGTTCGGGCGACGCTTCACGGCGATCACCGACAACATCGAGCAGGCCATCCAGGGCAAGCACGACACCGTCGAACTGATCACCATCTGCCTCCTGTCCGCCGGCCATGCCCTCATCGAAGACGTCCCCGGCGTCGGCAAGACCCTCCTCGCCAAGTCCTTGGCCCGATCGATCGACTGCTCGTTCCAGCGCATCCAGTTCACTCCCGATCTCCTGCCCTCCGACGTCACCGGCGTGTCGGTGTGGGACCGGGAAGCCCAGACCTTCGTGTTCCGTCCCGGTCCCGTCTTCGCCAACGTGATCCTCGGCGACGAGATCAACCGGGCCAGCCCGAAGACCCAGGCAGCCCTCCTCGAGGCGATGGAGGAGCAGCAGGTGACCGTCGACGGCATCACTCACCGGCTGGAATCGCCGTTCATCGTCATCGCCACCCAGAACCCGATCGAGCACGAAGGGACCTATCCCCTTCCAGAGGCCCAACTCGACCGGTTCATGATGCGACTCACGATGGGCTACCCGTCACGGGAGAAGGAGATGGAGATGCTCGACGCCCACGGGCAGCGATCGTCCTTCAGCGACCTGCGCCCCGTGGTCCACGCCGGCGACATCATCACGATGACCGAGGTGGCGTCACGGGTCCACGTCGCCGACGTCGTCAAGTCGTACCTGATCGACATCGCCGAGGCGACCCGGAACGACCCCGAGCTCCTCCTCGGGGCGTCACCCCGAGCGACCCTGTTCCTCCAGCGGGCCGCCCGCACTCGCGCCGCCGTCGCCGGTCGCGACTACGTCGCCCCCGACGACGTCAAGGCGATGCTCGAACCGGTCCTCAACCACCGTCTCATCCTCCGGCCGGAGGCGCAGATGCGCGGCGTCACGATCGCCCAGGTCCTCGACGGGATCGCCCAGGCCGTGCCCGTGCCCGGAACGAGGGCGAGCGTCTGATGCCGACCACCAGGGGCTGGGCGGCGCTCGGAGCCGGAGCGGCGCTCGTCGTCCTCTGGGTCGTGTTCGGCGAGCGGCTGCTGCTGGCCGGCGCCGCCTTCCTCACGATCGCGGTGGCGATGGGCACGATCTACGTCCGCCGGATCGATCCGCGTGTCGTGGTGAACCGCACGATCGCTCCCACCCAGGTCCACGACGGCGACCGGGTCGTGGTCACCCTGGAGGTGAGCGCCGCCCGGCGGGTCTACCAGCCGGCACTGCGCGACACCGTCCATCCGTTGGGGGCGGCACAGTTCTTCGCTCACCGGATCGACGCCGGCGTGCCCATGGTGGCCCGCTACGAGGTGCAGTGCCGCCCCCGCGGTATCTACACGATCGGACCCGCCGACATCCAGGTTCGCGACCCGCTGGGGCTGTCCGAAGCCGGAGGGGCCGTCGGGACCCCGGATCGTCTCGTCGTGTACCCGAAGGTCGACGACCTCGACGGCCTCCCCGTCGGTCGAGGCCAGGACCCGACGGCCAACACCTCTCGCGCCTCGTACAGCCAGACCAGCGGCGAGGACTTCTTCACGCTGCGTGAGTACCAGCAAGGCGACGACCTGCGCAGGGTCCACTGGCCGTCGTCGGCCAAGCGAGACGAACTGATGATCCGTCAGCTCGAGATCCCGTGGCAGTCCCGCGCGCTGGTGGTCCTCGACCCGCGCCGAGGTGCCTATCGGAACGAGGCCACCTTCGAGCACGCCGTTCGCGGTACGGCGTCGGTGATCCGGCACCTGTACCGCGCCGGTTACGCGCCGCGGCTGTGGGCCGGCGGCCGAGGACCGGGAACACCCGTCGGCTCGGCCGACGGGTACGCCCTGGCCATGGAGGAGCTCGCCACCGTACGAACCGCGACCGCCCTGGACCTCGAGGCCACCGTGGCGCGGCTGCGCAAGGGAGGATCGTCGGGGGGGATCCTGGTGCTCGTCACCGGCGTCGCCGACGACGCCGACCTGGCGGTGTTCCGGACCTTCGGACGGGATTTCTATCGGACCTTGGTCATGTCGGTTGCGGATGCCGAGAACGAGGCGATACTGCGTCTGGGACGGGCCGGCGTCATCGCCGTGCTCGGATCGCCCGAGACACCGTGGACGGGCCCGTGGAGGAACGCGATGGAGCGAGCATGGTCTACCGCTACAGCTGGCTAGCGGGCTTCGGCTCCCTCGCGTTCGCGTTCGTGCTGCTGGGCCGCCTCGTCAAGGACTCGACGACCGGTCTGCCCTGGCAACTCGTCGTGCTCGCCGCACTGCTGCTCGGCGTCGCCTTGACCTGGCTCGTCTCCGTCTCCCGGAACTCGGTGTGGCTGGCGCTGGTGGCCAACGTCGGGGTGTTCGTCGCCGCCGCCGTCGGGTACGTCGATCCCGACGGTTCGGTACTCCTGGTCCCGAAGCCCTCCGGTCTCGCCAACCTGTGGGCCGAGGTGGCTCGATCGGTCGATCTGGTACGCAACGGGGTCGAGCCGGTGATCCCGCTCCCCGGCCTGGTCGTCATCCTCGCCGGGTTGTTCTGGCTCGCCGGGGCCCTGCTCGTGTGGGGCCTCACCAACGGCCATCCGTTCGTGGGTCTCGTCCCACCGCTGATCCTGGCGGTCCAGTTCGCCACCATCGACCGGGGAACGACGACCGCCCTCACCTTGGTCGCCTTCGTGGGGCTCGTGGCGGCGACGGCGGTGGCGGTCAACGTCGACGAGCGAGGCCAGGGCGTCGGCTCGATGGCCCGGGCGGGCGGTGCGCACCGTCGCGTCTCGTCGCGGCCGTCCACGGCGTCGGTCATCGTCGTGGGCGCATCGGTTCTCGGCGCCGTCGCCGCGGCATCGTTCCTGTCGGGTGCGGTCCCCCGGGACGGGGTGGTGTCCTGGCGGACGCCGTCGGGCCTGACCGGCGAGTTCTTCGGCAGTGTCGCCTACAACCCGTTCGTGGAGATCCAGAAGGGCCTCGTCTCCCAGAACGGCATCCCGCTGTTCACCGCCACCATCGACGGCGAGGTCGATCCGTCGGAGGTCTACTTCCGCCTCCTGACGCTCGAGACGTTCGAGGACGGACGCTGGTTCGCCGACGACCCGAAGATCTTCCCGCTCGACGAACGTCCGTGGGAAGCGGACCCGTACGTGTTCGCAGGGCCGACCGCCACCGCCGTCGTCGACATCGAGATCCTCGGCTTGACCATGGACTGGTTGCCTGCCCCCTACAGCCCGATCGAGTTCTCCGCCGACGACGATCAACTCGCCGGCAACGTCCGGGTGCGTCGCGACGACGGGTCGCTCGTCTACGACGGCGGCCGGACCGTGACCGGCGATCGCTTCCGGGTCGTCGCCGACGTCCCCCGCTACGACCTCAACGTCCTCGCCACCCAAGCCGACGGGACGTTGTCGCCGCTGTTCGCCACCGCGGCGGACGGAGAGGAGGTCGTCCCGCCGCCCGCCTCCGATCTCGTCGAGCGCGAGCTCCCCAACCGGAGTCGGTTCGTCGACCTCCCCGACGATCTCGACCCCGCGATCGCGGCCAAGGCCGAGGAGCTCACCACGCTGCTCGTGACCCCCTTCGAGAAGGGCCTGGCCCTCGAGAAGTGGTTCCGGTCCTCCGGCGGGTTCGTGTACGACGTCACGACCACACCGGGTCATGACAGCGAGACCGTCGCCGAATGGCTGTTCGACGACTCACCCGAGAACCCCGACTACCGGCGGGGATACTGCGAACAGTTCGCCACCTCGATGGCGTTGATGGCTCGGACCTTGGGCATCCCCTCACGGGTCGTCCTGGGCTTCACCCCGGGGCGGCGGATCGGCGACAACCAGGTCGTCGTCTTGGACAACAACGCCCATTCGTGGGTGGAGCTGTGGATGCCCACCCAGGGTTGGGTGCGGTTCGATCCGACGCCACGGTCCGACGGGATCAACCCGATCACCTACGAGCAGATCAACCAGCAACTCGGCTTCGATCTCACCGCCTACCTCGATCAGATCGAAGAACCCGAACGCGCCCCGGTGGAGACCGCCGGCGCGGCCCCTCCGATCATCGACCGGAGCAACGACACGGAGCGCCTCGTCGTCCTCGGTGGCGGCGACTCGGAGACGTCGGGCCCGGACCGGACGTGGATCCTGTGGCTCCTCGCCGGGACGGCGGCAGTGATCCTCGTGGTCGGCACGATCCCCGGCCTCAAGTGGCTGCGCCGAAGGCGGCGGATGCGCAGGCTCCGCTCGGGCGACATCACCGCCGCCTGGGAGGACATCATCGCCCGCCTCGAGGATCTGGGGGAGCCTCCGGAACCGTCCCTGACGCCGATCGAGGCAGCCCGGTCGTTCGACGACACGCTGGTGCCGCTCGCGGCGATCTACTCGGACACCATCTACGGGAACGTCGCCGTCGACGATCGCCGACGGCTGGAGGCGACGACGTCGTACCGTCGGGCGATCGATCGTCTGGTCGGTCGCTATCCGGTGGGCCGCAGGATCCTCGCTTGGTACCGGGTCCGGGTCCGCAACCCGTTCCGTCGCTCCTGACCGACGGCGGGCGATACCGAACCGATCGGCGCCAGGCGCCTGATCAACCGGTCGCCGCTTCTTCCTCGATGTCCTCTTCCACCCGGCGGAGGAGCTCCAGGAACCGTTCCCGATCGAGTTCGAATCGGGTCACGTCCTCCTCGACGGTCTTGGCGATCTCGTTGATCGCGACGAAGAACGCGAGTTGCCCTTGACGGAGGGCGTCGAGGAGCTCATCGTCGTCGCGAGCCACCACGAAGATGGACTGACCGTCGGTGACGAGCCGGACATCGGCCAGATGGGCGTCGATGTCGGCCGTTCGGCGGAGGTAGTCCCAGGCGCGCCGCACACGCTGCACCGACATGCCGTTGTCCAGCAAGCTCTTGATGACGCGCAACGCGACGAGGTCCCGGAACGAGTAGAGACGGCGCTTGCCGGGCCGCCCACCGGTGCGCTGCAGCGAGGGCTTGAGGAGACCCACCTTGTCCCAGTAGCGCAGCTGATGCGGGGTGCATCCGGTCAACGTCGATGTCTGCTGGGCGGTGAACCCCTCCAACACGATCCTCCCATCGTCACCGCAGCGTCAGGTGCGCCACGGACCTTCCCTCTCGGCTTCGCGGAGCCAGGCGACTCTAGCCGTCGCGGCGCCAGCGTTCTCGGAGCCGGTCGAGCCATCCCTCGATCCCGGCGTTCTCGCTGGTGTCGGTGCGGCCGGCTCTGATCGACATGGCGATCGATCCGGCCGACGCGACCATCGCCACGAAGCCGAGACCAGCGACGATCGGCCAGGTGGTGAACGAACCGAACATGACGATCAGGCCGACGATGAACACGACGGCGGCGATCCGTTGCCTCATGCGCTCCTTCTTGCCGAAGGAGGCCTTCGCCACCGTGTGGGCGAGGCGCGGGTCTTCCTCGTAGAGATGGCGTTCGATCTCTTCGAGGATCCTCTGCTCTCGGTCGTCGAGCGGCATCGCCGTTCCTTGCTCCGTCGAGTCGCTTCCGCGACGCCAGTATACCGAGCACGCCCGTCAGCGCAGGCGACGGCGCTCGCTGTCGGAAGGGGGCTCCACGAGGCGCGCCGGAACGATCGCGTCTTCCCCGAAGCGCTCCTTGATCGACGCCGCGGCGCGAGACGCCGCGTCGACCCGTTCGCCTCCGAAGCGCAGCTGACGGGCACCGGTGTCGGTCTCGAGGCCGGACACGCCGACGCCGAGGAGCCGCACGGCGCGACCTCCGACACGGGCCCGGTCGAGGAGGACCCGCACCACCGGCCACAGTTCCGACCGGAACCCCACGTCGCCTTCCACGGTGGCCGAGCGGGTGACGGTGGTGAAGTCGGCGAACCGCACCTTGAGCGTGACCGTGTGGCCCCGCAACCGGACCCGGCGGAGGCGTCCTTCGAGCCGGTCGCACAACCGCACGAGTTCACGTTCCAGATCGTCGCGCGCCGCGAGGTCGTCCGTGAAGGTCTCTTCGACCGACACCGACCGGGTCCCGGGACCGGCGCCGACGTCACGGGGATCCCGAGCGTTGGCGAGGTCGTGGAGGTGTGTTCCCACCGCCGTTCCCAGCGTCCGCACGAGGGTCTCGACGGGCGTGTTCGCGACGTCGCCGATGGTGCGGATACCCAGCGACGAGAGCGCGGCCTTGGTGGCTGCGCCGACGCCCCACAGATCGGTCACCGGCAGGGGATGGAGGAAGGCCAGCTCGGTGCCTGCTTCGACGACGAGGAGCCCATCGGGTTTGGCCCGCTCCGACGCCAACTTGGCGATGAACTTGGTGGTGGCGCATCCGACCGACGCCGGGATCCCGATCCGGGAGCGGACCGCGGCGCGGATCTCGCCGCCGATGGCGACGGCGTCGGGCCACAGCAGCCGGAGCCCGGCGACGTCGAGGAACGCCTCGTCGATCGAGATGCCTTCGACCACGGGCGAGAACGAGCGGAGGATGTCGAACACCTGCCC
This sequence comes from Acidimicrobiia bacterium, assembly GCA_027036355.1. Lineage (GTDB taxonomy): Bacteria > Actinomycetota > Acidimicrobiia > Spongiisociales > UBA5794 > JALSQW01. The sequence continues at coordinate 3,938 of JALVQZ010000112.1, read as the reverse complement.
CGACACCTCCCGGTAGCGGCGGTGGGACGGTGCGACGAACCGAGCGTTCGGACACAACCGTCGAGCCTCGCCGATCGGCATCGCCGATCGGACGCCCCGAGCTCGGGCCTCGTAGCTCGCCGACGCGACGACGCCGCGACGGCCGAGCCCTCCGACGACCACCGGTACCCCGCGGAGCGACGGATCGTCGAGACGTTCGACCTCGACGAAGAACGCGTCCATGTCGACGTGGAGGATGTGTTCGGCGAACCCGCTCACGAGGACCACCGTAGCCGGTACGCTCCGCATCCATGCCCGCCGACCACCGCTCCCGTGTCGTGTATCTCGTCCGCCATGGCGAGGTCGAGAACCCCGATCATCTCGTGTACGCGGACCTCCCCGGGTTCGGGTTGAGTTCCGTCGGCCGCCGTCAGGCCGAGGACCTCGCCAGACACCTCGCCGACCGGCCGGTCTGCTCGATCGTCACGTCTCCTCTCCAGCGCGCGGTCGAGACGGCCCGTCCGCTGGCGACCCGACTCCGCCTCGAACCCGTCGTGGAGCCCGACCTCACCGAATGGCTGCTCGCCCGTCGCTGGGCGGGCGTGCGGTGGGAGGCCCTCCCGGAGCGGTTCCCGGGGGAGCTGGAGGCGTACCTGGAGCATCCCGCCGAGCTCCCGTTCGCTCCCGAGTCGCTGGCCCGGCTCGCCGACCGGGTGGTGACGGCGATCGACCGGCATATCGAGGGGACGGCCGGTCCCGTGGTGTTCGTGTCCCACCAGGATCCGGTGCAAGCGGCCCGCCTCCGCCTGACCGGCCGCCCCCTCGAGCACCTCCACGACGACAAGCCCGCCCATGGAACGGTGATCCGGCTCGAGTCGGGATCGGAGGGAGGGTGGGTCGAAACGGAACGATGGGATCCGGACCAGGGAGCGACCTTCCCGCCAACAGCGAGGTGAGGTCGCCTACACTGCCTGTCCGGAACCGCTGTGAGGAGGATCGTGAAACGCAACGCAGTCTCGGCGGCGCTGATCGTCGTCGGCGCCTTCGTCGTCTTCGCCGTGATCGGCCTCACGATCCGTAGTGGTCCGTCCGAAGCCGCACTGGAGAGCAACCGCAAGCCGACGACGACCAGCACCACGGAGCCGCCACCGGAGGGGGTCGTCGTGGTCCGGATCAACAACGGTTCGTTCCGGCCCTCGAACCTGCAGATGGATCTCACCGAGGTGTGGATCGTCGAGTGGGTCAACGAGGACGACCAGACCTACGTGATCCAGGGACGCAAGGGCGAGTTCGAGAGCCCACCGCTGGAGAAGGGCGACCGGTTCCAGTTCGATTTCAGCACCCTCGATCCCGGCATCTACCGCTACTTCGCCGAGGTCGGCGCCCAGCGCATCCCCGGATCGGTGGACACCCGGCCCGACCAGTGACCGACCGGCGGTGATCGGGTGTCCAGACACGAGATCCCGCTCCTGATCGCGACCATCGTCGGGATCACCGGCATCGGTTGGGCCGTCGTGGTGCTCTTCGACTCCGACGTGTTCGCGCCCTCGTCGGCGGCGTTCCTCGCCGTCGGGTTCGTCGTCTTCGGGATCTTGGCGTCGGTCGGGATCGCCCTGATCCATGCCCCGTGGGGCCGCCGGATCGGGTTCGGTGTGGCCGCCGCCGGTGCCGGGGTCGCCGTTGCCGGCGGGTTCGGTCCGATCGCCGTGGCGGCCCTCGCGGTCACGTTCGTCGCGGTCGTCGGGCTCTCCGGACCATGGCTCCGCATCTGGCTCCGCCGTCGACCGTCGGCCGAAGGCCCCGGCCCGGTCCCGTTCGCCTTGATCGTCGGGCTCGTCGGGCTCGTTCCCCTCGCCGGGGCGGCCGCCCCGGCCGGAGTGGGGCCGGCTCACGTCGTCCTCGCCGCCGTGGCGGTCGCCTCCGGCCTCACCTACCTCCGCGGCCGGGTCGTCGGCTTGTGGGGGGCGCGACTGGCCGTCCCTGCCGTGGGCCTGTGGGCGGCGGTCGTGACCCCGATGCCCGGGGGTGTCGTGCTGCTCGCCGGCGTCGCCGTCGTGACGTCGTTCGCATGGCGGAGAGAGCCCATGCGGATGGTGATCCCGACGCCCCCGGCGCCTGCACCTCGACCGCCGCGGACGGATCCCGGACCCGAGGCGGCTCGATGAGGGCCGCCGACGCTGCCGTGGTCCTCGTGGGCGCCGTCGCGTTCGCCTGGTACGGGTCGTCGGTGGCGGGATCCACCGGCGCCATCGTCGCCGGGATGATCGGGGCGGCGCTCGCCTACGGCACCGTGAAGGCCGCCGTCCGTCCGGGTGTGGCCGCGTCGGTGCTGGTCGGCACGGCCATCGGGGCGCTGATCGGCTCGGCCATCGTGCGCGTGCTGTGTCTGCCGGGGACCTGTGCGACGCTCGAGGTCGCATCGGGGATCGTCACCGGTATCGGCGCCTTCGTCGGGGTCGGCCTGGTCGTCGCCCTCGTGGCGCGCTCGTTCGACGAGTACCACGAGGCACGGGCGAAGAACCTTCCGACGAAGATCACCGGATGCGGCCCGGAGGGCGACTGCGACTGAGATCCGCGGGTTGGACCGGCGACGGTGGGACCTCAGGAGCTCCGGCCGAACACCAACGACACGTTGTGACCTCCGAACCCGAACGAGTTCGACATGACCCGGCCCACTTCGACCTCCCGCGCCTCGTTCGGCACGTAGTCCAGGTCGCACTCCGGGTCGGGGGTCTCGTAGTTGATCGTCGGGGGGACGATGCCGTCCCGCAGCGCCAGGATCGACGCGATGGCTTCGACGGCGCCGGCTCCACCGAGGAGATGACCCGTCATCGATTTCGTGGACGAGACTGGGATGCGATAGGCCTCGTCGCCGAACACCGTCTTGATGGCGAGGGTCTCGGTCGAGTCGTTGGCCTGCGTCGAGGTGCCGTGGGCGTTGATGTAGTCGATGTCGGTCGGATCGAGCCCGGCATCGTCGAGGGCGGCCTGCATGGCTCGGGCCGCGCCTGCCCCGCCCGGACGGGGCAAGGTGATGTGGTACCCGTCGGCCGACATGCCGTAGCCGAGGACCTCCGCGTAGATCTCGGCTCCTCGCTCCAGGGCGAAGTCCCGCTCTTCGAGCACGAGCGCACCGGCTCCTTCGGCCATGACGAAGCCGTCCCGTTCGAGGTCGAAGGGTCTGCTGGCCCGTTCCGGCTCGTCGTTGCGGGTGGTCATGGCCCGCGCCTGGGAGAACCCGGCCATGGCGAACCGGGTCAGCGGAGCTTCCGTCCCACCGGCCACCATCACGTCGGCAGCGCCTCGACGGATGGTCTCGGCGGCGTCGCCGATGGCGTTGGCGGACGCTGCGCAGGCGGTGACGGCGCAGGTGTTGGGCGCATAGAGGTGGAAGTCGATGGACACCACCCCTCCGGCCATGTTGGAGATGATCTTGGGGATCCCGAAGGGGCTGATGCGATGAGGGCCGGTGTGGAACAGCACGTCCATCTCGTCCTGGATCGTCTGCATCCCGCCGATCCCGGTCCCGACCGCGACCCCTGCCCGCAACGCCCGGGGATCGTCCTCGGCGAAGGACAGCCCGGCGTCGTCGAGGGCGTCACGTGCCGCCGCCCAGAAGAACTGGGCGAAGGGGTCCATGCGCCGCGCCTGGCGCTTCGGCAGATAGGCCTCCACGTCGAAATCGACGACGGTGCCGCCGATGCGTGTCGGCATGTCGGACACGTCGATCGCGGTGATGGGGCGGATGCCGGAGACCCCGCCGAGCAGGTTCTTCCAGTAGCCGTCCACGGTCGTCCCGAGCGGGTTGACCGTCCCGAGTCCGGTGACGACGACGCGTCGGTTCCTCACGGTGTCACTCCTCAAGCGTTCAGTTTCTGTTCCACCAGGTCGACGGCCTCGCCGACGGTTCCGATCTGTTCCGCTTCCTCGTCGGGGATCTTGACGTCGAAGTTGTCCTC
>JALVQZ010000111.1 GCA_027036355.1 Acidimicrobiia bacterium | reverse complement strand
ACGCCGACCCTCGTCGGCAACGCCTTCGGGTTCTTCCCGCCCGTGATGGTCGCCAAGCTGGTGTCGCGATCGTGGGACGAGCATCCTCCCTCCGACGTCGTCGCGATGGCCGTCCCGCACCTGGCCGAGGCAGCCCGATCGGTGTTCGGCGACACCGAGGACGTCCGGGTTCTCGCCGAGCGCCTCGCCACGGTCCGCGCCGCCGGACGGTACGACGGTCGGATGCTGTCGACGGCGTGGAACACGGTCCGCTGGCCCGACGATGCCGCTCCGGTGCTGTTCGGCGCCGCCACCGTGCTCCGTGAGCATCGTGGCGACGGTCACATCCTCGCCCTGCAGCGGTTCGAGCTGTCCCCTCTCGAGGGGACGCTGCTGTCGACGTCTCGACGCGAGGAGGACGTCGTCGCGGCTGCTCGCTCGCGGGGATGGAGGGACGACGACATCGAGGAAGCCTCCACCCGCCTGGTCCGACGCGGCGCGCTCGAGGACGGGGCGATCACCGACGCGGGCGCGGAGCTGTGGGAGGCGGTGGAGCAGGCGACCGACCGTCTGGCGGCCCAGCCGTGGCGATCGTCGGGCGTGGACCTCGACGAGGTGACGTCGCTGGCCGAACGGGTGATCGACGCCGCTCGCTGGTGATCACGCCCCGGTCGGCGGGAGTGCACAGTCGAACGACCGAGCCAGTTCCTCGAGTCGCTCGTACGCCGCGGCCGTCGACACCTCGTCGAACACGGTGAGGAGAACGGAACGCCCACAGGCGGGGAGCCACGCGCCGGCGACCGCGTAGGTCGAGCGACCCGCCGTCGACTCGAAGAGCCGGTACGGACCCTCCACACCATCGATGTCGATCGTTCCCCGCCCGGCGAGGATCGTCTCGAGCCCGGGCCGGTTCGCGACCTGGGACAACCACCCGGTGATGTCGCGCGCGTCGAGATCCCAGTCGATCGCCGTTCGGACCCAGTACACCGCGACACCGTCGTTGGCGAACACGGCATCGTCGACGACCACGACGAGGCCCTCGCGTGCCGTCGGGAGGTCCGTGTCGATCCCCGATTCGGTGAGGTCCTGGTTCCCGGGATGATCGAACGCGATCCCGAACCGGTCGTACCGTTCGACGGTGAGGGACGGTCCCGTCGGGTCGAGATCCCATGCGGGAGCGACGAGCAGCCCTGCGCCCAACCCGATGACGAGGCTGGCTGCGGTCGCTCCGGTCCACCACGACCGGCGTCGCGTCGTTGCCGACCCGATCCCCCGGGGCCACCAACGGGCGACCAGCTCCCGGTAGCGCTCGTCGTGGCTGCGGTCGATCTGGCCGATCATCGCGGCGGCGGCGACGGACGCCGCGGCGGCCGCGATCGCGTTCGCCACGTCGAGCGGGCCGACGGGGGTCGGTTCCTCTGCCGATGCGACCAAGGCGACCATGCCGATGGCGGCGGCCGCGAGGGTCAGGCCCCACCACAGGTCGACGGTGCGTCGTGTCCGCGGTCGCGAGTCGCCGACCCCGGTATCCCGGAGGACCTGCCAGGGGCGCCAGAGGCTCATGATCGGCACGATCCATCCCCAGATGGCCCAGCTCCGTCGGTAGCGCCGATCCTGGCCGAGGGCGGGGAGGTTCCCGTACATCCGGAACGACCACACGATCAGGAGGATCGTGGCGGCGATCCGCACCATCGTGCGGACCATCCCGGCCACGCCCACCGCGAGGTCCAGGGCTGCGGGATCGGTCGCCATCCACGCTCGGGCGCCGAGAACGCCGCCCCACAGGTCGGCGGCGGCCACGATCAGGAAGGCCGCCCGCGCCATCACCGTCAGTTCCGCTCCGGCTCGGAAGTCCCGCAGCGGCGGGGCCGCCTCTTCGTTCGTGGCGTCGGTCGGGAGACCAGGCGGAGATGTGGTCACGGCGGGGAGGGTAGGCCATGGTCGCCTTCGCCCGGGGCGTAGGTGACGGCGGCGTGGGCGCGGACCTCCTCGGCCGAGATCCAGGTCGGCTTCATCTCCTCGCTCGCGAAGAGCGGCGCCTGGTCGGCGTAGTGGGGCGAGGCGGGCCGCAGGGTCGCCGACCCGAACTGGTGGATGCTCTGTGCGGTGGGACGGCCTTGCGGATCCCAGTCGACGAAGAGGATGTAGGAGTCGCCGGCGATGCCGGTCAAGGTGCCGTCGTCCTGGCGCTCGCCGTAGACGGCCCGCAGGAGGTCGGGGCCGCCGGCCAGCGGGAGGTCGACCTCGCCGCGGCGAAGGCGGTTGACGTCACCCCAACGGGGGGAGAGGTCGTTCCGGCGCCGAGCCAGCCATTCGACGGCGTCGACGAACGCCGAATCGACGACATCGTCGCCCACCGAGGTGTCGGTCAACCGTGATGGCTCGAAGTCGACGCCGGGGGAGTTGTCGACCGCGTCGAAGACGAAGCTGAGGGTGGCGACCACCAGGGCCGTGGCCTCGTCCGCGACGTCGGCGGTGCGGTCCCAGGAGCGCAGGAGCTCCTGGGACCGTTCGATCGCCGCCACCGGCACCTCGCGGCCCGTCACCAGTCGGGCAGGGTCGGCTTCGGCCAGGCGCCGAGCCCACCTGACCGGCAGTGAACGTTCGTCGTAGGTCGCGTCGAACTTGATGTCGACGAGCTCGCCGAAGGTGATCGGATCGTCGGCGGCGAGGAGCTGGAGAGCTCGTAGGGACCGGTTCGTGGGGTAGTCCTCGATGCCGAAGCTGTCCGGGTAGTCCCGGGGGTCGGGATTCCCCGCGCCGATGGTCGTCTGCCACGGCGTCGAGTTGGCGTTGACGATGAACCCCGCCGGCGGGTCCACCACGGAGGGCAGCTCGTCGAAGGGTAGGTAGCCGGTCCATCGGGTGGCCATGGTGTCGCCTGGAACGATCCCCGACCAGTCGAAGGCGGCGTCGCGCAACGGGAGCATGGCGTTGTAGGCGTAGTAGATGGTGCCGTTGCGGTCCGCGTAGCCGACGTTGAAGGTGGGGAGGCCGTCCTGTGAACGCAGCGGGGCGGTCCAGTCGTCGAAGCTCCGTGCCTTGGCCATCGCGTAGAGCTGATCGAAGATCCCGACCGAGTCCATGCCGGCGTAACGGATCGCGTACGTGCCGTGGGGGCGGCGCAGCACCGGACCGTAGATCGACCACAACACCTCCTCGGTGACGGTCCAGCGGAACCGTCCGGCGAGCTTGACGGTGATGGGTGCCGGCCGGCGTTCCATCTCGAGCCATTCGCCGTCGACCCGGTACCGGTACGGGTCTTCGGGGTCGACGTCGAGGAGGTAGACGTCGACGAGATCGGGGTGGTTGACGGTGAAGGACCAGGCGAGGTCGCCGTTGGTGCCGAGGGCGTGGACGGGCATGGCGGGGAAGAGGGCGCCGGTGAACTCCCATCCCTCGTCGGAGTGGACGCTGGCCTCGTACCACGCGACCGGCCCTTCCCACGGTTGATGTGAGTTGGAGACGAACATCGTGTGCCCATCGGCGGAGCGCCCGGGGCCCACGGCCAGGACGTTGGATCCGAAGCGGGTCTCGGCGAAGGCGGTCTCGAAGGTGGGCCGCTCGTCGCCGAACAGGGCGATGAGGGTCTTCTCCAGTCCGAAGAACAAGGGTGACTTGTGGACCGACGTGGCCACGATGTCCTTGCCTTCGACGGGGAAGAGCCCGACGAGCGCCTCGTCGGGATGGAGGGCGGCGTAGTGGTTCAGGCCGGCGGCGTAGGCCTCGACGATCGCTCGCATCTCGGGGGACACGTCGGTGTCGTAGCGGGCGTCGACGGTGTCCCACACCCGGAGGAGCTGGACCATGTAGTCGTTGGCCGCCGCCTCCTTGCCGTAGGTGGCGGCAAGGGTGCCGCGGGCGGCGATGATGCTCTGTTGGATGGTGAGGAAGTCGTCCTCGGCGTGGGCGTAGGCGAGGCCGTAGGCGACGTCGGGATCCGTGCGACCGAAGATGTGGGGCACTCCGTAGGCGTCGCGGACGATCTCGGCGTCGTAGGGGTCACCGGCCCGTTCGAGCCCGGCGACCTCGCCGGCGGCCGACTCGGGCCAGTAGGCCCACAGGGCCAGGGCGGCGAGCACGCCGAGGAGGGCGAGGACGATCCGAGCGAACCAGACGAACCAACGCGGCATCCGCGCATTCTTGCCGTTCTCGGCCGTCGGCGCGTCGGGTACGCTCGGTGCCGGACGACAGGAGAACGCATGGAGAAGCGGTTCGTCGAGGTCGCGGGCATCGAGATGGCCTACGTCGAAGCGGGTGAGGGCGATCCGATCGTGTTCCTCCACGGCAACCCGACCTCGTCGTACCTGTGGCGCAGCGTGATCCCCGAGCTCGTCGACGTCGGGCGATGTATCGCCCCCGACCTGGTCGGGATGGGCGACTCGGCGAAGGTGCCGGCATCGGAGTACCGCTTCGTGGATCATCGCCGGTACCTCGACGGGTTCCTCGAGGCCGTGGACGCCACCGAGCGGATGACCTTGGTGGTGCACGATTGGGGGAGCGCCCTGGGTTTCGACTGGGCGAACCGCCATCGCGACGCGGTGTCCGCGATCGTGTACATGGAGGCGATCGTCCGTCCGGTGTCATGGGACGAATGGCCTGAGGCGTCGCGTCGCATCTTCCAGGGGCTGCGTTCGCCCGCCGGCGAGGAGTTGGTGCTCGAGCGGAACGTCTTCGTCGACAAGATCCTTCCTGGATCGGTGATCCGGGAGCTCACCGACGAGGAGATGAGCGAGTACCGACGCCCGTTCCTCGAACCCGGAGAGGGGCGACGTCCCACGTTGACGTGGCCACGGGAGATCCCGATCGACGGCGAACCCGCCGACGTGCATGCGATCGTGTCGGACTACGCCGCCTGGCTCGCGGAGGCCCCGGTTCCGAAGCTGTTCGTCAACGCCGACCCGGGCGCCATCCTGGTCGGTCCGCAGCGGGAGTTCTGCCGGAGCTGGCCCAACCAGACGGAAGTGACGGTTCCCGGGATCCATTTCGTCCAGGAGGACTCGGGCCCCGAGATCGGTCGAGCGATCCGGGACTGGCTCGCCGCCCGCCACATGTTGTCGAGCATCGTCCCTCCCGTCTCGAGCCTCGAGCCCGATCCTACGAGGCGCGGGCGGCGAAGCTCGACAAGGACCTGTACAACGCCGTGGAGGCGAACCCGTCCTTCACCGTTCAGGCCGCCATGGTCGTGGTCCTGGTCGGACTGTCGTCGGGGGTCGGGACGTGGCTGTCGTTCGCGGGGCGGGGCCTGATCGGCTCGATCGTCGGCTCGATCGTCGGGGCGCTGGTCGGTTGGGTCCTGTGGGCGGCGTTGACGGCGTGGATCGGCACCAGGGTCTTCGGTGGAACCGCGGACCTCGGCGAGATGCTGCGGGTCCTCGCGGAACCGCGCGCGGAGATCTCG
>JALVQZ010000110.1 GCA_027036355.1 Acidimicrobiia bacterium | reverse complement strand
CTGGTGGCGTTCCCCGCGCCGCATCCGCCGGCGCCTCGGCGGGATCCTGCGGCGCGGGGAACGCCACCAGGCTGACCGCCACCTCGTCGCCCCGGGTCGCGTCGACGCCGAGCGCGGCGGACACGATCTTCTCGATCTCGGCGGCGTCCGGCGCCTCGGCACCGGTCAGGGAGCCGTCGTCGATCAACACCGCCGCCGACAGCGTCTTGACGACCCCCGGCGCCGACACCCGCCGCGACACGGTGCGGTTGATGCCGTACTCACGCAGCGTCTCGTTGCGATCGTACGTGTAGGCGTCCGAGTCGGCGGGAGGCTCGGGGGCTCCATCGACACCGACGGTTCCCCCCGGTGGGGTGCCGGTGCCGTTGAAGCTCTCGGTCGTGACCGACTCCTTGAGCGAGGTGGCGCTGTCGGGGTCGTAGGTCTCCTGCTCGGACGAGACCTCGTCGAAGTCCAAGGTGGCCCGCACGACCACCGACGACCGCTCGGGGCCGAGGACCGACGACAGCAACGACTGGACGTCCTGGGCGAGGGTCGTCTCGTACTCCCGGGTCAACCGAAGGTTGCGGCTCGTCAACGCCGACGTCCCGCCGAGCTGCCCGGCGGCGTGCAGGACCTGGCCGGACACGTCGGCCACGGTGACGTTCTCCGCCGTCAACCCCTCGACGGAGGCCGCCACGAGGAACGTGATCGTCTCGATCTGCCCCTCGTCCAGCGGCCGGACCGGATCGACCAGCACCGATGCGGTCGTCTCCTCCTGGTCCGACGAGAACAGCGCGTCCTTCGGAAGGACGAGACGGACCGTCGCGCTGGCGACGTCGTCCATGGCGGAGAGCGTTCGCGCCAGCTCCCCTTCGAGCGCCCGCTGGTAGTTGACGTCCTGCATGAACTCGCTGACGTTGAGCCCCTGATCGTCGAGGCGCTCGAAGCCTTGGGGAACGACCCGCGAACGGACGCCTGCTGCGGCCAGATCGGCCCGGACCTCGTAGACCTGGGCTCGCGGCACGAGCACCCTGGAACCGCCACCTTCGATCTTGTACGGCACGTCGGCCCGGTCGAGCTCCGTGACCACCGACGAGAGCGCCTGGTCGTCGAGATCGGAGTAGAGCACCGTGTACGACGGTTCGGAGATCCAACGGAAGAAGAAGAACGACCCCATCGCCAGCAACGCGATGGCCACTCCGACCATCACCTGCTGGGGCAGCGGAAGGGACCCGAACACGCTTGCGATACCTCGTCGTTCCATGTCAGACCTGGATCCTCATGATCTCTTGATACGCCTCTACGGCCTTGTTCCTCACCTGCACCATCAGCTCGAGGCTCAACGTCGCCTCGGTCGTGGCGACCATCAGCTCGTGCACCGACGAGGACCCTCCGGTCGCGATGTCGGTGGCGATCCGGTCGGCCTTCTGTTCGGCCTTCGATGCCGTCTCGATGGCCTTCCCGACGATGTCGCCGAAGCCGGAGTCGGCCTTCGGAGCGGCCTTCGTGGCGGGGATGCTCGGGTTGGCGCCGATCCCTCCGACGGCTGACACGTTCATCGTCCGATCCTCAGCGCGGTCTCGTAGGCTTCCCGCGACGACTGGATGACCTGGATGTTCATCTGGTAGGTCCGCTGGGCGATGATGAGATCGGACATCTGCCCGGCCATGTCGACGACCGGGAGGGTCACCATGCCGTCGGCGTCCGCGAAGGGATGCTCGGGCTGGTACACCTTGATCGGATCGCCGGCGGCGTCGACGAAGTCCCGAACGGCCACCCCGGATCCGGACGCGCCCGGGCCGTCGGTGATCTCCTGGGCGTACACCAGATCGGCCCGGAAGGGCTCCTCGTCGGGTGGACGCACGGTGTTGGCGTTGGCCATATTGTGGGCGATCGTGTCGAGCCACGTCTGGGCGAGCGAGACGCCGGTGGCGGCGATGTCGAGGGAGTTGAACATCGCCTACCTGCTTCCTTGGATGGCGGTCCGGATGAGGCCGGCCTTGAAGTTGAACGCCTCCACCATGGCGCTCTGGAGGAGATTGGTCTTCATCATGTCGACGACCTCCTCTTCGATGATCACGTTGTTGCCGTTCGGGCCGGCGGGGTCGTTCGTGGCGACGACGCTGGGAGGACGAGCACCGGCGATGTCGCCCGATCCGATGGCTCGCTCGAGCTGCTGCTCGAACGAGAGCCGAGAGGCTCGGAAGTTGGGGACCTGCGCGTTGGCCACGTTCTGGGCGGTGACCTCGGCGCGCCGGGCGAGCGCACCGAGCGCGTACTCGATGGCCTGCATCGTGTTGTCGCTGATCGGCGTCACATCCGTCTCCTCGAAATCGAAAGAAGCCAAGGGAGAGCCCCGGGCTCTTCCTTGGCCTTGTCGCGAGATCCTTCTCGTGTACTCGATTGTCGAAGCCCCAGTCGGCGTCGGGGACCTGCGGTTAAGGAGGCACCGGCCCCGATCGGGTCTACCCGCCCTGCAGGTAGGTTCGGGACGCCTTGCGATAGCGAGCCGACCGGTTCAGGTCGGCGGAGACCTCGGCGCGACGTCGCGCGGCGAGAGCGACCAGGCCGAGGGTGTCGTCGAGGAGCTGGGCGAATCGGGCACGGATCTCCGGCGAAGCTTCGAGCTCGGGAACGACGTCGGGGAGCTCGACGGTGATGTGCTCCAGTCGCTCCCAGTCCCCACGTGCGATGGCCGACTCGATCTCCCGCACGGACGCTTCGCAGCGGTCGAGGAGGTCGTCGACGGTCATGGCGCCGTCTTGAGGGCGCTGGCCGCTTCGCGGAAGGCTCCTCGGAGTTCGGAGAGGACGGCGGAGACGGGCCCGAGGACCCGGGGATCCTTGCGCACGTTCGCCTCGGTGAGACGTTCCAGGCAGAACCCGTACAGCGCATGCAGGTTGCCGGCGATCTCGCCGCCGCGTTCATGGTCCAGGGAGAGCTGCAGCTCGCTGACGATGTCCTGCGCCTTGGTGAGGGCCTTGTGGGACTCCCAGATCCGGTCCTCGCCGCCTTCCTCCATGGCCGCTTCGGCATGGGCGATCGAGTCCAGCGCCTTGTCGAAGCACAACAGGAGCAGCGATTCGGGCCCGGCGGTGCCGACCGACTGGTTCGTGTAGCTCTGGGCGGCCCGGTCGTAGAGCGAGGCGGGGGTGCTCATCGGCGGCTCCTCACGATCATGAGCCACCTGCCAGCGATCCGAGCTGGGACGCCAGCCAGTTGGCTTGGGCGGTGAGCTGCGCCATGGCCGTCTCGAGGGCCGAGAACTGCTTGACGAGCAACGCCTCCTTGCGGTCGAGTCGATCTTCCATGTCGGCGATGCGGTCGTCGATCAGGTCGATCTGCGACTGCCACCGATCCTGGGCTCGGGCGATCGCCCCGAAGGTGCCCTCGGCCTCGTCGACGACCGCATCGAGGGCCCCGAAGACGCCTTCGGAGTAGGTGACGGTTCCCAGGTCGAGGGTGCCTCCGGCTCCCGACACGTCCGCGGCGGTGGCCGAGATCGACAGCTTGAGACCGGAGGGGTCCCCGGCGTCCGCGGTGAGGTACCTCCCCGAACCGGTCGCCGCCTGGCCCCCGATGGTGCCGGCCACGTCGATCCCCGTGTAGGTGCCGGCGAGGCCGAACGGATCGCCCGTCACGGTGAACGTGGCCCCGGACCCGTAGCTCGTGTGGTCGAGCTGGAGGTAGTCGTTCCCGGCGTTGACGATGGCCGACGCCGTCAACGTGGTCACCCCGGCGGCCGTGAGGGCGGCGTTGATGTTCGCCACGGTGGTGGCGATCGGGTCGCCGGTGGCGACCGAGACGTCGACGGTGGTCGATCCGACGGTGATCTGGAAGGTGCTGTCCGCGGCGGGAGCGGCGTAGATGCTGCTCGTCGCACTCGGGGCGGTGGCGGCCTGGGTGATCTGCACGGCGTAGGTGCTGGAGATGGTGCCCGAGGTCGACGACACGAATGTCACGCGTCCGTCGGTCGCGCTTCCGCTGCGGACGAGAAGGTCGACGACGGCGTCGAAGTCGGTGTCGAGGGCGTCCTGGAGCTTGGTGGAGTCGACGTCGAAGGTGCCGTCCCGGTTGATCGTGATCCCGATCGAGGAGGCAGTCGGGTAGGCCTCGCCCGAGAGGATGGTCCCGGAGATGGACGAGCGGAGCTGGTCGACGAGCGACCGGGCGGTGCTGTCGCCGAGCAGCGCACCGGCTTGGTCCGTGTCGGCGTCGTAGTCCATGTAGGACCCCAGGGTGGTCAAGGTGGTGTTGACCTCGTCGACCAGTGCCTGGATGGCGTCTGCGGCGGCGGCGGTGTCCCGATCGACCGAGATCGTGATCGGCGCGGCCGAGGTGCCCTTGAGCTCGATGGAAACGCCGGGGACGAGATCGGTGATCGTGTTCGACGACCGCGACAGGGTCAGGGCTCCGGCGCCGGAGCCGATCGTGATCTGGGCGTCGCCGGCCTGCTGGACGACCGTGGTCGATCCGAGGGTGGTGATCGTCGACGACGTGGCGAACTGGGCGGCGGCGCCCGTGTCGGTCGAGGTGAGCGACAGCTTGAAGGTGGTCGAGTCGACCTGCAGGACGGCTGCGGACACCCCGACGTCGGCGGCGTTGATCTGCTGGGCGAGTTCGGCGAGGGTGGTGGTGGCGTCGGTCGTGATGGTGGTGTCGACACCACCCACGGTGAGGGTGAAGTCGCCGGCGCCGACGAGGGCATCGGCCGACGAGAAGTCGGTCGTCGAGACGACCTGATGGGCGGCCGCCAGGGCGTCGACGGTGAACGTGCTCGTGCCGGGCTGCGCGTTGCCCGTCACCGAGACCGTCGCCACGGACTCGTCGGACGACGCGGCCGAGACGAACCCGGACAGATCGGAGGCGTCCTTGACGGCATCGAGGGCGGTGCGGATCGCCGCGAAACGCGAACTGATCTGCTGCCACGCGGCGTCCTTCGCCTGGTAGCCGGCCTTGCGGGCTTCGAGTTGATCGATCGGGATCCGCTCCACCTGCATCAGCTCGCTGATGATGTTGTTGGTGTCGAGGCCCGATGCGAGGCCGCCGATGTTCATGAGTGGAAGCGCCATGGTGGGGATTCACCGCCCGGGTCGTGATGTGTGTGGGGTGTCGTGGTCTCGTGTGGGGAGAGGGCCCGGGCCTTCCAGGCCCTCTCCCCTTCTGGTCGTCCGGTCCGGCTCCGGGTTAACGGAGGAGGGTGAGGACCGAAGACGGCACCTGGTTGGCCTGGGCCAACATGGCGGTACCGGCCTGGGACATGATCTGGTTCCTGGTGAAGGTCACCATCTCCATGGCCATGTCCGTGTCCCGCACCCGGGACTCCGACGCCGACAGGTTCTCGACCGCGACCGACAGGTTCGCGATCGTGTGCTCCAGCCGGTTCTGGGTCGCACCCAACGTCGACCGGGTCGACGACACCG
>JALVQZ010000109.1 GCA_027036355.1 Acidimicrobiia bacterium | reverse complement strand
CAGGAGCACGGATCGAGATCCGCCGGGTCGGCGCCCCGACGCCGGGACGACCGACGATCCTCCTCCTCCACGAGGGCCTCGGCTGCGTCGCACTGTGGCGCGACTTCCCCGACCTCGTCGCCCGCACCGCACAGAGCCAGGTCGTCGCCTACAGCCGGCGCGGCTACGGAGCCTCCGATCCCCGCCCCCTGCCCTGGCCCCTCACGTACATGCACGACGAGGCCGAACTCCTCCCCGACGTGATCGCCGCCCTGGACCTCGATGAGACCATCGCGGTCGGGCACTCCGACGGGGCATCGATCGCGATCATCGCCGCCGGATCCGGCCGCTTCCCCGGCCTGCGAGGTCTCGTTCTCGAAGCGCCCCACGTGTTCACCGAAGCCCACGGCCTGGCGGCCATCCGCCGAGCGAAGGACGCGTACCGTGACGGCGACCTGCGAGAACGACTCGGCCGCTACCACCGCCACGTGGACGTCGCCTTCTTCGGCTGGCACGACGCCTGGACCCACCCCGAGTTCATGGAGTGGAACCTGGAAGGGTTCCTGCCGGGCATCGACGTCCCCGTCGTCCTGATCCAAGAGCGCGACGACCCCTACGGGACCCTCGCCCAGCTCGACGCCATCGAGCGGGGCCTCCCCGCTGCGCCGGACCGGATCGTCCTCCCCGGCCAAGGCCACGCTCCTCACCGCACCCATCCCGAAGCCGTCGCCGCCCGGATCGCCGAGCTCGTCGACGCCGTCGCCGGCGACGCCGCCTGATCCGCACCGTCGCGCCGGCTGGCGGACGCCGTCCGCGCAGGCCAGACTCCGAGCCATGCGCATCGCCGTCGTCAACGGACCCAACCTGAACCTCCTCGGAGTCCGCGATCCGGACATCTACGGCGCGACCACCCTCCGGGAACTCGACAACCTCGCCGTTCGGTGGGGCCGCGAGCTCGGCGCCGACGTCGGTACGTTCCAGTCGAACCACGAGGGCGACCTCATCGACCATCTCCACTCCCTCCACGGCCGCGTCGACGGCATCGTCATCAACCCCGGAGCGTTGACCCACTACTCGTACGCCCTCCACGACGCGATCGAGGCGGTCGGCATCCCCACCGTCGAGGTCCACATCTCCAACATCCACGCCCGGGAACGGTGGCGACGCCTCTCGGTGGTCGCCCCCGCCTGCGACCACACGATCTTCGGGCGCGGCATCGACGGCTACCGATGGGCGATACGGCGGCTCGTCAACCTCGCCGCCGGCGGCGGACGAGTGGTTCCCTACGGCGACGGACCCGACCGGATCGGGGAGCTCCGCCTCCCCGACGGACCCGGCCCGCACCGCGTCGCCGTGGTCATCCACGGAGGCTTCTGGCGCGACCCGTGGACCCGCGACACCATGGACGCCGCCGCCCTCGCCCTCACCGGGACGGGTTGGGCCACCTGGAACATCGAGTACCACCGCATCGGCGAGGGCGGCGGCTGGCCGGTGACGTTCCTCGACGTCGCCGCCGCCGTCGACCGGCTCGCCACCCTCGACGCGCCGATCGACCCGACACAGGTCGTCGTCGTCGGCCACTCCGCCGGCGGGCACCTGGCCCTGTGGGCGGCAGCGCGACACCGCCTCCCCGCCGGCGTCCCCGGCGCCGATCCCGCCGTCCGACCCGTCGCCGCCGTCGGCCTGGCCCCCGTCGCCGACCTGACGATGGCCCACCGGCTCGGCCTCGGCGACGGGGCCGTCGAGGACCTCCTCCGCCGAACGCCAGAGACCGGACGCGACCGCTACGACGTGGCCGACCCGGCCAGGCTCCTCCCGCTCGGCGTGCCGGTCGGCATCGTCCACGGAGCCGACGACGACGTCGTCCCCGTGTCGGTGTCGGCGGCGTTCGCCGAGGCCGCGACGGCCGCAGGCGACGCCGTCGACCTCATCGTCGTCGATGCCGTCGGGCACATGGACCTCATCGAACCCTCCAGCGGAGCGTGGCCCTCGGTCGTGCGCTCCCTCGACCTCAGCCTTCGACGACGCGCCTGATCCGCGCCAGGCCGTCCATGAGGTCGTCGTCGCCCAACGCGAAGGACAGCCGCGCGTATCCCGGCGCACCGAACGCCTCGCCGGGCACGATGGCGACCTGGGCGGCGTCGAGCAGCACATCGGCGAGTTCCGCCGTCGTGGCGGGGCGCCGTCCGGCGATCTCCACGCCCAACAACCCCGTCATGTTCGGGAACGCGTAGAACGCGCCCTGCGGCTCCAGACACGTCACCCCCGGGATGGCAGACAGCATCTCCCACATCACCTTCCGACGCCGATCGAAGGCCCGTCGCATCGCGAAGACGGCATCGAGCGGTCCGCTCACCGCCGCCAGCGCCGCCCGCTGGGCGACGTTGTTGACGTTCGACGAGATGTGGCTCTGGAGCCGGGTCGCCGCCGCCACGATCTCGGGCGGAGCGACCATCCACCCCACCCGCCAGCCGGTCATCGCGTACGTCTTGGCCACCCCGTTGATCACGACCGTCCGGGGAGCCGCCTCGGGCACCACCACGGGAACGGATCGGAACACCGCATCGCCGTAGACGAGATGCTCGTAGATCTCGTCGGTCACCACCCAGAGACCCCGCTCCGCCGCCCACCGCCCGATCTGCTCGGTCGCCTCCTGTGAGTAGACGGCGCCCGTCGGATTCGACGGCGACACGAACACCAACGCCTTCGTCCGATCCGTCACCGCCGCCTCGAGCTGGTCCACCGACACGGCGAAGCCGGTCGATTCATCGGTCGCCAACGGCACCGGAACGCCGCCCGCGAGCCGGATCGACTCGGGATACGACACCCAGTAGGGGGCCGGCAGCAGCACCTCGTCGCCGGGATCCAACAAGGCCTGGAAGGTCAGGTACACCGCCTGTTTGCCCCCGTTGGTCACCAGCACCTGGCCGCCCTCGACCTCGTAGCCCGAGTCGCGGAGGGTCTTGGCCGCCACCGCCGAACGGAGCTCGGGCAGTCCGGCGGCGGGACTGTAGCGATGGTTCTTCGGATCGAGGGCGGCGGCCCTGGCCGCCTCCACGATCGGGGCCGGGGTCGGGAAGTCCGGCTCCCCGGCGCCGAACCCGATGACCGAATGTCCCTCGGCACGCAACGCGTTCGCCTTCGCGGTGATCGCCAGCGTCGCCGACTCGGCGATGTTCATCGCCCGCTGGGAGACGGCACTGCGATCGGTCACTGCATCCTCCTCGTCGACGGGATGCCCCGCACGATAGACCCCGACACGCGGCGTAGAGTGCCCCCGTGGAGGCGTTCAGTGACTACGACCGGTACGACGCGGTCGGCCTCGCCGAGCTCGTCGCCGGCGGCGACGTGCATCCGGTGGAGCTGGCCCTCGCCGCGATCGCACGGGTCGAAGCCACCGACGGCCCCGTCAACGCCGTCGTCTCGAGACGGTTCGAGCGCGCCGTCGACGAGGCCGGCCGCCTTCCCCTCGACGGCGCCCCCTTCCGAGGCGTTCCCACCTTCATCAAGGACCTCGTCCTCGAAGCCGACGAGCCCGTCACGTTCGGGTCCGTCTTCTTCCGCGCCTACCGCGGTCCGTACACGACCGAGTTCGCCGCCCGCATCCGCCGGGCCGGTTTCGTCAGGCTCGGACGAACGAACACCCCCGAGTTCGGCCTGCTGCCGACCACCGAACCGGCGCTGCACGGCCCGACCCGCAACCCGTGGGACCTCGGACGGTCCGCCGGCGGCTCCTCGGGCGGTGCGGCGGCGGCGGTCGCCGCCCGCTACGTCCCGCTGGCCCAAGGCAGCGACGGCGGCGGATCGATCAGGATCCCGGCGTCCGCGTGCGGCGTGTTCGGGCTCAAGCCGAGCCGTGGCCGGATGCCCCGCCGGCCGGCCACCACGTCGGACTACCTGTCCGTCGAACTCGCCTTGAGCAGGACCGTGCGCGACAGCGCCGCGTTCCTCGACGCGATCGGAGGCGCCACGCCCGGCGACCAGTACCAGGCGCCACCGGCGACAGGTCCGTTCCGCGATGCCGCCGCCCGCGACCCAGGGCCGCTTCGGATCGCCTTCTCGACCGTCGACTTCCGCGGGTCCGCGGTCCACCCCGAATGCCGAAAGGCGATCCTCGACACCGCCGAGCTCCTCGAAGATCTCGGACACGAACTCGTCGAGGAACGCCCGGCCATCGACGGAGACGAGCTCGCCGTCTCCTTCCTCGACGTGTGGGCCTCCCTCGCCGGCGCCATGTTCGAACTGCTCGTCGACGCCGGTGCCGAACATCGCGCCGTTCGCGTGATGCGTTCTATCCTCGGCGACTGGCGCACCGCCAAGATCATCGCCGCCGCCGAGTCCCGCAAGGCCGGTCGGCCCGCGTTCGAACCGTTCACGTGGGCCCTCGGCGACCGATCTCGACGGCGCACCCCCGGCATGCTGCAGACGTCGATCGTCCGGCTGCAGAAGATCGCCCAGACCGCCGCCGACTTCCTCGAGCATCACGACCTGTTCCTGACGCCCGTCCTGGGCAGCCCACCGCTGCCGATCGGCGCGATCGACCAGTCCCGGAGCTGGGAGGAGCTGACCGAGGAGCTCTTCGCGTACGTCGCGTTCACTCCCCTGGCCAACTTCGCCGGTCTCCCGGCCATGTCGGTTCCCCTCTCGTGGACCGACGGCGGACTCCCCGTCGGCTCCCACTTCCTCGGCCGCTACGGAGACGAAGCCACGCTGCTGTCGCTGGCAGGCCAGCTCGAACGGGCTCGCCCGTGGAGCCGGCGGATCCCGCCGGTGGCCGCTACCCGGTAGCGCCCGGTGACGAGCGGGCACCGAGCTCGCGATCCAGCAGGAGCAGCGTCTGGGGATGCGTCGCCGCCCGGCGCAGGTCGTCGACGATCTGCGACACGGTGGCCTCTTCCTCGACCTGCTCGTTGACGAACCAGTCGAGCAACGGGACGCTGGCGTAGTCGGAGTGTTCCATCGCCAGCGCGTACAGCTCCTTGATGGCCGCCGAGATCGCCCGCTCGTGCTCGAGCGCTCTCTCGAACACGTCCAGGATCGACTCGTACGTCGCCGGTGGCGCCGCGATCTGCCCGAGCGCGACGCGCCCCCCGCGGTCGAGGACGAAACGGAAGAACCGCATGGCGTGAGCGTGCTCCTCGGCCGCCTGGGCCTCCATCCACGACCCCGCGCCGGGGAAACCCTCGGCGTGGAGCCACCCGGCCATCGCCGTGTAGACGTACGCCGACGCGAACTCCCGCGTCATCTGCTCGTTGAACGCCGTCTCCATCGCCGCCTCGATCTGCATGTCACTCCTCCGGATGCTCGGGCGGACGTGATGGTATCAACCACGGACGGGCCGACGGCCGCGGCGGCCGGCGGTAGCGTGTGGCGTCATGGATCCCGGATGGCTCCTCGTCCTCATCGCCGGAGGGACGGCCGTGGCGGTCGCCGCAGACCGAACGCACCCGCAGGCCGCCCGGGCCGGCAAGATGCTGGCCTCCACCGGCTTCGTGGTCGTGGCCGTCGTTGCCGGCGCTTCCGGCTCCCCGTTCGGCCGTGCCGTGCTCGTCGCCCTCGTGTCGTCATGGGTCGGTGACCTCGCATTGACGTTCCGGACCGAGCGGGCGTTCATCGTCGGGCTCGTCGCGTTCGCTTGGGCCCATGTCGCCTACACGGTGGCCTTCGTCCTCCGCGGCGTCGCCGTCGGCCCGACCGTCGTCGCCGCCGTCGGCCTCGCCGTGATCGGCCGTTTCGTGTGGCGATGGCTCTCCGACGGCGTTCCTCCCGACCTGCGGCGGCCCGTCGTCGGCTACATCGTCGTCATCGGGACCATGGTCGCCACCGCGTACGGGACGTTCGCCTCCGCCGGCGACCCGCGCATCGTCGCCGGCGCCACCGCGTTCTTCGTCTCGGACCTGGCCGTCGCCAAGGAACGGTTCGTCGCGTCCCCCGCGCCTCGCCGTGGTGTCCCCGACCGCCTCTGGGGCCTTCCCCTCTACTTCGCCGGCCAGGTGCTCCTCGCCCTCGCCGGAGGCGGATGATCCGAAGGTAACCTCGCGTCATGCCGCGGTTGATCTTGATGCGCCACGCGAAGTCGGATCGGGCCAACCACCGCGGCGCGGACCGCGCCCGGCCCCTCAACCCTCGGGGCACGGCCGCCGCCACCACGATGGGTCGCCTCCTCTCGGCCATCGGCGAGACACCCGACGTGGTCGTCTCGTCACCGGCGGTACGCGCCGAATCGACCGCAGAGCTCGCCCGGATCGCCGGCGGCTGGCACGCCCCGCTCGTGCTGGACGACCGCCTCTACGACGCCGGCCCCGCCGGGGCGCTGAGCGCCGCCCACACCCACGGCGCCCAGGCCGCCCGCATCCTCGTCGTCGGCCACGAGCCCACGTGGTCGTTGCTGACCCGGCATCTCACCGGCGCCGCCGTGGCGATGCGCACGGCCACCGTCGTTGGGATCGACCTCCCCGACGGCTGGGAGCCCGAGCCGATGCCCCGCGGGTCGATCTCGTACGTTCTCCAGCCGCGCCTGTTCGAGGGCTTCGGCTCGTGACCGACCGCCTCCGCCGGGTGCTGGCCGAGCCGGAGACCGGACGGTTCGGGCCCGAGGCGAACCTCATCCGTGACACCGTTCGGAGGTTCGTCGCCGACGAGATCCTCCCCAACGTCGACCGGTGGGAAGAGGAAGGGACGTTCCCTCGTGAGCTGTACCCCATGGCAGGTCGGATCGGGATCCTCGGCGTCGGCTACCCCGCCGACGTCGGTGGCACACCGACCGGGATCTGGGGGCAGATCGCGACCTGGGAGGAGATGGCCCGATGCACCTCCGGCGGCGTCGCCGCGTCCTTGGGATCGCATCACATCGCGCTTCCCCCGATCGTGGCCCACGGCACCCCGGACCAGCACCGCCGCTTCGTCGCACCGGTCCTGGCCGGGGACCGCATCGCGGCCCTGGCCATCACCGAACCGGGCGCCGGAAGCGACGTCGCCAACCTCACGACCCGGGCGGTCCGCGACGGCGACGACTACGTGATCGACGGAACCAAGACGTTCATCACCTCCGGGGTACGGGCGGATCAGTTCACCGTCGCGGTCCGCACCGGAGGCCCCGGACACGGCGGGATCTCCCTGCTCGTCGTCGAAGCGGACACCGACGGGTTCAGCCGGAGCGGCCCGCTTCCCAAGATGGGTTGGTGGCCGTCGGACACCGCCACGCTGTACTTCGACCAGGTGCGGGTCCCGGCCGCCAACCGCATCGGCCCCGAGAACGCCGGCTTCCGCATCATCATGGAGAACTTCCAGATGGAACGGCTGCAGCTCGCCGTGAGCGGCTACGTCACCGCCGAAACCGCCATCGTCGAAGCCTGGAGGTACGCCACCGATCGAACCGTCTTCGGCCGCCCGGTCGCCGAGTTCCAGGCCAACAGGCACCGGTTCGTCGACCTGGTGGCCGAGACCGCCGCCGCCAAGGAGTTCACCTACCGGGCCGCCGAGGCCGTCGCACGCGGCGAGGACCGGACGACCGAGATCTCGATGGCCAAGCTCCTGGCCACCGCCGCCGCCGAGCACGCCACCTACGCCGCCGTGCAGATCTTCGGCGGCGCCGGCTATCTCCGCGGCACCGTGGCCGAACGCCTCTACCGAGACGCACGCATCCTCGCCATCGGCGGCGGCACCACCGAGATCATGCGCGAGATCGTCGCCAAGCGCATCCTGTAGGAGGAGCCACCATGATCGACCTACGCAGCGACACCATCACCCGACCGACCGACGCCATGCGCCGCGCCATGGCCGACGCACCCGTCGGCGACGACGTCTACCACGACGACCCCACCGTCAACCGGCTCGAGGAACGGGTCGCCGAGCTCCTCGGCAAGGACGCCGCCGTCTACGTCCCCACCGGCACCATGTCCAACCAGATCGCCGTGCGGTTCCACACCGAGCCGGGAGACACGATCCTGACGTCGACCGACGCCCACATCGCCATCCACGAGATCGGCGCTCCGGCGGCGCTGTCCGGCGTGACCATCCACGAGCTCCCCGGGGCCGATGGCACCTTCACCTCCGCGCAGGTCCGCGCCGCGGTCCCTCAGCCGTCGCCGTCGCTGCCGTACTGGCTGTTCCCTCCCGTCACCTTGCTGGCAGCCGAGAACACCCACAACGCGGCCGGTGGCACCATCTGGCCGCTGGAACGGCTCGTCGAGGTCGCCAACACCGCCCACGCCCTCGGCCTCGCCACCCATCTCGACGGGGCCCGACTGTGGAACGCCACGGCCGCGACCGGGATCCCCGAAGCCGACTACGCCCGGGTCTTCGACACCACGAGCGTCTGCTTCTCCAAGGGACTCGGCGCTCCGGTCGGCTCCGCACTCGTCGGCGACCGCGACGTCATCGACGCCACTCGGCGGTTCAAACAGATGTACGGCGGCGGGATGCGCCAGGCTGGCATCGTCGCGGCCGGTGCGCTGTACGCCCTCGACCACCATCGAGAGCGCCTCGTCGAGGACCACGACCACGCCCGGCGTTTCGCCGAGGCCTTGGCGGACCTTCCGGGCGTCGAGGTCGACCTCGATCGGGTGCAGACGAACATGGTCTACTTCACCGTCGCCGACGGCGAAGGATTCGCCGCCCGGTGCCGCCGCGACGGACTCGACATGATCGCGTTGGGGCCCACCCAGATCCGGGCCGTCTTCCATCTCGGGGTCTCCGACGCCGACACCGACCGCGCCATCGACATCGTCCGGCGGGTGGCGAGCCCTCCCGCCGACGGCTCCTAGGAGACCGCCGAGCGATACATGTCACGCATCTCGGCGACCCGACGGCACGCCCCAGCGGACTCCTAGGCGAACAGGATCACGACGAGGGCGATGGTGGTCACCACGGCCGCCGAAACGATGATCGCCCGCATCAACGCCGGCGAGATGAAGTCGTCGTCGGAGGTCAGGTCCTTGACCGGCTTGACGCTCGCGATGAGGTCGAACTCCTCGACCGCGTTGGCCGCCTCCGCCTTCGCCTTCTCCTTGGCGGCCTTCCGTTCGGCCCGCCGCTCCGCCTTGGCCTCCCGGCGATCCCGCCGGTCGTCGGTGTGGGGCTGCAGCGGCACCGCCATGGCGGTGGCGAACTCGGCGGGCGACTCGGGTTTGAAGACCACCGACTCGCCGCCCAGGGACAGATGGAACCCGCCGTCCTCGAACGCTCCCACCTGGTAGTCGTGCTTGGACCACGAACCGAGCAGCTCGTCGCCCGCGGTCAACGTCACGTTGTCGTGGTCGAGCTTGAACGCCGCGTTCAGCCCGCCTGCGTCGCCCGGCAACAGCACATCACCGCGGAACACCTGGGTCATCCGATTTCCTCCTGGCTCGTGGTCGGCCCCCGAGGTAACCATCGGCATTCGACCGGCCGCGACTTGAACCCGTTTCGCGGGATCTTCCTCACGGCCGGGGCGTCCGTCCGAAGATGGTCCGGAGCGCGTCGGCCCACGAGCCGGCGATGGCCACCAGACGGTCCGCGTCGGTGGTGCGAGCACCGCTGGTCGCGGCGTTGGCGATCCCGTCCATGGCCGTCTCTGCGCCGTCCCTCAGGCGCTCGGTCGCCAGGCGAACCCCGGCGACCACCGGAACGGCGAGCAGCATGCCCGCCAGGGCCCCGAGACCGCCGACCAGCGACCCGGTCGCCGCGATCCCTCCCACCAGGGCAACGCCGGTGACGGCGGCGACCCCGCCGAGGAGCCACCGGCCGAGGCGTTGCAGGGGCCCGGCGTCCGCTTCGAGGGTGACGAGCTGTTCGTCATCGCCCACCGGGTGCATGCGGACGCTGACCCGCTTGGCCGTCCGCAACGCCCCGGGTCCCTGGTTGAGCTTCATCCGGATCTTCGAGACCAGCGAGTCGTCGCGCTCCCACACCTCGACCTCGGCGGTCCGCACCCGCAATCGCATCCCTTCCCGGCGTGCCAACCATCCTTCGGCGTCGGCCCGGACCTGCTCGGCGGAGCCTGCGACGGTGCGGCTGACGACGATGTGGTCCGAGCCGAAGATCCGATCCCAGACGTCGGCCTCGGCCGCCAGCGGACGCACCCGGTCCTCGGCGATCGCCCGCCGAAGGTTGCGGGGATCGATACGGAGCTCCCTGGCGATCTCCTCGAGGGAGCGGAGGTCGATGGTGCCGTCGTCGGGACCGGCGATCTCCTCGAGTTCGATGGCTCGATGGAGGAGCGGTTCGATCCGATCGACGGGGATCCGATCGAACACGTCGTCGCCGTCCGCACGACGTGGCGGCTCGGGTCGTTCCTGAGAGCTGCTGGTCACCCTCGAAGTATGCCAGAGCGTCCCGGCCTCTCGACCATCGCGAAGGGCTCAGAACACCAACTCGTAGGCGACGCCGACGATGAGGCCGGTGACGACACCCATGCCGATGATCGGTGCCCAGGTGCGGGTGATCACCGCGGCACCGACGCTGGCGGCAGCCCCGAGGAGCACCCCGACCACGATGCCGTTGACACCGAGCCCGGCCGCCACCGGTCCGACCACGAAACCCAGCACCGCCCGGTCGGCGAACGCGGCGATCATCGCTTCACGCTTGTCCTCCGCGGTGGGGAACTCCAACGGGATCATCACCCCGGTATCGACGAGGGCCGCGAGCAGCCCCGCCACGATGGCGAACGTCAACATCTCCGTCTCCTTTCGTCTGGCTAGCGGAAATCCCGTGACCGCACCCCGGCGGGGGCGTCGGTGGGCCACGGCTCGAAACGTCGGGCGACGAGGTTGGTGACACCGTCGCGATGCTCGACGACACCGTCGATCATCACCCCGATCGCCTTGCGAGCCACCTCCCAGTGGGCCTCCCACACCTGAGGGAGCACCACGACGTTGAGGAGGCCCGTCTCGTCCTCGAGGTTCAGGAACCGCACGCCCCTCGCCGTCGAAGGACGCTGCCGATGGGTGACCACACCGGCGACCCGGATCCGTCCCCCGTGACGCTTCGACTCCAGGACCTCGACGATCCGCCGGCATCCCATCGCCGTCAGGCGCTCCCGGAGGAAGGACACCGGATGGGTCGTAGAGATCCCCGTCGACCACAGGTCGGCCCGCATCTCGTCGGGACGGGGCATCGGCGCCAGGTCCGGAGCCTCCGCCCCCGGGACGAGGGCCAGGCGGCCCGGTCCGAGCTCGGCCAGGGCCCCCGCCGCCCACAGGCCGTCGCGCCGACCCAACCCGAGCGACGACAGCGCCCCGGCGGCGGCGAGGCCCTCGTAGGCGTCGAGGGGGAGCCCCGTGCGCTGGGCCAGGTCCTCGGGCGACCGGAACGGCCCGCCGGTGGCCCGGGCCGCCTCGATGCGGACGATCTCGGACTCCCCCAGGTCACGCACGTAGCGGAGCCCGAGCCGCAACGCGACGGCGGGACGCAACGGGTCGTCGATCGGGCCGCGGCCCCGCCGCCACGCTCCCCCCAGATAGGTGACGACGTCGTCGGGATCGGCGTCGTGGTCCTCGACGGTGCAGTCGAAGTCGGACACGTTGACATCGGGAGCCAGCACCACCACGCCGTGATGCATGGCGTCGTGGACCAGCGAGTTCGGCGTGTAGAAGCCCATCGGCTGGGCGTTGAGGAGCCCGAGGAAGAACTCGGTCGGCCAGTGGTACTTCAGCCACGAGGCGGCGTACACGATGTAGGCGAACGACACCGAATGGGACTCGGGGAACCCGAAGGAGGCGAACGCCTGCAGCTTCTCCCAGATCTCGTCGGCGGCGCGGCCCGTCACCCCGTTGACCGCCATCCCGGCGTACACCTCGTCGCGGAGCCGCCCCATCGCCTCGGTCGACCGCTTGTGGGTCATGGCCTGGCGAAGCCGATCCGACTGTCCGGGGGTGAAGCCGGCACACACCCGGGCCAGCTCCATGAGCTGCTCCTGGAAGACGGGCACCCCGAGGGTCTTGGCGAGGATCGGCTCGGTGGACGGATGCGGGTACGTCACCGGCTCTTCGCCGTTGCGCCGCCGGAGGTACGGATGGACCGACTGGCCCTGGATCGGGCCGGGCCGGATCAACGCCACCTCCACCGCCAGGTCGTAGAACGTGCGGGGCTTCATCCGCGGCAAGGTCGCCATCTGGGCCCGGGACTCGACCTGGAACACCCCGACGGTGTCGGCCCGGGTCAACATGTCGTAGATCACCGGCTCCTGGTCGATCGTGGCCAGGTCGACGGCGACGCCGTGGTGGTCGGCGATGGCGTCGACCGACAGGTGCAGGGCGTTGAGGGCGCCCAGGGCCAGGAGGTCGAACTTGACGATCCCCATCGCCGCACACGAGTCCTTGTCCCATTGCAGCACCGACCGGTCCTCCATCCGGCCCCACTCGAGCGGGACCGTCTCCCACAGCGGACGGTTGGAGACCACCATGCCGCCCGAATGGATGCCGAGATGACGGGGGAACCCGTCGAGCCGGCCGCACACGTCGACGATCAGGTCGGCGGTCAGACCCTTCGGCAGGTCGGCGACGTCGGCGATCGCCTTCGGGTCACGGGTGTCGATGTAGCGGGTCAGGCCGTTCACCTGCGCCTGGGTCAACCCGAAGGCCTTCCCGACGTCCTGGAGGACCGACCGGGCGCGGTAGGTGATGACGTTGGCGACCATCGCGGCCCGTTCCCGCCCGTATCGGCGGTAGCAGTACTGGATGACCTCCTCGCGCCGTTCCGCCTCGAAGTCGATGTCGATGTCGGGCGGGCGGCCCCGTTCGGACGACAGGAACCGCTCGAAGGGCAGGTGGAGGCGGATCGGGTCGACCCGGGTCAACCCGAGGCAACGGCACACCGCGGAGTCGGCGCCGGAGCCTCGGATCTGGCAGTAGATGTCCCGTGACCGGGCGAACGTGACGATGTCCCAGGCGACGAGGAAGTAGCCGGCGAACCCGAGCTCGGCGATGACCGCCAGCTCGTGGTCGATGCGACGAACCGCCTCGGGATCGACGCCGTCCTTCCCGGTGCCCGGGTACACCTCCCTGGCGCCGCGGACGACCAGGTAGCGGAGGTACTCGTCCTCGGTCGTGAAGGCCCCCGGCATCGGGAAGTCGGGCAGCTCGGGAGCGAGCAGATCCAGGTCGAAGGCCAGCGCCGCGCCGAGGTCGGCGGCCCGTTCGACGGCCCCGGGGTAGCGGGCGAACCGGGCCGCCATCTCCGCCGGCTCCCGGAGATGACGCAGGTCCGTCGCCGGACGGAACCCGTCGGCTTCGTCCAGGCTGCGGCGACCCGCGACGGCGGCGAGGACCTCGGCCAGGTCGGCGTCGCGACGGTGGGCGTAGTGGACGTTGTTCGTCGCCACCGCCGGCAATGCCAGCCGCGAGGCGACCTCCCACAGGAGGTCGTTGCGGTCGTCGTCGCCCGGCATGCCGTGATGCCACAGCTCGACGTAGAGCCGGCCGGGGAACAGGTCCCGCAGCGCGGCTGCGGCTGCCGTCGCCGCGGCCACGTCGCCGGCCTGCGCCGCCCGGGCGACGGCGCCTTGCCGGCAGCCGGTCAACGCCACGAGCCGGCCGTCCCGCGAGGCCGTGGCCAGGTCCTCGAAGGTGTAGACCGGGGCGTCCTTGACCCCCCGGAACTGGCCCCGGGTGACGAGGCGCCCGAGGGCGGCGTATCCCGCCGGGTCGGGGGCCAGGAGCACCAGATGGTCGGTTGCGGCAACGGCGAGCGGCTTGGCGCCGTGCATCCGCCGGATCCGTCCCCGACGGGGACCCGGGTCATGGTCGTCCATCGGCGCCGGGCCGGGGATGGGATCGTCGCCGGACCCGTCACGAGCGATCCCCACCTCGGTGCCGTAGACGATCGGAAGCCCGGCCTCCCCGGCGGCTTCGTGGACCGGGACGACCCCGCGGAAGCCGTCGTGATCGGTGACCGCCAGCGCCGTGTAGCCCAGATCGGCGGCGCGGGCCACCAGATCGGCCGGATGCGATGCCCCGTCGAGGAACGAGAAGTTCGTATGGCAGTGGAGCTCGGCGTAGCGGGTCACCCCACCACCCTAATCGAACATGTGTTCGCCTGCTCTGAACCTGCGCAGGTGACGCCGACGGCGTAGCATGGGGACCATGAAGGAGTTCTCGGTGACCCTCGCCAACCGCCCCGGGCAACTCGCCGAGCTCGCCAAGCTGCTCGCCGACCACGGGGTGCATCTCGAGACGCTGGCCGCGGTCGGGATCGACGGCGAGAGCATCGTCCGCTTCCTCCCCCAGGAACCCGGCTTGGCTCGACGAGCGCTCCAAGAGGCGGGCCTCCACTACGAGGAGCATCCCGTCCTCGACACGTTCATCCATGGCGACGCCGACGCGCTGGTCGACCTGACCGAGCAGCTCGCCGCTGCGGGCGTCAACATCGAATCGATGTACCTGCTCCACACCAACGCCGAGGGCAGGCACTTCGCGCTCATCGTCGACGACACCGACGCCGCCCGCTCCCGCCTGCAGGCGGGCTGAACGCCCCGTCGCCGCGGGTCGTCAACGCATGTCGACCGCGGTGAGGGCCCAGGCCACACCGTCGTCGGGATCCTCGACCGCCAGATGCAACGCCCATCCCCCGACCCGATCGCCCGGATCCCAGCGGAACCACCGCAACGCCGCCAGCTCCTCGCCGAAGCCACCGAGATCGGCGGGGACCTCGTCATACCCGAGGAGTTCGGCGGCCGCCCACCAGGCGTTCACCCGACCCACCGGCGTGCCTCGCCGCCGGCCGTGCGCACCGCCGGACGCCCCGGCCCACACCATCGCCGCCAACGCCTCGTCCGGTGGCACCTGCGCGATCCGCACCCGACGGGGTCCGAGCGCCCGGATGGCGCCGAGGGCGTCGCCGCGGACCTGCACCGCCTCGGCGTGGCCGCTCGAATCCTCCCACCAGGGACGCACCAGCTCCAAGAGGGCGTCGGCGGGCCCTTCGTCGGTCTCACGCTCGGCGGGTTCCCCCAGGTCGGTCCACGTCAGCGGCGTGCCTTCGGCCTCGGGGAAGTCGGCCCGGTCGGGCCCGTAGACGGCCACCGGATAGGCCGGCTCCCACGGTTCGAGACCGAGCGGTACCGGCAGGATCGACGGGTCGATGTCGGCGCCCGACACGTCCTCGCCCCGGATGGCGCGTTCGTGGGCGACGAGCGCCCGCACCGTCGGCGCCTCGAGATGGGGGTCCAGGTCGTCGAACGTGTGCGTCGATGCCGCCACCTCCCACAGTGGACCTTGCCCGTACCGTCCCTTGCCGTCGGCGACGACCGCCGCCGCATGACCGGCAGGGGCGTCCAGGGCGAGGCGGTACTCGGCGTACTCGGCCGGCGCCCACACCTGCTTGCCTCGCTCGACGGCCTCCCGGCAGCGGTCCCGCAAGGCCACGATCCCGTCCCAGTCCCCTTCCCGGGCCAATCGCTCCACGCGACGCACCAGCCCGGCGAGGTCGGAGCTCTCGATCAGGTCACGCAGCGGGTCGGTCATGGCCCGAACGTTAGGGGCGGGGGCGCCCCCGCCGCAGGCACCGTCCCCGCCCGTCGCCAGAGAAAGCGGACGGCGAAGCGGTATCCTCGGTGCCGCTTCCCCTTCCCCGAGGTAGGTTCATCATGGCCATCCGCTGCGGCATCGTCGGTCTCCCCAACGTCGGCAAGTCGACGATCTTCAACGCGCTCACCGAAGCGGGCATCGCGGCGGAGAACTAC
>JALVQZ010000108.1 GCA_027036355.1 Acidimicrobiia bacterium | reverse complement strand
GTCCTGGACCGGGACGTCGGGGGCACAGGCGTTCATCGCCTCCGCCGCCCGGTCCAGGACCGCGCGGATGTCGACCCCGGTCACGGCGGCCGGAACGAGGCCGAAGTCGGTGAGCGCGGAGTACCGGCCTCCGACGTCGGGCGGGGCGTGGAACACGGCCCGGAACGCCCGCTCGATGGCGAGGGAATCGAGCGGTGTGCCAGGGTCGGTGATCGCCACGAAGCGACTCCCAGGGTCGTCGACGTGTTCGGCGACCCTCGACCAGAAGAACCGGAAGAACGACATCGTCTCGAGGGTCGTTCCGCTCTTGGATGCCACGATGAAGAGGGACCTCCCGGGATCGACGCGTTCGTCGACGGCGGAGACGGCGTCGGGGTGGGTGCTGTCGAGGACGACGAGGCGCGGATGGCCCGGGCTCTCGCCGAACACCGCCGCGTAGACCTGCGGGGCGAGGCTGGATCCACCCATCCCGAGGAGGACGACGTGGTCGATCTCCTCGGCGGCGATGGTCGCCGCGAAGGCCTCGATCGCCGCGACCTTGGCGGGCTCGGGGAGGTCGAGCCAGCCGAGGCGATCGACGATCTCGGGACGAGGTTCGGGGAACCACAGGGTCGGGTCCTTCGCCCACAACCGGTGGGCGAAACGCTCCGAGCTCCACGCGCCGAGCCGTCGGGAGACGGCGCCGGCGGCTCGGCCCGGCTCGATCTCCAGCGAGGCCGTCATCGGGCCAGTCGCGCCTGCTTGTCGGCGATCGCGCGCAGGAGCTCGTCGAACGACGCCGCGAAGGCGGCGACCCCTTCGATCTGGAGCTGCTGGGTGATCTCGTCGAAGTCGATGCCGAGGTCCGCCAACGCGGCGAGTCGCCGGTCGGCGTCGTCGACCCCTTCCGTCAGCGCGTTCGGGATGACCCGGCCATGGTCGACGAAGGCGTCGAAGGTCGCCGGAGGGAGCGTGTTCACGGTGTTCGGCCCGATGAGCGACTCGACGTACAGGACGTCCGAGTAGGCCGGGTTCTTGGTGGACGTGCTCGCCCACAGTGGACGCTGCGGGGCTGCTCCGCGGTCGGCGGCACCGGCGAACGGCGGACCTTCGAACAGCTCGCGGTACCGCCGGTAGGTCACCTTGGCGTTGGCGACCGCGATGGTGCCGCGCAGCGCCAGGGCCTCGGGCGTGCCGACCTTCTCGAGGGCGGCGTCGGTCTTCGTGTCGACCCGGCTGACGAAGAACGACGCCACGGAGGCGACCGCCGACGGATCTGCAGCGTGCTCGATCCCGCGGATGTAGGCGCCGGCGATCGCCTCGTAGTGGGCGAGCGAGAACATGAGGGTCGCGTTGACGTTGATCCCTTCGGCGATGAGTCGCTCCAGGGCCACGACCCCGGCGTCGGTGGCCGGGACCTTGATCATCAGGTTGGGACGGTCGACGAGACCCCACAGACGCCGGGCCTCGGCGATGGTCCGCTCGGCGTCGTCGGCCAGGACGGGGGACACCTCCAGCGACACGAAGCCGTCCCGGCCGCTCGAGTCGCGGTGGACGTCGGCGAGGACGTCGGCGGCCGCTCGGATGTCGGCGACCGCGAGCGCCTCGAAGATCCGTTCGGGCGGTTCGCCGGCGTGGTGCCGGATCTCGTCGTCGTAGAGGTCGGTCCCGGCGATGGCCTTCTGGAAGATGGTGGGGTTCGAGGTGAGCCCTCGGATGCCCTCGGCGACGAGCCCCTGGAGCTCTCCGGAGTCCAGCAGGTCCCGCCGGATGTAGTCGAGCCAGACCGACTGTCCGGCTTCGAGGAGCGCTTCGAGCTTGCTCAACATGGCAGGTCCCTTCGTGAGTCGTCGCAGCGGATTCTCCCACGCCTCCGGCGCGACCCGGACGTCGGCCGGGTGCTAGGTCTCGAGGATCGCCCGGAGCACCCGGCGGGGGTCTCCACCGAGATCGTGGCGGGACAGGGCGAGCGCGACGTTCGCCTCGAGGAACCCGAGCTTGGTGCCGCAGTCGTAGCGGGTGCCGCGGACGGGGACCGCATGGAACGGCGCGACCCCGATGAGCCCGCGGAGTGCGTCGGTGAGCTGGATCTCTCCGCCGGCGCCGGAGCCCTGGCTTCCGAGGAGTTCCATGACCTCGGGGCGGAGCACGTAACGTCCGACGATCGCCAGGTTGGAGGGCGCTTCGTCGGGCGCGGGCTTCTCGACCATGCCGAGCACCTCGATGCCGGCGTCGGTGCGGTCGCCGGGTTCGATGATCCCGTACCGGCTCGCCTCGTCTGCATCGACCTCCATCACGGCGATCGCCGACCCTCCGGTGCGGGCGTGGGTGGCGACCAGATCGGCGAGACATGGCCCGTCACCGTGGATCAGGTCGTCGGCGAGGAGGACGGCGAACGGCTCGTTCCCGATCAGGTGGCGGGCGCACCACACGGCGTGGCCGAGACCGAGCGGCTCCATCTGCCGCACGTACGCGGCGGTGCCCGGGTCGAGGAGGTCGTCGGTGATCGAGCGAAGCAGCTCGTCCTTGCCCTTGTCCGCCAGGGTCGCTTCGAGCTCGTGGTTGCGGTCGAAGTGATCTTCGATCGCCGACTTCCCGCGACCGGTCACGAAGACGAACTGCTCGATCCCGGCGGCGCGAGCCTCATCCACCGCGTACTGGATCAGGGGCTTGTCGACGACCGGCAGCATCTCCTTCGGCAGCGCCTTGGTCGCCGGCAGGAACCGGGTTCCGAGACCACCCACCGGGAACACCGCGGTCCGGATCGCGTTCACGCCGGCTCCACGTCGAGCTCCCGGGCGACGCGAGCCGCATGCCCCTTCGCCCGCACGTTGTACCAGGCGTCGACGATGGTGCCGTTGGGATCGACGGCGAAGGTCGAGCGGATGATGCCCTGGTACTCGCGCCCGTAGTTCTTCTTGGCTCCCCACGCTCCGTACGCTTCGGCGACGACGTGGTCGGGATCGGACAGCAGCACGAAGGGCAGTCCGTGCTCCTGCTTGAAGCGGGCGAGGCGCTCGGGATCGTCGGGGCTGATGGCGATCACCTCGTAGCCCTCACGCGACAGGTCCGGGTACCGCTCGGAGAAGTCGATCGCCTCGGTCGTGCATCCGGGTGTGAACGCCTTCGGATAGAAGTAGATGAGGAGCTTCCT
This sequence comes from Acidimicrobiia bacterium, assembly GCA_027036355.1. GTDB lineage: Bacteria > Actinomycetota > Acidimicrobiia > Spongiisociales > UBA5794 > JALSQW01. The sequence goes on along the minus strand of JALVQZ010000108.1, from coordinate 2,356 downwards.
GCCGGCGAAGTCGGTGAGCGAGACCTGTCGTCCCTGGTCGTCGGTCAGCGTGAACGGGGGTGCGGCGTCCCCTGGTTCGAGTCGCATCGTGTCGTTCCTCTCGAGTCGATCGCCGTCACGTTACCGTGGCGCGGCCGCGGCGTCGGGCAGCTCGGTGCGGCGGGCGGAGCGGAGGCGGAGCTGACCGCACGCGGCGTCGATGTCGCGGCCTCGGGTGTCCCGCTCGGTGGCGGTGATCCCGGCGCTACGGAGGGCACGCACGAAACGGGCGACGCGGGAGGGATCAGGAGGTCGCTCGTCGCTGAGCGGGGTCGGATTGAGCGGGATCACGTTGACATGGGCCCGCATCCGTCCGGCGATGCCGGCGAGGGCGGCGGCGTCGCGGTCCGAGTCGTTCTTGCCGGCGATGAGGGTCCATTCGATGGAAACCCGCCGACCCTTGGCGGCGAAGAACTCCCTCGCCGCGGCGACGAGATCGTCGATGGGGTAGCGGCGGTTGAGCGGCACGATCTCCGAGCGGGACGCGTCGTCGGCGGCGTGGAGGCTGATGGCGAGGTTCACGGGCCAGGGCTCCGCGGCGAGGCGGCGGACCCCCGGTGCCACCCCAACGGTCGAGACCGTGATCGAACGGGCCGACATCCCCATCGTCTCGATGAGGCGGCGGAGCGACTCACGGACCCGGTCGTAGTTGGCGAGGGGCTCGCCCATGCCCATGAACACGACGTTGGTGACGTGGTCCGGCGATCCCGCGATGGGGGAGCGGCGGAGGGCGGCGTTGGCGTAGGCGACCTGCGCCACGATCTCTCCGGCCTCCAGGTGCCGTTCGAAGCCGTACTGTCCGGTGGCGCAGAACGTGCATCCCATGGCGCATCCCACCTGTGAGGAGATGCACACGGTGGTGCGCTTCGGGTACCCCATGAGCACGGTCTCGATGGCGGCTCCGTCGGGGGTGCGGAAGAGCCACTTGCGGGTGGTGCGGTCGTCGGCGGTTTGCTCGATCTCGAGGCGGAACGGCCAGTGGCGGTCGGCGAGCCGTCGACGGAGCTCGGCGGGCAGGTTGGTCATGTCGGCGACCGAGAGCACGGGGGTGCGGTACAGCCAGTCCCGGAGCTGGTCGGCGCGGTACGCGGGTTCGTCTTCTCCGAGGAGCGACGTGAGATCCTCGGGGGCGGTCAGGTACACGTCAGGTCCGTCTCGCGGCCTGTTCGATCCAGTCGGCGACGGACGGTTCGGGAACGTGGATGCGCGGCGCGAGGGTGGCGGCGTCGGCTGCGGCGAGTTCGGCGAACGTGGTGACACCGGCGTCGGCGAGCCGCCCGGCGTAGACGGGTCCGATGCCCTTGATGTCGGTCAGGTCGTCGTCGCCTGCGGGGATCGGGGCGCTGGGTGCCGCCGCGGTGCGGAACCGTGGCGGGGGTCCCTCGGGGATCTGCGGCGCAGGGAGGAGCCGGTCGCGAAGGGCCCAGATGGTGGCGCCGACCCCCGCCAGGACCCCGCCGATACCGAGGAAGCGTTTGAAGGGGATGTTCATGACGGGATGGTACCGCGTCGCGATCGAGCCGTTCGTTACGGCTGGCAGGTGCCGTACGAGGGGGCGCTGCCCCAGGGCTTCCACCAGTCGAGCCCGCGGGACTCGTAGTAGCCGGCGAGCCAGGCGGAGGCCGCGATGTTGGCCTCACCGTTGTACGGGTCGGCGTACAACCCGTTGCCGTCGACGAAGCCGGCGGCGCCGGCCCGCCCGGGCCAGTACTTGAGGAGATGCTGGAACAGGCCGACGGCTCCGGTGGACCGGTTGTGAGCTTGGGGGTCGCCGCGCGACTCCCGGTAGATCAGGCCGAGAGCGCAGTCGACCTTGTCCTCGTCCCAGTAGCGAGCGACGGTGCTGCGCCAGTCCTCGACGTTGCGTTTGCCGGCGGGATCCGCAGGCCAGTTGGGCGACCACTGGTTGGTGGGCGGTGCGGTGGTCGTGGTCGTCGTCGACCCCGACCCCGACGGTGGGTGGGTGGTGGTCGTGGTCGATCGGGGTCGGGTGGTGGTCGTGGGAGGTTCGTAGTGGACGACGATCCGGACGCTCGTCTCGTTGCCGGCCGCGTCCCTGGCGAAGAAGACCGCGCCGTTGGGCCCTTCGGTGACGACCAGCTTGATGCTCCAGTGGCCGTTGTCGTCGACGTCGGCCTCGAACGGGCCGGAGAAGACCTTCGCTCCGGGCTCGGTCTCGCCCTTGAACGTGACGAGGTCGGTGGTGACGATGTCGCCGTCGCGGGGACTGGTCACGGTGATCTTCGGAGGGGTGCGGTCCTTGGGCTTGGTCGTGGCGGTCGTCGTGGCGGGGGCGGGGCTCGTCGCCGTCGTGGAG
>JALVQZ010000107.1:17224-40333 GCA_027036355.1 Acidimicrobiia bacterium | reverse complement strand
ATCTGACGGCCCCACGCCGCCTCGGTCTGCTCACCGCGGATGGCGTCGATCTCCTGCTGCTGTTCCTGGCGCTTCAGCTCGGCGAGACGGGCGGCGAGGATCTGCATGGCCCGAGCCCGGTTCTGGATCTGCGATCGTTCCGCCTGGCAGGACACCACGACCCCGGTCGGCTCGTGGGTGATCCGTACCGCCGAGTCGGTGACGTTGACGTGCTGGCCGCCGGCGCCCTGGGACCGGAAGGTCTCGATCCTGAGGTCGTCCGGGTTGATGTCGACCTCCTCGACCTCCACCTCGGGGACGACGTCGACGGCAGCGAACGACGTGTGCCGACGGGCGTTGGCGTCGAACGGACTGATCCGCACGAGACGGTGGACGCCGCGTTCTCCCTCGAAGGTCCCGTAGGCGAACGGTCCCTTGATGGTGATGGTCGCCGACTTGATGCCGGCCTCGTCGCCGGGCTGGTACTCGTCGACCTCGTAGCCGAAGCCCGAGCGTTCCAGGTAGCGGGTGTACATGCGGAACAACATGTCGGCCCAATCCTGGGCATCGACGCCTCCGGCGCCCGCGTGGATCGTCATGATGGCCGGACGATCGTCGTACGCACCGAAGAACAGCGTCTCACGCTCGAGCTTGGCGAGGTCCTCCTCGACGTCGGCGAGCTCGGCTTCGACTTCCCCCAAGGTGGCCGCGTCGGACTCCTCGACGCCCATCTCGATGAGCACCTCGGCATCGTCGAGGCGAGCGGCGAGGTCCTCGACGTGCTGGATGGTCTGCTCGTAGCGCGAGAGCTTGCTGGTGACGGCCCGAGCCCGGTCCTGATCGTTCCACAGATCCGGTTCGGAGGCCTGCTTCCTCAGCTCCTCGAGCTCGGCACGCTTGCCTTCGACGTCAAAGGAACCTCCGGGCGTCGTCGAGACGGGAACGGAGTTCGCTGAGCTTGGCACGCAGGTCTGAGGGTTCCATGGCGACCAGGGTAGCGAAGCGCCCGGGCGGCCCTCAGCTCGCCGAGAGCGGCTCGGCGCCCGGGGCGCCGTGACAGCGCTTGTACTTCTTGCCGGACCCGCACGGGCACGGATCGTTGCGACCGACCTTGTCGGGGTCCCGCTTGGCCTGACGGGTCTTGAGCTGGGTCACGGACTTCGCCGACGAGGTCGTGACCTGGACGGGTTTCGGCTGCTGCTCCTTGCGCACCACGTCGACGTGGAAGAGGTAGCGCACCGAATCGAACTTGACCTCGTCGACGAGGGCGGCGAAGGCGTCGAAGCCTTCCCGCTGGTACTCGACGAGCGGGTCCTTCTGGCCCAGGGCCCGCAGCCCGATCCCGGAGCGCAGGTAGTCCATCTCGGCGAGATGCTCGCGCCACTTGTTGTCGATGATCGACAGGACGACGGTTCGTTCGAGCTGGCGCATGATGTCGGGGCCGAGCGTCTCCTCCCGCTCCGCGTACCGGGCTTCGATGTCGGCGGCGAAGGCATCGATGAGCTCGTCGACGGTCAGATCGTCGGGATGCTCGAAGCTGTCACGGGTGATGCCGGTCGGGTAGAGCCGGCGGATGCGCAAGAGCAGCTCGTCCCAGTCCCATTCGGCCGGATCGATGCCCGCGACCATCGAGGTGAGTTCCGTCTCGATCACCTCGGTGCGCCAGCCGGCGACGAGCTCGTCGGGATGGTCGCCGTTGAGGACCTCGTTCCGCCACTTGTAGATGATCTCCCGCTGGGTGTTCATCACCTCGTCGTACTTGAGGACGTTCTTGCGGATCTCGAAGTTCTGGGATTCGACCTGGGTCTGGGCCCGTTCGATGGCCTTGGTGACCATCTTGTGCTCGATGGGGACGTCCGGGGGGATCTTGAGGCGCTGCATGATGGACGCGACCCGCTCGTTGGCGAACCGTCGCATCAGGTCGTCCTCGAGCGACAGGTAGAAGCGCGATTCGCCGGGATCGCCCTGACGCCCCGAGCGGCCTCGGAGCTGGTTGTCGATCCGGCGAGACTCGTGTCGTTCGGTACCCAGCACGTACAAGCCGCCGAGGTCGAGGATCTTGTCCTTCTCGGCGTCGGTCTGGACCTTGTGCCGGGCGATGGCTTCGTCGAGGGCCTCGGCGTAGCCTTCGGTACCGGGGAGGATCTCCTTGCGGGCCAGCTCGGCCTTGGCGAGCTCCTCGGGGTTGCCGCCCAGCATGATGTCGACCCCGCGACCGGCCATGTTCGTCGCCACGGTGACCGCCCCGAGCTTGCCCGCCTGGGCGACGATGTGGGCTTCCCGCTCGTGCTGTTTGGCGTTGAGGACCTCGTGGGGGATGCCCCGCTTCTTGAGGGTCTTCGACAGCCGCTCGGACTTCTCGATCGAGACGGTGCCGACCAGGATCGGCTGGCCGAGACGATGGCGTTCCTCGATGTCGTCGGCGACGGCGGCGAACTTGTGCTCCTCGTCGATGTACACCAGGTCGGGCTGGTCGATCCGTGCGATGGGACGGTTCGTGGGAACCTCGATGACCTCGAGCCCGTAGATCTCGGCGAACTCACCGGCCTCGGTGAGGGCGGTGCCGGTCATCCCGGCGAGCTTCTCGTACATCCGGAAGTAGTTCTGCAGCGTGATGGTGGCGAGGGTCTGGTTCTCTTCCTTGATCCGGACGCCCTCCTTGGCCTCGATGGCCTGGTGGAGACCCTCGGAGTAGCGCCGACCCTCGAGGACGCGCCCGGTGAACTCGTCGACGATCATGACCTCACCGTTGCGGATCAGGTAGTCGACGTCCCGCTGGTACAGGGTGCGGGCCTTGAGCGCCACGTCGAGGTGATGGACGAGATCGACGTTGGAGAAGTCGTACAGGTTGTCCACGCCGAGCATCTGCTCGACCTTGGCGATCCCCTGCTCGGTGACGATGACCTGGCGCTTCTTCTCGTCGACCTCGAAGTCCTCTTCGGGCCGGAGGCGGGCCACGATGCGAGCGAACTCCTCGTACCACTTGCCGGTCTCGCCGACCCGGCCCGAGATGATGAGCGGTGTCCGGGCTTCGTCGATGAGGATCGAGTCGACCTCGTCGACGATGGCGTAGTCGTGGCCCCGCTGGACCAGGTCCGACGGCCGCATGGCCATGTTGTCGCGCAGGTAGTCGAACCCGAACTCGTTGTTCGTTCCGTAGGTGATGTCGGCGGCGTAGGCGGGACGGCGCTCGACGGGGGTCATGTCGGCCTGGATGAGACCGACGTCGAGGCCCAGGAACCGATGGATGCGTCCCATCCACTCGGCGTCACGCTTGGCCAGGTAGTCGTTGACGGTGACGATGTGGACGCCGTTGCCGCCCAAGGCGTTGAGGTACGACGGCATGGTGGCGGCGAGGGTCTTGCCTTCACCGGTGCGCATCTCGGCGATCCACCCGCGATGCAACGCTCCGGCGCCGATGATCTGGACGTCGAAGTGGCGCTGCCCGAGGGTCCGTTTGGCGGCTTCCCGGACGGCGGCGAACGCTTCGGGTTCGAGGTCGTCGAGGGGTTCGCCGTTGGCGATCCGTTCCTTGAACTCGATCGTCTTGGCTGCGAGCTGCTCGTCGGTCAGGGCCTCGAACTCGGGTTCGAGGCGGTTGACGCGGTCGACGACACCTTGGAGCTGTTTGAGGCGCTTGCCTTCGCCGAAACGAAGGACCTTGGAGAGTACGGTCATCGTGAGGAGATACTACGGCCGCAGAGGCGGTTTCCGAACACCCTCGACGAGGCCGGTCACACCGCGACGTCCTCGGTGATGTGTTCGAGGAGCGCGGCCGGGTCGACCCCGACGTCCTCGGGAAGGACCTGCTCGGCGATCCTCTCGACCGGGACGAGGAGCGGTTCGGGCGCGGGCAGGTGGGCGCCGCCACGATCGACGACGATCATGGAAGGGAGGGGCGAGCCCGGTTCGTCGACCTTGGCGACGACCACCACGATCGCTCCGTCGACGGTGCGGAGGATGGACCCTGGCGGGTAGATCCCCATCATCCGGATGAACGAGCGCACCAGATCGGGGTCCCAGGCGCTGCCGGCGCCTTCGAGGAGGATCTGCAGCGCCCGCGACGGGCTCTCGGCCCGCCGGTACGAACGCCGGGAGGTGATCGCGTCGTAGGTGTCGACGACCTGGACCAGGCGGCTGTAGACATGCGGGATGCCACCCCGCCGGATCCCCGGATAGCCGGTGCCGTCGAAGCGGGCGTGATGCTCGAAGGCGACGTTGGCGGCGATCTCCGATCCTGGGCCTCCGGCGGCGAGGATGGCGAGGGCGCCTTCCTGGGGATGGACGGTGATCTCCTTCCACTGTTCGTCGGACAACCGGCCCGGGTAGTTGAGCGTCGACGGGGAGACGGCGACCTTGCCGATGTCGTGGAGGACCGCACCGACGCCGGCGGGGACGAGGATGTCGCGGTCGACACCGACCATCTGGCCGACGGCGAGCGACAGGATGCACACGTTGACCGAATGGAAGAAGGTGTACTCGTCGTGCGACTTGACGGTCGACAGCAGCAACGCCGCACCCGGATGGGCCAGGGCGTGCTCGAAGAGGCCCTCGACGGCGTCGACGACCGTGCCGAGCTCGAAGCTGCCGCGGGCGACGAGAGCCGAGGAGGCGAGGCGAACGGCGTCGAGGGTCGACCCGTAGGAGGCGCGAAGTCGAGAGGCCGGGGTCGGCTCGAGCTCCGGATCGGTGGTCATCGGCTCGTTGAGCAGGATCGTGCCGTCGGCCGGCAGGTCGTCGGAGGCGCCGCCGACGAACGCAGCCAGATCGAACAGGTCGGCCCGGGAGATCGGCGGGACCATCGTGATCGAGTCGACGCCCCTGATCTGCATCTCCTGGAGGAGCCCGCGGTACTCGAGGGAGGCGTGGGGGACGACGATGCGGTTCCGGAAGAAGGCCTCCTGGTGGATGGTGAGGGCGACCTCACCGTCGTCGCCGAGGAGCTCGTGGGCGGCCTGGGCCACGATCTCGATGGCCTCCTCGGTGGCCGGGTGGCCCTCGGGATAGAGCCCGACCTGCCGGGCGAGCCGGCGGAGGGCGTTGAGGAACCCGGCGACCTGGCGTTCGGCGAGGTTGCTCATGGGGCGCGCCGATCCCTGGCCGCGCGAGCGGCAGTGCGGAGGGTTCGACGGCGGCTCCCGAAGACGAACCGCCTCGAGGCGAGCTCGTCGATGACCGCGATCGCCATCGGATCGGTTCGATCTCCGAGGATGGCGATGGCGGCCAGGGCGGCATCGACCGGGAGCCGGTCGGCGCGCAGCTCGGCGGCCACGAGCCGTTCGACGTCGTCGAGCTCGGTTCCCTTGATGAGGGCGACGGCGGTGGTTCGGACCCGCTCGTGGTCGTCACCGAGGGCGCGCACGACGAACGGGGCGGCGTCGGACTTGGCGAGCTTCACCATCGCACGGAGCGCCTCCATGCGAACCCGATGGTCGCTGTGATCCAGAACGACGCGAACACCGGGGATGGCGTCGCGGTTGGCGGTACCGCCGAGGGCGGTGACCAGGTTGCGCACGAGGTACCAGCGGGGGTCGGACAGGTACGGCTCGAGCTCGTCGGGACGCCGGCGGGCGGCGACGGCGAGGAGATCGACGAGGGCGCGACGCTTGGTGGCGTCCTCCTCCTCGGCGAGACGATGGACGAGCTGGTCGACGGCGATGCGGCCGATCCGGTCCAAGATGACGGCCACATGTTCCTCCTCGCCTTCCTCGTGACGGGAGAGACGCCGGAACAGGTCGGCGGTGGTCATCCGCTCGAGCGCCTTGGCGATCGATTCCTCCCTGGCCGGCGGGTAGGGCGGATCGTCGAGCACGCCCGCCAGCAGCCCGGCGGCGGCGGCGAGATCGCCGTTGCGGACGTGGCGGGTCACCCGGCCGGTCCACACCCGGGCGGCACGCTGGAACCGGTCGCGGCGCTCCTCACATTCGAGGAGTCCCCGGATGATGATCCGTTCGAGGGCGAGGGGGTCGACCGCCGCTTCCATCTCGGTGCGGATCGCGGCGAGATCTTCGACGACGACGCCTTGCTTGGCGGCCGACACGACGGCGGAGACGCGATCGGCGACGGACTTGCGGGAGGCCTCCACCTCGACGGCGGAGCTGAGGCCGGCGAGGAGGTCCAGGGGATGTCCCGAGCCTTCCGACGAGGCTTCGACGGCGTAGGCGAGGAGCCGCTCGGTGCCGGTGTCGGAGAGATCTCCCATCAGGTCCATGAGGTCGTGGCCGGAGAACTGATCGAGGAACATCTGGTGGTCCGGTCGATCCATCTCGGCGAGGACCCGTTCGATCACCTCCACCTGGAGCCAGCGGGGGAGCTGGAAGAACGACTCGATGAACGTCCGGACGGTGCGGTAGGGATCGTCGGCGGGGATCCGGATGCCCGACAGCAGGGTGCCACTGGGATCGCCAAGGATCCGGTCGATCTGCTCACCGAGCTCGTGGAAGGCGTCGATGTAGTCGGTGGCCCTCCCCTCGTCGACCTCGTCGGCGTCCTCGACGACCGCGGCGGCGATCTCGTGGGCTTCGGCGCCATGCATGGCGATGGCGGCCAGCGGTGACAGCATGTCGAGATCGGCGGAGGCGTCGACGTCCTCGTCGTCGAGGTGATGGCCTTCGCCGGCGACGAGGTTCAGGAGGCCGCGTTGTTTGACCCGGATGCCGGCCGACGGGGCACCCACGAGGGAGGCGGCGATGCCTCCCTCCGCTTCGACGGCTTCCTCGTCCGTGGCGATGACCGAGAAGAACGCGGCGAGCCCCTGCGGTACGGCTTCACCCACGAACTCGATCCATTCGACGTCGTGGACGAACAGTTGCCTGGCGAGCTTCTCCACTCCGTCGCGCTCGGGCTGCACCTCGACGCCCTGGACGATGAACAATCCGGGCCCGACCCCCACCGGCGGCAGGTTGCCGGCGTGGGCGGTGAGCAGGTCGACGGCGCGTAGGAACGGCGGCTGAGCGGTCGGATCGGGGTAGAGCTGGTGGGTGAGCCAGGCCGCACCGAGACCGTTGAGCACGTCGAGCGTCTCGGCGTCGACACGGTCGATGGCGGCGGGCTGGCTCATGTCATCCGAGGGAGATGAGGTTCTCGCGGACCGCGTACAAGACGGCTTCGTTGCGTGAGTGCAGGCCGAGCTTGTCGAGGATGTTCCGGATGTGGTTCTTGACGGTGTTCTCGCTGATGAACAGGAGCTCGCCGATGGCCCTGCTCGTGTGGCCCTTGGCCACCATCTCGAGGACCTCGATCTCCCGGCCGGTCAGCGTGGGTCTGCGGCTCTGGAGGAGCTCCTGATGGCGGAGGAGATGACGGCCGACGTCGAAGAGCTTGCCGGCCATCTGGGGTGAGATCGCGGCTCCGCCGGCGGCGATGGCTTCGATGGAGTCGACGAGCTGGGGGAAGGGCATGTCCTTGACGAGGTAGCCGCGGGCGCCGGCCTTGATCGCGGCGAGGAGGTCCTCCTCGGACTCGCTGCCGGTGAGCAGCACGACCGAGGCGCCCGGGGCGACCGCGGTGATCTTCTCGACCACGTCGAGACCCGACAGGCCCGGCATGAGCACGTCGAGGAGGACCACGTCGGGTTGGAGGCTCTCGGCCAGGCCGACCGCACCCTCGGCGTCGGCGGCTTCGCCAACGACGTCGAAGCCCGCTTCCTTGAGTGCGGAGGTGAGCCCGGCACGGAAGAGCGGCACATCGTCGACTACCAGCAGCCTCTTCATCTCACTCCGGTTCGATCAGTCCAAGGTTCCCGTCTCTCCGGTGGTAGAGCACGGCGTACTTGCCGCTCTCGCCGTCGAGGAAGAAGAAGAAGTCGTGTCCGAGCATCTCCATCTGTAGTACGGCCTCCTCCACCGTCATCGGCTTCATCGCGAACCGCTTCTCGCGGACGATCGCGTTCGTCCGATCCGGTTCTTCTTCGTCCTGTTCCGGGACGGTATTGAGTGCTTTGTTGTCGTGGTTGCCGCGAGCCCGCCGCCGGTCGACGAGTCGTTCCTTGAGCCTGCGAAGCTGACGTTCGTAGCGGTCGGAGGCGGTCTCGAACGCGGTGCGGGCGTCGAAGGCGGCGGATTCGACACGGACGACGTGACCGGCGACGACGCTGGTGATCTCGACCTCGTACCGACCGTCGGATTGGCGCGGGTTCGTGTGCTCGGTGAACTCGACGTCGACGTCGCCGTCACCGTCGAGGATCCGCGACGCACGCTCGATCTTGTCTTCGACGAGGCGCTTCAGCTCGTCCTCGAGGTGCATGTTCCGACCGTGGATTCGAACGCTCACGCGTTGCTCCTTTCATAGACGACTGCGCCCGCGGTTCCGCGGGCGCAGTGACACCTGCTGCATCGAGTGCGGGGATGCTCAGCGATGGTGATGCACCTCCGGCGATGTGTCGACCTCTCCCCGAATGGTACCCCCGATGGTGGCGGTGATCCCATGGGTCGGAAGACCCGACAAGGCGAGGGCGGCGGCACGCAGCGTGGCGCCGGAGGTGACGACGTCGTCGACGAGCACGATCCCCGGACCGAAGGGACCCGCGAGAGCATGGAACCGGGCGGTGGATCGCCGTGTACCGGACCGGCCGGCATGGCGAGGCCACCAGATGCCGGGGCGCAGCAAGGCGAGGACGGGGAGGTCGACGCGACGGCCGACCCGACGAGCGAGCTCGGCGGCGGGGTCGATGCCGTAGCGGATACGCCGGCCCACCGACCGCGGAACGGGCACGAGGACGACGGCGTCGCGGGGAACGAGGGCGGCCATGGCCGCGGCGAGGGTGTCGGCGGCGGCGAGGTTGCGACGGTACTTGAGATCGTGGACCGCTCGGCGGGCCGCGGCCTCGTGGGCGTAGGCGGCGCGGACGACGAGCCCGTCGCCGAGATGACGTTCACCGCCGCGACGGGCGAGGGGGAGACGGTGCGGCACCGACGAACCGTACCGCGTCGAAGGGTCGGGTACTAGTACGCGATGCGGAGGACGAAATGACCACTGTTCGTGGCGACACACCCACACCGCGTATCGTATCGTGAGAGCGGGCAGCGAACGGAGAGCAGGGGGCGCATGGGCATCGACGTGTCCGAGACGAGGGAACGACAGCGACGGGCGCGCTTGGGTCGACTGGCGGTGATCCTGACCCCGGTCGCGGTGTGGCTCTGGTACCGCATCGCCGTCGGCGACCCCGTCTCCCCCGGATGGCCGAAGCTCCCCGCCGACGCGATGTTCTGGCTGCCGGGGATCCTGCTCATCGTGATGCTCGGCTTGGTCCTCGTGCTCCCGATGGTGGGGAACGGGCGATCGCCGCACACGATCTTCCTTCCCGAACAGCTCGAGTTCGGGTTCGAGGGCGTCAAGGGCATGGCGAACACCACCGCCGAGGTGCGCAGGACGTTGGACGTGTTCTTGAACCACGAGCGTTTCCGCACCGAGCTGGGCGGCACCCCACGACGAGGCGTGCTCTTCGAGGGACCGCCGGGCACGGGCAAGACCCACATGGCCAAGGCGATGGCCAAGGAAGCGGGCGTGCCGTTCCTCTACGTGTCATCGACGGCGTTCCAGTCGATGTGGTACGGGGCGACGGCGCGGAAGATCCGCACCTACTTCCGGGACCTCCGCAAGGTGGCGAGAAGGGAAGGCGGAGCGATCGGCTTCATCGAGGAGATCGATGCGATCGGCACCCGCCGCGGATCGCTGGGCTTCTCGGCCATGCCGACCACCTCCATCTTCGGGGCTCGCCGGATCGAGCCGTCGGCCATCGCCCAGGGCACCGGCGGAGTGGTCAACGAGCTGCTCATCCAGATGCAGAGCTTCGACCAGCCGAGCAGGATCGACCGGATGCGCAACGCCGTCATCCGCTATGTGAACCGCTACCTGCCCGAGCATCGAACGTTGAAGACCCGGCCCGCGACCTTCGCGAACGTGCTGCTGATCGGTGCCACGAACCGGGCCGATTCCCTCGACCCGGCTCTGCTCAGGCCCGGCCGGTTCGACCGGATCCTCACCTTCGACCTCCCCTCTCGGGCGGATCGCCGCGAGCTCATCGACCTGTTCCTCGAGCGCCGGGCCCATGTCCCGGACCTGGACGACGATGCGGCCAGGGACGCGCTGGCGGCGACGACGATGGGCTACACCCCGGCGGCGCTGGAACGGCTCTTCGACGAGGCGCTGCTGGTGGCGATGCGCGACGGCCGGGGCAGGCTGGCGGCCGACGACGTCCGTCAGGCCCAGATGGAGGTCGAGATCGGACTCCCCGCTCCGGTGGAGTACACCGAGGACGACCGCCGGAGGATCGCCACCCACGAGGCCGGGCACACCACGGTGGCGTACCTGTCGGGAACTCGGAGGCTCGAGGTCCTGTCGATCATCAAGCGCAAGGAATCGTTGGGGTTGCTGGCGCATCGAGACGAGGAGGAACGGTTCACCAGGACCGAGTCGGAGATGAAGGCCCTCCTGCAGATCGCCATGGGGGGGATGGTGGCCGAGGAGGTGTTCTTCGGCGAGGCGGGCACCGGACCGGCGGGCGATCTGGCGGCGGCGACGCGCCTGGCCGCCGACATGGTCGGCTCGTTCGGGTTGGGAGGCACGTTGATCTCGTTCCGGGCGCTCGATCCGGGGATCGCGGGCGGCAACCTCGTGGCCAGGGTGCTGGGCGACCCGACGGCCCGCAAGGTCGTCGATCGGCTCCTCAAGGACGCCAAGCACGAGGCGACCAGGCTCCTGGCCGACCATCGGCATCTGGTCGAAGCCCTGCGTGACGCGCTCCTCGATCGGGAGGAGCTGATGGAGCGCGACATCCTCGAGGTCCTGCGCGAGGCGGAGGCACGCCGGATCGCCAAGCAGGACAACGTCCTCGTCGACCTGCGGGAGCGCCCGGCGCCGTCGCCCGACGACCGGATCCAGATCCTGCCGGTCGACGCTCCGTGATCGGCTCGGAACCGGCCGTGGGCGCCGGAGCGCTCAGGGGGAGTTCGCTTCGATGAGCAGCTCGCGCACCCGGGTGGCCAAGGCGATCATGGGGTCGTAGCCGGGATCCCGCGCGAGGTCGGGCTGTTCGACCTCGGCGTTGACGTCGATGACGAGGCGATCGCCGAGGGAGAAGACGACGTGGGGTTGGTAGCCGTCGGTGGCGTAGACGGCGTCCCTGCTGACCTCGATGGCCTTGCTGACGATCAGTCCGTCCGAGTCGATGGATTCGACGTACGGCTCGACGGTTCCGTCGAACGACGACCCGATCTGGACCCTGACGAAGCTGGCCTCGAGTCCCCTGATGTTGCATTCGTTCGAGGACGTCTCCTCGGTGCCGCGCTCGGGGTCGATCGTCATCCCGACGATGGCGGCGAGCTCGTCGGCGTTGGCGGTGATGACCGGGCACAGCACGAACGTGCCGGCGTCCAGGGAGACCTCCCCGCCCGGGACTCCTGCCGGGGATCCGCCGGTGGCGCCGGTGGCCGTCGTCCCCGGAGCCCCGGCGTCGCCGGCAGCGGCGGTCGTGGCCGGCGGGGTCGACGGTGGCGACCCCGCCGTACCACTACTCCCCCCACAGGCGGCGGCGACGAGCGCCGTCGCCGCGATCAGCGCGATCCTCTTCATCACCGCTCCCTTCGGGTCGTGTCGGTGTGTTGGTGTCATGGCCCGATGGCCGTTCGTTCGCTGAGGGCGATCACGGCGCCGTCCGGCCCGATGGCGAGAACCTGCCAGGTCATGCCGGTGACAGCCGTCGGCCCTGCGGCGTCGGCGAGGAGCTGCGGCTCGCCGCCCACGTGGACCGACGTCGCCGTTCCCTGCCAGGCCCAGTAGCCGTAGCCGTCGGGAGCGAAGAGCGTCACCTCGTAGCGGACGGCTCCGGCGACGGGCTCCCACGCCAGCTCGGGTCGGCCCCATTCGAGCGGCCCGGTGGTCGTCGAGATGGCGCCGCGCTCGGGCACGGGGCCGTCGACGACGATCCCGTCGTCGGTGGCGGGGTCCGGATCGGCGGCGGGAACCGTCGAGGTGGTCGAGGCGTCGGCCACCGCCGAGGTCGTGGGTGCGGCCGTGGCGTCGGGACGGTTCGAGCATCCGGCCGCGACGATGGCCAGCACCGCCCACAGGAGAAGCGCTCGCCGGCTCATCCGCCGAACCGCTCGATGAGGCTCGACACGGGCACGGGCAGCTCGCTGCTCGGGAGACGGAGCTCCTCGAGGCCCAGCTTCTGGGCGAGCCGGGCGGCGACTTCGACGAGGGCGGCGTCGATCTCGTCCCAGGTGATGGTCGGCTTCCCGCCGTCGTCTGCGACCTCGACGACGTCGTCGAGCGCCCTCTCGATGACGATCCGGAACCCTTCGTTGGTCGCCTCGTCGAAGGACGGCTGGGTCGTGCCGGAGCGCAGGCCGAGGTCGACGAGGTCGTCGGCCGCTTCCGCCGACACGTCGGGTGAGGCGAGTGCCAGGTCGGTGAGGCTGGCGATGGCGTCTCGGAGAGACGTCTCGAAGTACTCGAGCTGGCCTGCGGCGAAGTTGGTCTTCTCACAAGGCGTGAGGTTGCGGATCTGGTTCAGCCAGGCGTCGAGCCGATCCAGAATGGTGGCGATCCGGCCCCACTCGTCCGCCCCGAGGGGCGCGCCCCAGTCGCCACCGAACAGCTCTGCGGAGAGCGCATCCCAGTCGTCGAGGACCTGGTTGAGCCCCCGGACGAGTTCGTCGGGTTCCTGGCCGTCGTCGATCCCCGTCTCGAACTCGGGCGTCTGGCGCACCGCCACCCAGTTGCCGTCGAAGTTCGGGGTCCAGTAGTACTCCTCGAACTTGGCCTCCCATGCGGCGGTCCAGTCCCCGTAGACCTCGTTGCAGAAGGCGCGTCTGACCTTGACGAAGTTCGGGATGAAGAGCTCGTCGCTGATGTTGGCGGCATAGGCGCTCCCTTCGACCCAGAAGGTTCCCTTCTGTTCGACGAGCATGACGACGTCGAAGCTGGTCGCGTTCCCGATGATCGGCCCGGTCCCGCTGTAGGTCGCCTTGAAGTTGGCGTACCGGTTGTCGGGGAAGAGGAAGTCGATCTCGCTGCGACTCGTCGGGATGATGTCCCACTCCCCGGAGATGTCCTCGGGCCCGCGGACGTCGATGAAGAACCCGCCATCGAGGTCGATCGTCATCGCCAGGATGGCTCCCTCATCCTCGAGGGAGGCTTGACCGACGACGGAACCCGAACCGAGCCAGGTTCCCGGCCGCATGGCGGGTTCGGGGAGCTCAGGACCGCGGTCGTCGATCTGGGCGAGGGTGGGCGAGGCGACGGCGACCGACGCGGCGAGGACGAGTCCGACGATGCCCCCGGCGACCAGCCGCCTCGCGCGATGGCCCCCCGGCCCGAGTTCCCGTCGTGTCTCCACGGACCGATCGTCGCACGACGCGCTTAACGATCGCTAAAGACGGTCGGTCACGGGACCCCCGACGGCCGGTCGCTCCCCCAACCGTGGGCCGGCGAAGCCCTCCAGGGGCTCCCACAACCCTGGGTTCGCCAAATGGTCGCCTCAGGTGCCGATCTCCCACGACGACAGGTAGCGGCGCTGCTCGTCGGTGAGGGCTTCGAGGCCTCCGCCCATCGACGCCAGCTTGATCCGGGCCACTTCCTCGTCGAGCTCCCGCGGCAGCACGTACACGTCGGGGTCCAGGCCGGCGCCGTTGTCCACCAGCCATTCGGCCGCCAGGGCCTGGTCGGCGAAGGACATGTCCATCACATCGGCAGGATGACCCTCCGCCGCCCCCAGGTTCACCAACCGGCCCTCGGCCACCACCAGGAGGCGACGCCCATCCGGCAGGGTGTACTCGTCGAGGTTCTCGCGCAGGCGACGCTTCGCGTCGGCCATCGCATCGAGCGCCACGAGATCCAGCTCGACGTCGAAGTGCCCGGCGTTGGCCAGGATCGCCCCGTCCTTCATCACCGCGAAGTGCTCGGCCCTGAACACGTGGATGTCACCGGTGGCGGTGATGAACACGTCGCCGACCCTGGCCGCATCCATCGACGTCATCACCCGGTACCCCTCCATCGCCGCCGAGACCGCACGGATGGGATCCACCTCGACCACCACCACGTGGGCGCCCAGACCCGACGCCCGACGAGCGATCCCCCAGCCGCAGTCGCCGAATCCCCCGACGACGACGGTCCTTCCCGCGAACAGGATGTTCGTCGCTCGCAAGATGCCGTCCAGCGACGACTGGCCCGTCCCATGCCGGTTGTCGAACAGGTGCTTGGTCGGTGAATCGTTCACCGCCACCACCGGGAACCGCAGCACCCCCTGGGCAGCCATCGCCCGGAGCCGGATCACCCCCGTGGTGGTCTCCTCCATCCCCCCGAGGATCGGCAGCTCCGTACGCTCCTTGTGCAGGACCGTCGTCGTGTCCGCTCCGTCGTCGAAGACCAGATCGGGTTCGGTGTCCAAGATCGCATGGATGTGGCGGTAGAACGTGTCGGCATCCTCCCCCCGGCGGGCGAACACGGGGATCCCCATCTCCACCAGCGCCGCCGCCACGTCGTCCTGGGTCGACAGCGGGTTCGAGGCCGCCAGCGCCACCGACGCCCCACCGGCCACCAACGTCCGCATGAGGTTCGCCGTCTCCGACGTCACATGCATGCACGCCGCGATCCGCTTGCCCTCCAATGGCCGCTGCGCGGCGAAGCGCCGGCGGATCGTCGCCAGCACCGGCATCCGCCGCTCGGCCCATTCGATCCGGCGTTCACCTTCGGCGGCGAGCGCCGGATCGGCGATGTCGTGGTTCATGTCGGCTCCTTCCCGAGCTGCGTCTTGAAATCCTCCAGTTCGACCACCGGCGTCGGATCGACCCCGTCACGTCGAGCCATCTCCACCGACATGACGTCGCCCACCACGCACAACGAGAAGAACCTCGCCACCGCCGACGTACCCTCCGAGATCACGGTGCCGAGGCGCTCGGCCTGGTCACGCAACACCACCTCCATCAGGTCGAGCCGCCGTGCGATCCGAGGGTGGTCGTAGCGGTCACGCAGGTAGATCACCCCGGTGCAGTCCCGCAACGTCGCCGCCTCGGCCCAGCCCTGCAGCTCGTTGTGGTTCATCTCCGGAACCTCCGCCGACCACGCCGGGCGCTTCGCGTTCTCGTTGATCTGTGTCTTGAAGCGATAGGCGGCCAGCGCCGCCACCGGATGGCCCCCATAGACGATCGGGATCCGACCCTCCGCCGCCTCCTCCAGCACCGCCGCGGGATGCTCGACGTAGCCGCCCCCCGCCAGCGCCACGATCGTCGCCGCCGCCTGGTACCCCAACGCGGCCCGAGGCTGCAGACCGCCGGGAACCTCGACGTGAGGGAACCCCTCGTTGGCGGCGATGGTCGCCAGGGTCCCGCCCGAGGTCACCGCCACCACCGGGAGCCGCAGCTCGAGCGCCTCCTCGACGCCCGAAAGCGTCTCTTCGGTGTTGCCGGAATACGACACGGCCACGACCAAGGCCCCCGCCGGGCCGGCCCACGGCGGCAGCCCGTAGCTCCGGTGGGTGGCGACCACCGAACCGGATCCTTCGGCTTCGAGGGCGGCGACGGCCGCAGCCATCCCCGATCCGCCCATGCCGAGCAGCACCACCGGCCGGCCCGTGGCCGGCTCCGGGGCCGTCAGGCTCGTACCCCACCGGAGCTGGGCGGGGATCTCGAGGATGCGATCGAACATCGCCGTCATCGCGGGTCCTCGTCGTCGGGTGGCAGCGCCTCGTCGACCAGCATGTTCGGGATGCCGTCCTCCACCGGGTACCGCAACCCACAGGCGACACAGACCAGCGTCGGCGGCTCCCGCCGTTCCTCCAATCCGCCACCGCAGGCGGGGCACTGCATGATGGCGAGCAACTCGGCGGGAACGATCGGATCGGGGGTCATGGCTCCTCCTGGATGATCTTCTCGACGGTGGCCACCAGCTCACGCATCTGCGCCTCGTCGGGCGCCTCCACGTTGAGTCGCAGCACCGGCTCGGTGTTCGATGGGCGCAGGTTGAACCAGCGGTTGCCGCCCAGGTCGACCGTCAACCCGTCGAGGTGGTCGACCATCTCGGCGTCGGAGAACGCCTCCTCCACGGCCCGCATCACGGCGTCCTTGTCCGCGACGGTGAAGTTGATCTCCCCCGACGCGACGTACGGCTCGTATGTCCGCCGCAGCTCCGACAGCGGCATGCCCCGCTCGGAGAGGATCTGCAGGAGCACCAGCATGGTGAGGATCCCCGAATCCGCCCGGTAGTTGTCCCGGTAGTAATAGTGGCCCGAATGCTCGCCACCGAAGATCGCCCCGGTGTCCTTCATCACCTGCTTGATGTAGGAATGGCCGACCCGGGTCCGTACCGGCAGCCCGCCGGCCCGCACGATCGTCTCGGGCACCGCCTTGGAACAGATCAGGTTGTGGACGACGGTCGCTCCGGGTTCGCGCTGAAGGAACCACTCGGCGATGATCGCCGTCGTCGTCGACCCGGACAACGGCCGGCGGCGATCGTCGACGAAGAACGCCCGGTCCGCGTCACCGTCGAACGCCACCCCGATGTCCGGACGGAGCTTCTCCATCGACGCCTCGAGGTCCTTCAGGTTCTCCGGGTTGAGTGGATCGGCCGGATGGTTCGGGAACGTCCCGTCGGGCTCCAGGTACAGGCCATGGAGCGTGGCCGGGATCCGGTCGAACACCTCGGGGAGCACCACGCCGGCCATGCCGTTGCCACCGTCGGCGACGACCCGAAGCGGACCGATGGCGTCGGCGTCGACGATCGTGAACAGGTGATCGACATAGGCGGTGGAGATGTCCCGCCGGGTCACCGCGCCCCGTGGCTTGGCATCGGTCGGCGGGGTCTCGGCGATCCGCCTGATGTCCTCGAGGCCGGTCTCGACACCGACCGGTGCGGCCCCCGCCAGGCAGAACTTCATGCCGTTGTACCGGGGCGGGTTGTGCGATGCGGTGATGACCACCCCAGGCAGGTCCTCGTCACCCGATGCGAAGTAGAGCATGTCGGTGGTGATCTCCCCGATGTCGATGACGTCGACGCCTCGCGACGTGATGCCGTCGACCAGGGCTGTGGCCAGATCCGGGGACGACAGGCGGCAGTCGTGACCGACGATGACCGTCGGGGACGCCGCGAACTCGGCGAACCCGACACCGATCCGGCGGGCCGCCTCGGTGTCGAGCTGGTCGGGAACGACGCCGCGCACGTCGTAGGCCTTGAAGATGGTGGAGAGATCCATGGCGCGAGTCTACGGCTCAGCGTGAACCGAGCGGATCAACCTCCCGTACACTCCAGCGAGCATGTCCACGCCCCCCGACCCTCGCATCTCGGTCGTCATCCCCGTTCACAACGAGGAGGCGTACGTCGCCGACGCCATCGACGAGCTGATGAAGGACCTCGTGTCGGTCCCCGCCGAGGTCACCGTGACGCTCGTCGAGAACGGATCGACCGATCGCACCGCCGAGCTCGTCGAAGCTGCGATGGCCACCCATCCCCACCTCCGGCTGCTGCGGTCACCCGAACCCGACTACGGGGCCGCGATGCGCCTCGGGTTCCTCGCCGCCGACGGCGACTGGGTCGTCAACTTCGACATCGACTACTTCTCCGCCGATTTCCTTCGCGACGTCCTCGACCACGACGAGGCCGACCTCGTGCTGGCATCCAAGCGAGCCGAAGGCGCCGACGACCGAAGGGGCATGGTCCGCCGGCTCGCGACGTGGACCTTCAACAAGATCCTCCGCTTCGTCCTCCACTCGACGGTCAGCGACACCCACGGGATGAAGGCCGTCCGCCGCCACGTCGTCCAGGAGCTCGCCCCCGCCGTTCGCTCCACCCAGGATCTCTTCGACACCGAGCTGGTGATCCGCGCCGAGCGCGCCGGCTACCGGATCGCCGAGGTCCCCGCCCTCGTCGAGGAACGCCGTCCGGCCAAATCGAGCCTCCTCAAGCGGGTCCCCCGCACCCTTCGCGGTGTCTGGCGCCTCCGCCGCATCCTCGCCGAAGAGACGTCCTGAGGGCCGCCGCGTCAGCCCTGCGGCTCGGACGGCATCACCCTGGCGGCCTCGATGGCATCGCCGAATACGATGTCGCGGTACGACGCGAACTTGGGCAACAAGATCACGATCGACGTCGCCAGGTAGACGCCGTTGGCGGTCAACGTCGACAAGGGACCGAAGAACGTCTCCGCCGCCCACATGGTGCCCGCGGTGACCGCCCATGCGGCGAGGTTGACCAGGTAGAAGTGCGCCGTCTCGCGCCCCGAGACCTTCCCATCGGTCAGCTCGAACGTCCACGCCCGGTTGACCAGGTACGACAGGAACGTCGTGATGGCGAAGGCGACCGACACCGCCACGACCGAGAACATCCCCACCCACAGGAACAGGTTGAACAAGGCGAACGACACCACGGTGTTGCCCACCCCGACGATGCCGACCTTGACGAACTGGGCCAGCGCCTCTCGGTTCATGAACGTCGCCAGGTACTCCTTCACGAGGTCGCTCCCTGGGCGCGACGGCGATAGCCGTAGACCCCGAGCCCGACCAGGGCGATGATCGTTGCCGCCATACCCAGTTTCTCGGCGCCCTTGTCCACGAACTCGAGGGTTACCTGCTCCTGGGTGGGGACGACGATCATCAGCGACGGCGCGGCTCGGTACGGTCCTTCGGCGCCCGTCGCCTCCCAGTTCGGGAAGTACGACACCTTCACCAGATGCGGGATCCCGACCGCGGTCGTGGTGAACGACACGGTGCCGTCGCCGACGACCACGTCCGACACCACCGGGTCGGCACCCACGTAGGGCACCGTCGACTCGAGGCGATCCTCCACGGCCGAGACACGATCCCACGACGCCGGACCGTCAGCGACCATCCAGCGGTCGAGGTTGTCCACGTCGTCGTACCACCGAAGCGACGCCTCGACGAAGTCCTCTTCACCGGCCCACACGACGGGACGGACGGTGGCCACGTCCACCGCCGACGATTCGGGCAGCGCGAAGATCGTCCACGGTGGCGAGACCGCCAACTCCTCGAGCCCTGCGGCTCGAGCCTCCTGCGCCCCGCGTTCGGTGTACGACACGTAGTAGGCGACGTCGTAGAGGGCCAGATGCTTCAGACCCCGGTCGAAGTCGAGCCCCCGGTAGTTCAAGCCTCGCACCGGGTTCGACGGACGCTCGGACACCTCCGAGGCGTTGAGGAAGTGGAACGGGGTCGTCAGCGACGACTCGAAGAACAGCCCCTCCATCGAGGGGTGGCCCTTCGACCAGTACGGCAGCAGCATCAACGCCATCGGCGTCCCGTACTTGTTCATGTCGTTGTTGGCTTCCCACATGATGCGGCCCGGCGGCAACGCGTCGACGGTCTCCATGAGGGCCGCGTACTCCGGGTAGACGTCCTTGCCCTCGTAGCCCTCGAAGTTCCACTTGACCCAGCCGGGGACGTCGTGGATCGACACGGCGGTGGCGGCCATGAACACGAGCGCCGCCAGCGGTGCGCCGACCGACAGCACGAACCGCCGGTCGTTCCAGCGCCGCGCCACCTCGGTGACGGCCAGGCCGGCGGCGATCCCGGCGAACACGTACATGCCGAAGTACCAGTACGGCAGCAGCCGGGCGTTGTACAGCTTGGTCGAATCGAACACGGCCAGGAGCGCGTACCCGGTCAGCGGCAGCACCGTCATCGTGGCCAGGACGACCACGTCGTCGCGTCGGGCCAGCGTCCACACGAGCCCCAGCAGCCCGAGCACGAAGATCGGGACGAACTCGCCGGGGAGCGGCGAACCGGGGATCGCGTCGCCGATGACGTTCGTCACCGGCTCCCATCCCATGTCGGTCGTCATCGAGAGCCGGGACAGCAGCGGCAGCGCCCAGAACGCGGCCAGCGAGAACCCGAGGGCCCACGACGTGAGCACCGTCCTGGGGCCGTGACGCTTCCCCAGCAGCGGCAGCGAGGCGGCGACGGCCACCATGGTCGTGACGATGTGGCTCAACGCGGTCAGCGCCAGCACCACGCCCGGCCAGGCATCGAAGCGCTTGCCCGCCCGGGTGGCGCGCACGACCAGGCCCAGATAGACCAGCGACAAGGCGAACGACCACGAGAACGAGTACTCACCCGCCAGGGTCGACTTGATGTTGGCCCCGAAGATCGAGAAGCTCTCCATGAACACGAACATCCCGCCGGCGACCGCCGCCACCGCCGCCACGACCCTGACGAACCCCAACGACCGGACCAGGAAGTAGGTGGCCAGCGGGAGGGCCACCAGTCCGGCGATCGCCACCAACTTGAACGCGACGCCGTAGGGCAAGGCCACGTCGAGGAGCACGATCGCCAGCGCCGGAAGCGGGAAGTAGAAGTAGAAGACCGGGAACCCCGCGTACCAGTCGTTGCTCCACCCCAAGATCCGACCCTGGGGCAGCAGTTCCTCGCCGAGGATCTTCGGCACCAACACGTGCGCGCCCATGTCGCCGCCCGTGGGGGTGTTGGCGACGAACAGGTCGGGGAACCGCCACAGGGAACCGGCACCGTTGACGAACCCGCCGAAGGCGCCCGACATGACGAGGAAGATCATGAGGGTCGGGGCGGCCACGATCGCCGCGACGATCCCCGGATGGATCCTCGAACGGCGTGGCCGAGGAGCCTCCGGGATCGTGTCGGTCTCGGGCGGCGCGGCGGTGGCGGTCACCGGAGAGAGGCTAGCTCCGGACCGCTCCTAGGAGCCGAAGGAGCCTCAGGAGGACTTGGGGTTCGCCAGGTCGAGGACGGCGCCGAGCTCCAGGTTCTCACCGTCGCGGTTCCACCATCGCGACTCGCACCGATGACACGAGCAGAACTCGACCTCGGTACCGTCGGGGAGCTTCAGTTCGATCATGATGACCGTCTCCTGGCCGCACGTCGTGCAGCGCAGACCGCCGGTCGGGGCTTTCCTCGTCATTCGACCTCCCATCGTACCCGCCCGTCCATCCTTCTGCCACCAGCGGTGGCCGTTCACGCGCGTTCTGCACCAGCCTGGCGGTCCGCCTCCTCGGGGATGTCCTCCATCTTCCCCAGGTACCGGGAACGGCGCCGGCCGTCCTCGGTCCAGTACGCGTACCAGTACGGGCCATGCGGACAGCGGGTGCACGATGCCTTCCCACACCGCACCCACTGCTTGCGGACCCGCACCTCCGGTCCCGCGTCGGGGAAGACGACCCCCGATCGTTCGAGGCGGGCCTTGGCGAGCATCATCACACGACGCAGCTCGGGTTCCCCCATCTCCCGAAGCGCCTCCATCACCTCCCGATCGATCGGCATGCTCGCTCAGGCCACGTCCCGGAACGATGGCTCCGGGACGCGTCGGTCGTGCAGGACCCATCCGAGCGGCGGGGTGATCCGATCGGCATGGGTCACGCAGAGCGGATAGCCCGTCCCGTCGATGCGCTCCCCCGCGAAATCGACCAGCCAGGCCTCGCGTACGTCGTACGCGTAGGACAGGACCGCCGACGGAGGCGCGGAACAACGGACACAGGCTGCCTTCATGGCGCGCGAACCTAGCGTCGTTGGTCCCCGGCGTCGGGCATTTCGTCCGCCGTGGCCCGCTTCCATGCCGCCCGCAACCATCGGCGCGGCGGAACGCCGGCGACCTGGCCGACGGCACGGCCGGCGGTGTCGACGACGACCGTCAACGGGACCGCCTCGACGCCTCGATCCTCCAAGGTCGCCCCCTCCAGCTCCCACGTGACCTCCCGCACCTGCGCCCCGGTCGCCTCGACCGCCGCCAGGGCCGCCTTGCACGAGGAACAGTCCGTCGAGGTGAACACGACGATGCCCGGCGTCGGCGCCAGATCCGACACATCGACCGGCGGATGCGACGGCCGCTGCCAGCGACCCGCCGCCCGAGCGACCGCCACCGCCACGATCGCCAGGGCGACCACCACGCCGAGACGGATCAGTACCTCCACGGAGATCACCTCATCGGACGGGGACCGCGGACAGGAACGCCACGCCGCGAGCGTCGACGATCGACACCGCCACCGACACCGGCGCCGAACCCACGACCCGGTACCCCTCGATGTCATCGCCGGACTCGACCTCGACGGCCACCACGGTCCCCGCCTCGACGACCACCTTGTCGGGCTCCAGGGACCCCGGTCCCAGCGGTTCGACGGCCACCGTGGCCGGCGTCGAACCGGTGTTCATCACCCAGATCGTCGCCACCGAGTCCTCCAGCGCCCCGGTCGCGGGGACCAGCCAGCGCTCGGAGGGCTCTCGGACGCCCACCGTCCCGGCCACTCCCTCGACGGGTGGCGGAGCCTCGCCACCGTCCTCGTCTTCGGGAGGCACCGATTCCTCGTCGACGACCGGAGGAAGCGCCTCCACCGTCGCCGCCACGGGCCCGTCGGATCGCAACCGCACCCCGAACGGCGGAGCCGCGATCTCGCCCAGAGGGATCCTGATCGGGGTCGACGCCTGGACCTCCACCGTCGTCGCCTCCTCGACGGGCCCTTCGGGGCCGTACACGTCGACGATCACCGACACCGGCGAATCGCCGGCGTTCGAGATCGTCAAGAACGGCTCGAGTTCACCGGCGACCGTGACCGGGAACTCCCACGTCGTCGCCGGACCGGATCCTGGCCACGACGCCTCGTCGGTGTCGCCCGACAGGACCAACGAGGGGATGACGAGTCCCTGGCTCGTCGACACGAGCACCGACAGCACGTCGCGCAACGGGAGGGTCGTCGTCAGGTCGATCGTCGCCCAGCTCCGTCCGGCCACGTCGAACCCCTCGTACTCGGGCAGAGGCTCCGACCCGAACTCCGACAACGCCGTGATGTCCACCTTGGCGAGCTCCGCGAAGGGGTTGAAGAGTCGCAGCTCGACGAAGAGACCCGTCGCCGTCGAGCCACCCGTCAGGTGCCACTGTTTCGGCACCGACGTCACGCAGCGATCGCCGGTGACGACCGCGTCGGACCACACCACCGCTCCCGCCGCCGCCGGTCCGTCGTCGAACTCGACGATGGCCGGGCTCTCGCCGCGCCGGACCACCGATCCGACGTCGAGGTCCACGGCATCGAGGGCGCGGAGGGTCAGCGGCAAGGTGTCGGGCGCCTCGTTCGGGATCGGGCTCGGCAACGACACCAAGGCCTCGACCGCCACCTCGGACGCCAGCCCGATCACCGAATCTCGGACCGCCCCTGCGTCGACCCACGGG